>NZ_DKTN01000003.1:0-461712 GCF_002473065.1 Limnobacter sp. UBA7229 | reverse complement strand
CCCGACCCGCAGTTTAGGAGGGTCGTTCTCAGGCATCGCAAGGCTCAGCAAGGGATAAAGGTTTTCTGGCGAGAGATTGAAACCCAAGCCGATTGAGCTACCAACAAAGTGGCGAGAGATCGGAACCCAAGCCAAGTGGGCGGTTAACGAGCGCCGAGAAAGCGGAACCCAACCCAGTTACTCGGTTGGATCGTGCTCAAACACCGCTTTGTAGCTTGGGTAAAAGGTACATAGCGACACCGCCATCACCAGCGCCACGCACATCATGTTCAGTGCACTCACGAACGCGGCAGGCAAGCCCAACAACGTGAATAAAACAACGAACACCGATGAAAAACCCAAACCCAAAATAAGCCAACCCATGCCATAAATCAGAAAGCTGCCTTTGTTTCGCCACACAGCAATCCAGCTAGAAAAAAGGGCCTGCATGGGTTTCATATTGTGCCAAACCACCAACACCGGTGCGAACCAGAAAGCCAACAGTACCGGAATACTGGTGATGCCAATAAAAATCATGTAAAGCACCATGTATTCCATAAACGCCGCACTGGTGGCTGCATCGGCCTTTTGGAGATCCTCAATTGACACGGTGGGCTGCGCCCCAAGAACAAGGTGCGCAAGTAGCCGGATGAAGGCGAAACACGCGGTGTAAATTGCTCCCAAAATCAACAAGGATTGCAGGTGCTTTCTGTTGTCTTGATTAAAGGCATTGAACAAAACACTGGGGCTGACCCGCAAACCTTTTTGGCCCATTTTGCCAGCCAGCATAATGCCAAAACCCAAGGCAGGCGATGCAATGGCCACTGCCGCGGCACCGATAAACGGAATCAGGATTCCAATGAAAAGAATAATGAACAGATAAGTGTTGCCGAACAGGAACATTTCACCTGGTTTGCTGCGGAAAAGCTGCAAGCCCTGCATCAGCCAATCCCATCCCGCACTGGGCGGGCAAGTATGTACGTAGTTGGCCAATTGTTTACTTCCTTAATTCGGTTGAGGGGCAAGCGGTATTCCCTGCCTGCGGGCAAGCAATACGCGTTCAAAATGTTTGGGGTCTTTCACGTTCAGCACTTCTGCCTCGCGTGGCATGTAAAAATCGTAAAGTCTGGAGGCCCAGAAGCGAAGACCCGCCGCGCGCAGCATGTCTTGCCAAAGTTCGCACTCATGCGCACTCAGTGGGCGTTCAGATTGATAACCGTCAAGCAGGGCACCAAGCAATTCAGGATTCAATTCTCCGGTAGACAGCTGGATACACCAGTCGTTCGCGGTCACTGCGAGGTCGAACAGAAATGTATCGACGCCAGCAAAATAAAAATCGATCACGCCGCCAAGTGCGTCGCCTTGCATCAGGGCATTGTCGCGAAACAAGTCCGCGTGCACTGCCCCTTTGGGCAGCATTTTGTAGGCAAGGCGTTCTGCAACTGCTTTTTGGTGGTTCACTTCGCTGTGCAACAGTTCACGAACAGAGGCTGGCAGGTGCGAATCGAGAGCATTCATCGCACTTTCAATCCATGCCAGCCCACGGGGGTTGGGCGTATTGCCCGGAAAATCAGCCACCGCAAGATGCGCTTGTGCACAAAACTTTCCGATTTCTCGGCATTGAATGGCGTTGGGGTGCTCGACAGATTTGCCGCTGAGGCAATTCACCAATGTAGCAGGCTTGCCGTTGAGTGCGTTGAACAATTCACCTTGACCATTGGGAATCGGGCCGGGTACGGCCAGGCCCTTTTTGGCCAAATGTTTCATGAGGCCCAGGTAAAACGGCAAGTCCTCTGCCTTCAGTTTTTCAAACAGGGTTAGAACAAAGCGCCCTGTGGAGGTATTCACAAAGTAATTGGTGTTCTCAATGCCCGACTCAATGCCCTCAAATGAAAGCAGTTCACCACAATCCCGGCCTTGCAGCCATTGTTGCAGTTCTGTTTGGGTAATGCGCGTAAAAACAGCCATTCAAAGTCCTGAGTAGGGTCGTGAGCACCCCGGATTTTACCTGTGTTTGACCCTGCTTTATAAGTCCAACAGCTTCTCTGTTTCACTGTCTGATGGATTGAAGGTGCGTTTTTCGTAGAAGTGGAATATGCATTTCAGTACCTCCTCCGGTGTTTCAACCACTTCAAACAGATCCATGTCGCTAGGGCTGATCATTCCCTCGCCCAACAAATGGCTTTTTACCCAATCAATCAGGCCCGCCCAGAACTTGGAGCCCACCAAAATAATGGGAATGCGCCTGCCTTTGTTGGTTTGTATCAGCGTGAGGGCCTCAAACATTTCATCGAGCGTACCGAATCCGCCTGGCATTACGACATAGGCACTGGCGTACTTTGCAAATGCCACTTTGCGGGCAAAAAAGTGGCGAAAAGTCAGGGAAATATTCTGGTATGCATTGCCGCTTTGCTCGAACGGCAGCTCAATATTCAAACCCACGCTGGGCGATTCGCCCGCATAGGCCCCTTTGTTGGCGGCTTCCATAATGCCTGGCCCACCACCACTGATTACCGCAAAACCCGAGTCAGACAGTGCCCTGGCAATTTTCTCAGTCAGCGCGTAGTAGGGGTGATCCACGGGGGTTCGGGCGCTGCCGAAAATGGACACCGAAGGGCGAATTGCTGACAGCTTCTCAGTCGCCTCAATGAACTCTGCCATAATTCCCAACACATGCCACGACTCTCTGGCCTTCACTGCGGTGGATTGTTCTTTGGAGGGTAGGTGGCGCAATGTCGGAATATTCTTATTTTTGGTTGTCATATGAAGCGATTACTCCTGGTTGATGGGTCGAGCTACCTGTACCGTGCCTTTCATGCCATGCCCGATTTGCGAAACCGCGCAGGCGAGCCCACTGGTGCCATTTATGGCATGGTTAACATGCTTCGACGCCTGCGTGCAGATTACAACACTGACGATATCACCTCCAATTGTATCGCCTGTGTGTTCGATGCGCCGGGTAAAACCTTTCGTGACGACATTTACCCCGAATACAAGGCGAACAGGGCCAGCATGCCCGAAGACCTTGCCGCTCAGATCCCTCACATTCATGAAGTGACCCGCGCCATGGGTTGGCCCATCGTGATGGAGCCCGGTATTGAAGCGGACGATGTGATTGGTACCTTGGCTCAAGTGGCGCTTGAGCAGGGCTTTGATGAGGTGATTGTGTCCACGGGCGACAAAGACATGGCCCAACTGGTGAATGACAAGGTTCGCCTGGTGGACACCATGAAAAATGCGGTCATGACTCGGGACGCCGTGTTTGAAAAGTTCGGTGTGTACCCGGAACAAATTGTTGATTACCTGACGCTGGTGGGCGACACCGTAGACAACGTGCCTGGTGTGGAAAAGGTGGGGCCAAAAACCGCTGCGAAGTGGCTGGCGGAGTACAAGACCCTGGATGGCGTGGTGGCCAATGCCGACAAAATTGGCGGCAAAGTGGGCGAGAACCTTCAAAAAGCGCTGGACTGGTTGCCCACAGGCAAAACCCTGGTCACCATCAAAACAGATTGCGAGTTTGAGTTGCGCCGCCACATTGAAGAGCAACTGAAAGCAAATGCTGAAAACAAAGAAGCGTTGAAGCAACTGTTTCAGCGTTTCGAATTCAAGACATGGTTCCGCGCCCTGGGCGGCGTGGCTGAGGACGAGGTTACGGCCAAACCCAAAGCAGATGGTCCACCCGATGGCAGTTCAATGAGCCTGTTTGATGCGCCCACACAGGCTGTGGATTCGATTGAAACCATTTGCGTTCAAACCCAAGTGCAGCTTGACGCTTTGTTGGTGGAATTGAAAGCCGCTGCGGCCAGCAAAACGCCGGTGGCCTTTGACACTGAAACCGATTCGCTGGAACCCATGAATGCGCGCATTGTGGGCCTTTCATTTTCAGTGAAACCAGGTGTGGGCTATTACATTCCACTGACGCACCAAGATTTGACCGCCGAGCCACAATTGCCATTGGCCGAGGTGCTGGCATTCCTGAAGCCTTGGTTTGAGGATTCCGATTCGCCCAAAATTGCCCAGAACGCCAAATATGACTTGCATGTGATGGCCAATCACGACGTGTGGGTGAAGGGCCTTTTTGAAGACACCATGCTGGCCAGCTACATTCTAGAGGCCCACAAGCCCCACGGCATGGATGCTTTGGCCCTGCGCTGGTTGAACTACAACACCATCAAGTATGAAGAAGTGGCAGGCAAGGGTGCCAGTCAAATTACCTTTGACCAGGTGCCTATCGACACAGCCACCAAGTACGCTGCCGAAGATGCTGAAGTCACCTTGCGCCTGGCCCACACCTTGAAAGCCGAGCTCGACAAGGTGCCAGAACTTGCCAAGCTGTACCGCGATGTGGAGTTGCCTTTCGGGCAGGTGCTGTTCGAAGTGGAGCGCAATGGTGTATTAATCGATTCCGACAAGCTTGAAGCCCAAAGCGTTGAAATTGCTGACAAGCTAAAGTTGATTGAAGAGCAAGCCTTTGAATTGGCTGGTGGTAGTTTTAACCTGAACTCGCCCAAGCAAATCGGCGACCTGTTGTTCGACAAGCTGGGTTTGCCCGTGGTGAAAAAAACCGCCAGTGGCGCACCCTCCACCGATGAAGAAGTGCTCAGCAAATTGGCTGAAGATTATCCCCTGCCCGCGAAGTTGCTCGAACACCGGTCACTGGCCAAACTGAAAAGCACTTACACCGACAAATTGCCCCGCATGGTCAATGCGCGTACAGGGCGTGTGCACACCAACTATGCGCAAGCCGTGGCAGTTACTGGCCGCCTGGCCAGCAATGATCCCAACTTGCAAAACATTCCTGTACGTACCGCAGAGGGTCGCCGGGTGCGAGAGGCCTTTATTGCAGCACCGGGCTGTGTCTTGGTTTCCGCTGATTATTCACAAATTGAGTTGCGCATCATGGCGCATATTTCAGGCGATGAGGCCCTGATTCACGCTTTCAATGAGGGCTTGGATATTCACAGTGCCACAGCGTCAGAAATTTTCGGAGTGGGTTTGAACGAGGTCACATCCGACCATCGCCGTACTGCGAAGGTGATTAACTTCGGTCTTATCTATGGCATGAGTGCCTTTGGCTTGGCTGGCAATCTGGGTATTACCCGAGAAGCTGCCAAACTCTACATTGACCGTTACTTTGCCCGCTATCCTGGTGTGGCGAAATTTATGGACAATGTACGCGCACAAGCCAAAGAAGACGGCTTTGTACAAACCGTGTTCGGGCGCCGGTTGTGGCTGCCTGAAATTAAAAGCCCGAATGGCCCGCGCAGGGCCGGTGCTGAACGGGCTGCGATCAATGCGCCCATGCAGGGTACATCAGCAGACCTGATCAAAATGGCCATGGTTGAATTGTCGGCTTGGTTGAAGGCAGAACAACTCAACACAAAGATGATCATGCAGGTTCACGACGAAGTTATTTTCGAAGTACCCAAGGGTGAACTCGAATTGATTCAGAAACGTGTACCTGAAATCATGACGCAGGTGGCCAAGCTTCGAGTTCCACTGGAGGTGGGTTGCGGCGTTGGCAACAATTGGGAAGAGGCACATTAAACATCAGGAGCATGGGATGAGCGATAGCGCAAACAACATTAAAAACCAGGAACATCAGGAACATCTAAAAGCACTGACGGGTGGCGGCAAGCTGTCCATAAGCCGCCGCACTGTGCTGAAAGGTTTCACGGTTGGGGGGTTTGCGGCAGCTGCATCGCCTGTGTTGGCCCAAGCCATTACCACGCCTGGCGATGGTCTTGAAGAAGGTCGCGTGTTTGTGGATGTGGGCGACGATGACATGTTTGCTTATCGCGCTTACCCAAAGGCTAAAAAGAATGCGCCCGTAATTTTGGTGGTGCCTGAAATTTTTGGTGTGCATGCTTATTTGGAAGACGTGTGCAGACGGTTTGCTCAAGCGGGTTTCTATGCCCTGGCCCCCGAGATTTTCTTTCGCCATTCCGAGCCGGGGCAATATGCCACCGTGGCTGCCATTCTGGAAAATGTCATTGCGAAAATGGACGACCAACAAGTGATGGCCGACCTGGACAAGTGTGTGGAATTTGCAGGCTCCGAGGGTGCGGATGTAAAAAAACTCGCGATCACCGGGTTTTGTTGGGGTGGCCGCATTACTTGGTTGTACGCAGCACACCAGCCGGCTGTGAAGGCAGGGGTGGCCTGGTATGGTCGCCTGGTTGGGGCAAAAACCGAATTAACGCCTGCACACCCGGTGGATGTGGCTTCGAAACTGAAAGCGCCGGTGTTGGGTTTGTATGGTTCGGAAGACAGCTCAATCCCGCTGGACACCGTAGAGCAAATGAGAAAAGCCCTCGCCGAAGCCGAAAAAAATCCATTTGCAAAGGCCAGCAGCATCACCGTATTTGACAAGGCTCAGCACGGTTTCCACGCCGATTATCGCCCCACCTACAATTCCACCGTGGCGAAACAGGCGTACAATCAGGCGCTTGAGTTCTTGCGGGGCAAGAACCTGATCTAATCTCGGACCCAATCAATCGTGCAATCCAGTTTACCGCTTGTTCTCCTGGCCGCTGCCCTGGGCACGGCCTTGGCCATTTTTGCATCTGCATTGTTAACAGCACGACACATCGCCCGCTCGCTTGAGCCCATGGTGAGCGTGTCTGCTGGTGTACTTCTGGGCGCATCGCTTTTGCATTTGTTGCCCGAAGCGCTGGACAAGGGCATGGATCATCACAACTTGTTTGCCCTGTTGCTGGCGGGTTTGCTGTTTTTCTTTGTGCTGGAAAAGTTTTCAATTTTTCGCCACAGCCATCACCACGAGCACGATGGACACGACCACCACCATGGTTTCGACAAACGCGAGGCGCGCCGCGGTGGTTTGTTGATTGTGGTGGGCGATTCCATTCACAACTTTGCCGATGGCTTGTTGGTGGCCAGTGCATTTTTGGTTGATTTCGAGTTGGGTTTGGTGACCACGCTGAGTGTGGTGTTGCATGAAATTCCGCAACAAACCGGGGATTATCTGGTGCTGGTGAATGCCGGAATTGCTCGCAAAAAAGCCTTGCAGCTGATGTCGGTTGCTGGTTTGGCTGCAGTGTTGGGCGCAGGTTTGGGTTACACCTTGTTCACGGAATTGCAGGCTTTACTGCCCTATGCCTTGGTGTTTGCGGCAGCCAGCTTCATTTATGTGGCGGTGGCCGATCTGATTCCGCAAATGCAGCAGCGTGTGAAAATCAAGGAAAGTGTGGTGCAGTTGCTGTGTATTGGGTCAGGCGTGGCTCTAATCGCGATTTTGGCCGAGATACTTCATCACCATCATTGAACAACTACTCGCCCACCAGTTTTCTCTGGTGGGTTGCATAAGAAGACATTGCTCCGCAGGCAATAATCAGTAAAACACCCAACCAGGTTGTGCTGGTGGGAATGTCGCCCAGCACCACAATTCCAAAGAATGTCGACACCAGAATTGTGCAGTATTGCAAAGCGGCTGAAAGCCAGGTTGAGCCGCTTCCGAATGAACGGGTCAGCGCCAGATTGCCTGCACCACCAAAAAACCCCAGCGCCACAAGCCACAACAAGGTCCAATCGGTATCTGGAGCCTTGAACACCTCAAATTCCCCGAAGCCAATGATGTACACCAACGATGTGACTGTGGCTGTGCCTGCGAAGTACAGCACGGTTCGCCACTCGGGTTCGCGGGCCTGCCCAAGGCTTTTTAATTGCATGTAAGCCACGGCAGACACCGCACCAGCACTCAGGCCTATAAGGGCAGTTTGTAGTTGGTTGCCGTAAAACACGGGTTGAAGAACCGCAATGACACCAGAAAAGCCGATTGCAATTGCGAACTGCTCCAGGCGATTTCTGGATTGCCCATACCAAAGCCACAAGATCAGGGCAATGAACAGGGGGGAGGTGTACATCAGTGTGGTCGCCGTGGCCAGGGGCAATTGCGTGGTCGCATAAAAGCCGCACCACATGGCAATAATTCCTGCAACATTTCGTTTCAAATGAAGAAAGGCAACCGGGCTTTTCAGGCTAAGGCCCTGAAGCAGAGCCCAAACGGTGATTGCAATGGCTGGCACTGCACCGCGAAAAAGAACAATTTCACCCAATGTGGCATGGGTGCCCGCGAGTTTAACCATCAGGCCCATGGTGCCGAAACACAGGCAGGCCATTAACATCCAGAGTGCTTGCATGGGGGCAGATTGTAGCTTGGCTTCCGGACGTGGATGAATGATCAGGACAATTCGGGCGTGGCTTTGTAATGTGCAAAGCTCGGATCAAGCCACACCTCCCGTTTCTCCAGCGGCGTGTTGTCCATCGAATGGGTAATGCGAAATACACGCAGACTGGGCGCATCCGGAATTTTATTGAACAGGCTCGCGATACGGGGCTCCATCGACTTCACCGACACTTCATCGGTCATCTGGCCAATCCGCATTTGAAACACCTCGGAGGCCAAACGGTACAAGTTGCCAGCCGATTTCTGCAGCATTTCAATGCTCAACTTCGGAAAAACCTTTTTGGAGAGGCACAGCTGTTCGTAAGCAATCAGTTGGGTGTGCAGCATGTGCCGAACTTCAATCAACCAGATTGGATCGCCCAAGGCGATACCCAGGGCTCGAGATTCTTCGGTGTCAGCCTGAATACTCTCCAGGCTGATCAACTCGGTTTTTACTTCGGTACCCGCGTACTCGGTTGCCCAATGGTCATTGAGTTTGAAGGGATCTGCCCGATCGTATACCGGTGAAGGCAAGGCTTTGTCGGTCACAAATGTCCCGAGCCCCTGCATTTTTGTCACCAGTCCAGATTTTTCCAGTGATTCAATTGCGCGGCGAATAGTGCCGATTGACACCTGAAAACGGTCCGACAGTTTTTTTTCATTGGGCAGTGGTTCACCGACTTTCCAGGTTTGCCTGAAAATTTCATCGGTCAGAACTTCACTGATTTGCTGGTAGGCGGGGCCGCCACTGCGTACAACGGGCCCGTCCAAGGAATTGGAGCCACGCATCATCTAAATATATCCAGAGTTTTATTTTTGTCTAATCAATGTACCAGAAAAAGATTAAACAAAAATACAAATCGCGATATTGATTTTGACGATGCGTGGTTTTGCCGGTCAGAAGGTTTTTTTCAGTTTCCCTGACTGTTTATGTGTAGGGCTCATTTGAGCCCCATACCAGGAGTGAAAGTGCGCCATGCCATCTTCCATCGGGCTTTGATAGGGGCCTGCGTCGTGTTCCCCTCGATCCATCAGCACCCGGCGGCCTTCGTCCATTCTCTCGGCAATTTCATCGTCTTCAACAGCGGTTTCCATGTAGGCTGCTTGTTCAGCCTCCACGAATTCCCTTTCAAACAGACGAATTTCCTCGGGGTAATAAAATTCGACCACATTCAGTGTTTCCTGAGGGCCTTTGGGGTGCAGCGTGGAAACAACCAGCACATGCGGGTACCACTCCACCATGATGTTGGGGTACATGCAAAACCAGATTGCGCCGTACTTGGGTTCTACGCCGTTGCTGAACTTTTTCACGGCTTCGTGCCATTGCCGGTATACCGGCGTGCCTGGGCGACGCAGGCCTGCTTTCACACCCACCGATTGCACGCTCCAGTTCTCGCCGTAGTACCACTGCAAATCCGAGCAACTTACAAACTGGCCAAGGCCAGGGTGGAAGGGCTCAACGTGGTAATCCTCTAGATAAACCTCAATGAAGGTCTTCCAGTTGTAGGGCAGCACATTGGTTTTTACGGAATCCAGTTGAAATTCCGAGAAATCGATCTCTGCGAGAAACGGAACATTTTTCAGATCCTCAAGCACGTTACGCCCGGAATTGAACAGCAGGCCGCGCCAGTTCTGCAATGGATACGACTGAAGTTTTGTGCAAGGTTGCTGCGCAAAATGCGGTGCGCCCAGCAATTCACCCTTCAAATCGTAAGTCCAGCGGTGAAGCGGGCAAACGATATTGCTGGAATTGCCATGGCCTTTCAACATAATGGCTTGACGGTGGCGACACACATTGGACAAAAGCTCGATTTCAGAGCCGTTGTTGACTAGAATGCGGCCGTCGCCTTCCCACGGAAGTGACCTCCAGTCGCCGCACTCGGGCACCCAATGGGTGTGACCGACGTAACCCGGTCCGTCTCGATAGAGTAGTTGGATTTCATCCTTCAAAACATGTTCATCGAAATACGTTGAAACATGAGGCTGTAAACTTGATTGCGTCACGGCATGTGACACATTGGACAAATCACTCAAATCGGACATGATCCCGGGGACCTCCTCCAACAGTGTCCCTGATCGACACTGATGCAAATTAACCTGTTGAACAAAAAGAGAAAGTGGGATTGTACCCTTTAGTCTGCATTCCGGCCAAAGACTTTTCGCCTTTGGACAAAGTCGCAGTAAAATGGAGGACTTTGCATCACGCACAGCAGCACAATGAGCCCAAGCAAATCGAAAACAGCGCCAGTCGACAATGCCCAAGCGGTGCCAGCCTCTTTTGAAGAAGCAGTGGCCGAGCTTGAGGCTTTGGTGAATACCATGGATTCCCAGAATCTTGGCCTGGATCAATTGCTGACCGATTACAAACGTGGGGCCTATCTCGTGAAGTATTGCAGGGACCGGTTAAGCCAGGTTCGCAAAGAGGTCACCGAGATTGAACAAACATTGAACAAACCCGCTGATGAAGGTGCACAGTGAGCTTCGCCCAGCCCATTCAGTTGAACTGGTTTGATGAGACCCGCGCGGGTTTTGAAACAGCATTGGCAAAAAAGTTAAACCAGTCCAAAGGTCCTTCCAGTGAGCTGAATGCTGCAATTGAATATGCCTTGCTGGATGGCGGAAAGCGCTTGCGCGCCATGTTGGTATTCGCCGCCGGCCATGCAGTGGAGACACCAGCCAGTGAGTTAAGCGATGCGGCCTGCGCCATCGAAGCCATGCATGCCTATTCTTTGGTGCACGACGATTTGCCCAGCATGGACAATGATGTACTTCGCCGTGGCAAACCAACCTGTCATGTGAAGTTTGGTGAGGCTTTTGCCCTGTTGGCAGGTGATGCACTACAAACGCTTGCTTTTCAATGGCTGGCTGAATCGGACCAGGGTAATGTTCAGGTTCGCATACAGCAAATTGCAGCCTTGGCCGGCGCCTCTGGTTTGCAAGGCATGGCTGCCGGGCAGGCAATAGACCTTGCGCATGTGGGCAAGCCTATGGACTTGCAGTCGCTTGCCAATATGCACGCGCGCAAAACAGGTGACTTGATCTCGGCGTCAGTTCGCATGGGATATGTCAGCAATACAGCGCTTTCGGCCGTTGAGAAGAATGGATTAGAGGCCTATGCCCATTGTTTGGGCTTGGCATATCAGGTAATAGACGACATATTAGACGTGGAGTCCACCAGTGAGGTGCTCGGTAAAACATCGGGCAAAGACGCGCTGAACAACAAACCCACCATGGTGAGTTTGATGGGCTTGGGCGAAGCCAAAGCACTTTTGGCCCGGCTGCGAGAACAGGCTTTCACAGCCTGTGAGGTTATTGCTGCCCCGCGCCGCGCCCCGCTGGAAACCCTTGTAGAACTGATTACAAACCGGAAATCATGACCGATCTGCTGAAAAAAATTGATTGCCCCGCAGACCTGCGGCGACTGTCTGAAAACCAGCTGCCCAAGCTGGCAGACGAGTTGCGCAATTACATCGTGGAGCAAGTGGCCAAAACCGGCGGGCATTTGTCATCTAACCTGGGAACGGTCGAATTAACCGTGGCCTTGCATTATGTGTTCAACACCCCAAATGATCGCGTGGTGTGGGACGTGGGCCACCAAACTTACCCGCATAAAATTTTGACTGGCCGGCGCGATGCCATGCCGGGTTTGCGCCAATACGGCGGCATCTCCGGTTTTCCAAAGCGTTCGGAATCTGAGTACGATGCCTTTGGTACTGCACATTCCAGCACCTCCATTTCCGCTGCCTTGGGCATGGCGGTTGCCTCACGCAACCTGGGCGTGAACCGAAAACACATTGCTGTAATTGGCGACGGCTCCATGACCGCAGGCATGGCCTTTGAAGCCTTGAACAACGCCGGTGTAACGCCCGACATTGATTTGCTCGTGATTTTGAACGACAACGACATGTCCATTTCACCGCCTGTGGGCGCGCTGAACAAGTACTTGGCCAAGTTGTTGTCGGGCCGCATGTTGAACAATGTGAAGGAAGTGGGCAAGGGCATATTGGGTGTGGCCCCACCCCTGTATGAACTGGCGCACCGGCTTGAAGAGCATGTCAAAGGCATGATGAGCCCGGCCACACTGTTCGAGGAATTTGGGTTTAATTACTACGGCCCCATTGATGGCCACGATCTGGACGCACTTGTGCCCACGCTGCAAAACCTGCGTGCAATGAAAGGCCCGATCTTCCTGCATGTGATTACCAAAAAGGGCGCAGGCTACAAGCTGGCCGAGCAAGATCCCGTGCTATACCACGGCCCGGGCAAGTTCGATCCCAGCATCGGTATTCAAAAATCAAGTACACCTAAGCCCCCTACCTACACCCAAATTTTTGGCAAGTGGTTGTGCGACATGGCGCAATCCGATCGCAAACTGGTGGGCATTACCCCAGCCATGCGCGAGGGTTCCGGCATGGTTGAATTCGAGCGTCGCTTCCCTTCGCGCTACTTTGATGTCGGTATCGCAGAACAGCACGCAGTCACCTTCGCGGCCGGTTTGGCCTGCGAGGGCATGAAGCCCGTGGTGGCCATTTATTCAACATTTTTGCAGCGCGCCTATGACCAACTGATACATGACGTCGCCTTGCAGAATCTCGACGTTACTTTCGCGCTGGACCGCGCCGGCTTGGTGGGGGCCGACGGTGCAACGCACGCGGGCAATTACGACATTGCTTACCTGCGTTGCATTCCCAACATGGTGATTGCCGCTCCCTCCAACGAGGATGAGTGTCGCAAATTACTTACAACCGCTTATCACTACCCCGGCTGCGCTTCGGTTCGCTACCCGCGCGGTATGGGCCCCGGTATAGTCGCTGACGAATCACTCGATTCCCTTGAAATTGGCAAGGCAATTGTGCGTTATTCGCCCGATGAATCGGAGCATAAACTTGTAATTTTGGCATTTGGCTCCATGTGTGAACCAAGCCTTGAGGCTGGCCGAGCGCTGGGTGCCACCGTGGTGGACATGCGCTGGGTCAAGCCAATTGATGCAGAATTGTTACAACGGTTTGCCGAGCAGCGCTACAGCTTTGTGACCATTGAAGAGGGCTGTATCATGGGTGGCGCAGGTTCAGCCGTGACCGAACACTTGCACGCCCAAGGATTTAATAACGCAGTGTTGCAACTCGGCTTGCCCGATGAATTCATCGACCATGGAGACCCCGCTCTCCTGCTCAAGAATCTTGGACTGGACGCCCAAGGCATAGAAACGTCCATCAAGCAGCACTATGGCGAGCTCTTTGATCGCCACACCAATGTGGTACGCCATGTAGCAGGGCGTGCCGCGAACACATGAGGAAGTTATGAATACACGTGACAAAGGCTTGGAGAATGCCGTGGCCACTAACCCAATTGACCAGGCCATTCCCGACGTCCAAAGCACCATCGACACCCGCCACATTGCAATCCAATCGGTGGGCATTCGTTCTGTCAAGTACCCAGTTCTGATTGAGCTTCAAGGCCAAAAGCCGATGCCCTCTGTGGCCGAGTTCGAAATGACCGTGTTTCTGCCTGCCGATCAAAAAGGCACGCACATGTCTCGTTTCATTGCTTTGCTGGAGGAAGCGCAGGGCACTGTGCTGACGGTCAGCGGTTTCCGTGTCATGCTGGTTGAAATGTTGCAGCGTTTGGACGCACCTTCTGGTCGCATCAAGATGGAACTGCCTTATTTCCTGTCCAAGGTTGCGCCCATTAGCGGCGTTTCAAGCCTGATGGACTATCAGTTGACCCTCGAAGGTTCAGCCACTGCGACAGGCCAAGACATTTACCTCACAGTGGTTGTTCCGGTGACCAGTTTGTGCCCCTGTTCCAAGAAGATTTCTGAGTATGGTGCGCACAACCAGCGTTCGCACGTCACCGCGCGCGTGCAGTTGAAAGAAGATGTGGACATTGCACAGTTTATTTCCGCGATTGAGCAGCAGGCTTCCTGCGAACTGTATGGTTTGCTCAAGCGCCCCGATGAAAAGTATGTGACTGAGCGTGCCTACGACAACCCGAAGTTTGTGGAAGATTTGGTTCGAGATGTGGCCATTGCCATGAACAAGTTCTCGCAAGTGGGTCAATACACAGTAGAAGCGGAAAACTTCGAATCAATTCACAATCACTCGGCTTATGCTCGCATCGATCGAGCTTAAGTAGACCCTCGCTGGTTCTTCAGCGCGCTGTAAGAATCAACCCCGACAATACTTACAAAATTAAATGTCGGGGTGCGTGTGTACCTCAGGAGCTATTCGGTTATGGCTGAACCACCCAAGGTCAAGCCCAAGGAATTTTTTATTCTCGGACTCACGTCGGGAGGGCGGCCCTTTCGTCCTTCAGACTGGGCCGAACGTCTTTGCGGTGTGTTGTCTTGTTACCGCCCGCCTGGCCGCCAGCAGAGCCAGCAACACCTGGCTTACAGTCCCTACGCCAAGCCAATCTTGATGAACAATGTAAAGTGCGTTGTGGTCGATGAGCGCTTGCGAGACATTGAGCCCATGGCCATGACTTTTGTATTGAACTTTGCGCGTGACAACGATTTGCAACTGCTGGATGCCTGTCTGTTGCCTGACCCCGAGTAGTCAATTTCTCAGGGATGGTTTCCAAAGCCGGCTTGGCTTTGGCAACAGAATTCGGCAACACAAAAAGCCCCTTTCAATCAAGGGGCTTTTCTATGTGGAGCAAATTAAAACCTTAAGGCCTCTTAAGGCCTCTTAAGGCCTATTAGGCGGCCATGCCTTTCACAAGTGCTGACAAGCGTGACTTGTTACGTGAGGCTTTGTTTTTGTGGATCAGGTCTTTGTCTGCAACGCGATCCAGAATGCTTGTTGTTTCGCGATAAACTGCCTGAGCGGCGGCTTTGTCGCCTGCTTCAACAGCAGCGCGTACTTTTTTAACTGCGGTTCTCATCGCTGAGCGAATGGCTGAATTGTGCGCATTTGCTTTGGCGGCTTGTTTTGCGCGCTTGCGCGCCTGTGCTGAGTTGGCCATATTGCTGAGGCTCCAAGGGGTGTAGAATTCGAAAACCTGCAATTTTAACAAAATACTAGCCCTTTCACAATCACTATATGAATTTATTGAAATCGGCCGCTGCGGTCAGTGCCATGACCATGCTCTCTCGGATCACTGGTTTGATCCGAGAGACAATCACTGCGCGGCTCTTGGGGGCCGGGGCTGAATCCGATGCCTTTTTTATTGCTTTTCGAATTCCCAACCTTTTGCGCAGACTGTTTGCAGAAGGTGCTTTTTCGCAGGCTTTCATTCCAATTTTGTCCCAGACCAACGCCACACAAGGAAAATCAGCAGCGGTTGACCTGGCCCGGCGCGTCAGTTCTCTCTTGTTCATCGTTTTGTTGCTGATTGTTGTGGCTGGTGTATTGGGTGGCAGTTGGGTGGTCATGGGCATGGCCAGCGGGCTTGCGCAGGGTAGTGAACAGTTTGAACTCACCGTGTTGCTCACCCAGTGGATGTTTCCCTACATTCTTCTTATTTCAATGGTCGCACTGGCCTCGGGCTTGCTGAACACTTTCCGTTCATTTGCCTTGCCTGCCTTTGCACCGGTGCTGCTAAACATCAGCTTCATCGCGGGCGCTTTGCTGCTTGCCCCTTATTTTGATCAAGCAGTGAAAGCATTTGCAGTTGCAGTGATGGTGGGTGGTGTTTTGCAGGTTGCCGTGCTTTGGTATGGCTTGGCGCGCACCGACTGCCTGATCAATCCCTTTGCAGGATTTGGGGCGATTAAGGCAGCTTGGGGTGATGAGCAGGTTCGTCGGGTTCTGAAAAACATGGTGCCAGCAACGCTTGCCGTGTCAGTGGCGCAGATCAGTTTGATCATTAACACCAATATTGCGTCGCATCTGGAGCAGGGCAGTGTGTCCTGGATTTCTTATGGCGATCGCTTGATGGAATTTCCCACCGCTTTGTTGGGTGTCGCTTTGGGTACTGTGTTGCTGCCATCGCTTTCTGCTGCGGCCACACGCAGCCACGATGAATATTCACGCTTGATGGACTGGGGCTTACGCCTAACAGTGGTGCTTGTGCTGCCGGCGGCCGTGGGCATGGGCTTGTTTTCAGATGCCTTGGTGGCCTTGCTGTTTCATTATGGGCGCTTTGATGCCAACGACGTGGCCATGACTAGCCAGGCCGTGATTGCTTACAGTTTGGGCTTGGCTGGTTTGGTGTTGGTCAAAATTCTGGCGCCTGGTTTTTATGCCAAACAAGACATTCGGACTCCCGTGAAAATCGGGATTGTGGTTGTGTTGGCTACTCAATTGATGAACCTGTTCACGGTGCCCTGGCTAGGTCATGCGGGTTTGCCGCTCAGCATCAGTGCTGGTGCTGTGTTGAATGCGACGGTACTTTATTGGGGCTTGCGCAAGCGTGGCCTGTACACGCCTTCAAGCGGTTGGGGGCTTTATTTGATCAAGGTGTCAGTGGCTGCAACGGCCATGGGCTTTGCCTTGTGGCTCATGAATCAGCAGTTTGACTGGCTGAGCATGGCTTCTACACCACTGGTGCGTGTGGCTGCTGTACTGGGGGTAATTGGGGTTTGCGGCGTGCTTTATTTTGCAGTGTTGGCCGCCTTGGGTCTAAACCCGAAACGCTTGATTCGCAAGCCTGCTGTCTGATGGTGTGTGCTGTCCAGCTTGCGGCACCCAGGTTGTGGGCGCCGCAGCCGTGTATGGTCTTTACTTCAAAGCATCAAAGGCGCGTGCCTTGATTTCTTCTACGCTGCCAACACCAGCAATTTTGCGATATTGTGGCGCGCTGGCATCGCCTGTCGCTGCCCATTGGCCGTAGTAGTCCACCAAGGGGCGTGTTTGCTTTTCATATACGTCAAGGCGTTTCTTGACGGTTTCTTCTTTGTCGTCATCACGCTGAACCAAAGGCTCGCCCGTCACATCATCAATGCCTTCCTGTTTCGGAGGGTTGAATTTTATGTGATAAGTGCGCCCCGAGGCCGGGTGCGTGCGGCGGCCACTCATGCGGTCAATAATCGCGTCGTGGGGCACATCAATTTCAAGCACGAAATCAATTTTTACGCCGGCCTCTTTCATGGCTTCGGCTTGTGGAATGGTGCGGGGAAATCCGTCAAACAAATAACCATTTGCACAATCGGATTCTTTCAAGCGCTCTTTCACCAAATTGATGATGATTTCGTCGGACACCAGGCCGCCACTGTCCATGACTTTTTTTGCTTCGATACCCAGGGGGGTGCCGGCTTTAACAGCTGCGCGCAGCATGTCGCCAGTGGAAATTTGGGGAATGCCAAACTTTTCCTTGATGAATGTCGCCTGCGTGCCTTTGCCAGCACCGGGCGCTCCCAATAGAATTAAACGCATAGTCGCCTCAAGAGTTTTAAATCTGCTGGCCTGTTGTACAAGATGCGTCGTTTACAACAGGCAATATTTTTGGCCGTTTTTTCTTATTCGAGGCCTTTGCGATTATGGGTGCTTCAACTTGCAGAAAACTTACCCATGGGCAGGCTCGAATATTTTTTCATGGTCGTTCAGCCTTAACGAGACCCGAACAATGCCCTGACTTTCTCCAGGTCTTGCGCGGTGTCTACCCCGGGAAGCGGGGCATCCTGAATCATACACACTTTTATGCGAAAGCCATTGGCCAGCGCCCTGAGTTGTTCAAGTGATTCAAGCACTTCAATTCTGGCTGGAGGCAGTGTTTGATACACCTTCAGAAAGCGGGCGCGGTAAGCATACAAACCAATGTGGCGAATGCCCAGTTGCCCCGCTGGCACACCTTGGGGCCAGGATTCAGTGGCATAAGCATCCCGCGGATAAGGAATAGGGGCCCGGGAAAAGTAAAGTGCTTCGCCGTCTTCACGCATGGCGATTTTCACCACATTGGGGTTTTTGAATTCTTCCCAGTTGTCGATTGCATGCCCACAGGTCGCAATGTCTTGAGCATCTTCCAGCAAGGCTTTGGCCACCAGGTCAATCAAGGCTGGGTCAATCAGGGGCTCATCGCCCTGTACATTCACCACCACGGTGTCGTTGGCCCAGCCTTTGAGTTGGGCCACTTCCGCAATCCGATCGGTGCCTGTTGGCCAGTCGCCACGGGTCATGACAACCTGCAAGCCATGGTTTATACACACCGACTCAATTTCCGGGTGATCAGTGGCGACCAAGACTTCGTCTGCCCCCGATTTCAAGGCCTGCTCGGCCACTCGCACAACCATGGGCTTTCCCGCAATGTCCAGCAGGGGTTTGCCGGGCAGGCGAGTAGATGCATGGCGGGCCGGGATAACGGCTTTGAACATGGAAACTTAGTTGTTGGAGGTTGATACGGGTTCGGCTTGTTCCACCAGCATGATGGGTATTCCGTCCCGTACGGGAAATGCAAGTTTGTCGGCTTTGCATACCAGATAGCTGTCGCTTGGGCGTTTTTCAAGCGGCCCTTTGCAGATGGGGCAAACCAGAATGTCAATCAATTGTGGGTCCAATGCAATCCTCTAGGGCTTGTGTCAGGGCAGGGGGCAATTTCACGCTGATCTCGGCCACCCACACTTTTGGGTTTGAATCACCCAATTTTACGGCATCTTTGCCACTTGTGATCAGCACTTGTTGATCGAACTGTGCGCAAAAGTCTCCAGGGTAATTGAAATGGTCAGGAAGGCCGCGGCTTGCGTCAAGATTGAGACCGGCTGATCGAATCGCATCAAATAATTTGCCTGGATCACCAATGCCGGAAAACGCCATCAGTTTCAGCGGTTTCCACTGTTCCATGGCTTGTTCGGTTGTCAGGAATTGGCCAGAGCTTAGTTGCCGAAAGCCAGTGAGCTGAACATGGATCGCATGCCAGTTGTCTCGCAATGGCCAATTCAAGGACTTGCTTAAGGATTCGGGCGAAATATTGGAGCACAGCACTGCATCCACCGAATTAAGCCGGGAAAGTGGCTCGCGCAGAGGGCCAGCCGGCAACATGCGGCCATTGCCATGGGCCCGCCGGTCAAATACCACCCATTCAAGTTGTCGGGCAAGTTTGTGGTGTTGCAGACCATCGTCTGACACAATCAATTTCAAATCCGGGAAGTGGGTCAAAAGAAGCCTGACCGCTTGGTTTCGATCCGCGCACACAGCCACCGGGCAACCGGTTTCACGGCTTAAAAACAGCGGCTCGTCTCCCGCTTCAATTGCGGCGGGTGTGTTTTTGGCTGGGTCAATTACTATTGGCGCAGTTGTTGATCGCCCATAACCCCGGCTCACGATGCCAACCTTGTCACCGCGGGCGACCATGTATTGGCAAATTGCCATCACGATGGGCGTTTTTCCTGCACCGCCGGCAATCAGGTTGCCGACCACCAAAACTGGCGGATGGCTTGCTTTCTTTGCGGCGATCGATTTGTAATTTTGCCGGGTGGCCCAGCGCAACGCCTTGTAGGTACATTCAAGTAAACCCAGGGTCAAGCCTGTAACAAGCCCTGGTTTTTGTCCCGAGTACCAAATATTGAGCAAGGCAGACTCAATCCTGGCCTTGCGTTCATCTGTGCTCATGGGGATTTGCCACCGGCTGTGGCAATCGACACTTTGGCCACGCCCAATGAGGCCAGCATGTCCATCACCATCACCACCGATTGGTGCGTGGCAGCCGCATCGGCCTCAACAATGGCCCTGCGTTCCTCGCTTGCAGGTTTGGCTGACAAAACTTTGCTGAGTTCTGTGCGAAGTTGGGTTTCCGTCAATACACCCTGAGCGCCCAGCGCATAGTTGCCATCCCGACCCACTCGAATTCGAAGTGCTTCAGGCGGTGTGGCATCTTCCTGAGCACTTCGTGTACCAGGTAAATCAACTTCCAGTTGGCTAGGCTGCATGAATGTGGTGGACACAACAAGAAAAATCACGATGACCAACAACACGTCGATCAGCGGGATGAGGTTGATGTCGGGTGCTTCCGTGCTCGTTGTACGCTTGATTCTCAAAGACCCGCTCCTTAGCCTGCTTTGCGCGAGTTGGTGTGCTGTTTCAGCAGGTCTTCAAAAGGCTTCAGTGAGTTTCCCATGTCCTCGAGCAGGCCGTTGATACGGATCCGGAACAGTCGATAGGCGACCAGGGCCGGTATCGCAACAATCAAGCCGAATGCCGTGTTGTAAAGAGCTACTGCGATGCCAGCGGCAATCGCTTCGGGCGTCTGGGCACCAGAGCCTTGAACTGCAAAAATCTCGATCATGCCGATGACCGTTCCCAGCAAACCCATCAAAGGCGCGGCACTGGCGATCATGGACAGCACGTCAAGGTGTTTTTCAAGTGCGTTTTGAATGCCGACGGATTTGTCCTGCATCGCGGTTTCTATGTCCTCGTTCTTGTAGAACGCAGACAGCCCTGCAGCCATCAAGCTTCCGAGCGCACTGTGTGATTCCAGACGGGCAATGTTTTGCCGGTCTTTGAACTGGGGCAGTGTTTTGCACACATCGGCCACCAGGTTTTCCGGGATCAAGTCTTTTTTTCGCAAGGCCCAAACGCGCTCAAGCACGATTGCCAACGCGACCACCGAGCCAAAAATCAAAGGCCAAATTGGCCAGCCCGCCGCAGAAATGATTGACCACACAAGTACACTCCTATTCAGTAAGACAGGGACTCTAGCGAAAAAACCAACATTACACAAATTACACAAAAGCCGACATATTTGTTCATTGTGGATAACTTTGGGGAAAAGCCCCCCAAATTTTCGAATAATCAGTCGCTTGTGAGAAAAATGAACTTTTTGTGTATCGTATTTTGTTGTATTTTTCCTTTTTAATCAGTCGCTTGTGTTTATTTTCTTGTATTTCAGCCATGTTGCACAGAAAGTAGCTTTTTGTTAGCGCATGTGGAAATGTTCTGGTTTTTTAGCCAATTTGGTCTATAAATGATTGACTTAAAAACGGTTTTCTCGGTCAGCCAGCTCGCCAGGCACCTGAATGATCACCTCCGAAATGAATTTGGCTCCATCCGGATTCAGGGTGAGGTGGCGTCTTTTACCCGTGCCTCCTCCGGGCATTGGTATTTGGCCCTGAAGGACGAATCTGCACAACTGAAGGCGGTTATGTTTCGCCAACGCAATGTTCTCGCAGGTTTTTTCCCAGCGGTGGGCGACAAAGTTGAAGTGCTTGCGCAACTGGCCATGTATGAACAGCGTGGCGAGTTGCAGTTGATCATTGATGTCATGAAAAAGGCCGGGCAAGGCAATCTGCATGAACAGTACCTGCAACTGAAAACCAAATTGACTCAGGAGGGGTTGTTCGATTCTGCCCGCAAGCGCCCACTGCCTTCGGTGGTTTTTAATCTCGGGGTGATCACTTCACTGCAAGCCGCTGCACTTGCTGATGTAAAACAGGCCTTGGCAAGGCGCGCGCCCCATGTTGAGTACTCGGTTTACCACACCGCGGTGCAGGGCGAACAGGCCGCAGCACAAATTATTGAGGCCCTTCGCAAAGCCGATTCAGCAGGCCATGAAGCGCTTGTGCTATGCCGTGGGGGCGGGAGCCTGGAAGACTTGTGGAGTTTCAACGTCGAGGCTGTTGTGCGCGCAGTCGCGGCTTGTAAAACACCGATCGTAGTTGGAGTAGGGCACGAAACGGATGTGACCCTGGCTGAATTTGCCGCAGACCTTCGCGCTGCCACGCCGACCGCAGCTGCCGAATTGATCAGCTGGCCCACCAGTGAACTGCTGTCCGAGATTCAAAGTTTGCATGTGGGCTTGCGCAAGGCTTTACGTCACCGAGCCCAAATGCTTGTTCAACGGGTGGATCGGGCTGAACTAGGTTTGCTGACCCCTACTGCTTATCTGAACACCCTTGAATCTCGTTTGAGCACCGCAAATGGCCGCCTGCCGCGCCTTGTCGAGCGAGGCCTTGCACAACAAAACAATTCAATTCAGGTGTTGTGGGAATCCGTGTCGCTTGAAATGAATGCAGCTCAAAACTCAGCCAATCGAAGTGCCCAGCTTCTTGAAAGTGGGCTAATGGCTGCGCAGCGGCGCAACATTGCCGCATTGGATTCTCGCGTGGACCGTCTTGGCTCTGTGGTTGAGGCCGTCTCCCCCCAAAGAACGCTGGAGCGTGGCTATGCCTTTTTGCAGCCACAGCACGGAAACGCAGTTGTTCGCTCTGTGCTGGATGTGCAAACTGGCGATGCCTTGCGAGCCACAGTGGCGGACGGTGAAATTTTGGTGAATGTGCGCGAGAAAACTGAGCTGCGTGGACCGTTCAACGAGGACGTCAAAAATTCAAGATAGAATCAGAGGGGTTGAAATGTGGGGTTTTGCCCCAAGCTGAAGTTTTCGTATTGATTGAAGTGAGAGAGGATACTGATATGCAACATACACTGCCCGAATTGCCCTACGCGATGGACGCGCTGGCTCCCCATATTTCCAAAGAAACACTGGAGTACCACTACGGCAAGCACCACGCTGCTTATGTGACCAACCTGAACAATCTGGTAAAAGGCACCGAGTTTGAAAGCTCCAGCCTGGAAGACATCGTCAAGAAGTCAACCGGTGGTGTATTCAACAACGCGGCACAGATCTGGAACCACACGTTCTACTGGCACTGCCTGTCACCCAATGGTGGTGGTGCACCCACTGGCAAGTTGGCCGACGCCATCAATGCCAAATTTGGCAGCTTTGATGCGTTCAAGGAAGCCTTTACCAAAAGCGCGATTGGTAACTTTGGTTCTAGCTGGACATGGCTTGTGAAAAAAGCCGACGGTTCAGTGGATATCGTTAACACGAGCAACGCAGCCACACCCTTGACCACTCAAGACAAGCCTTTGTTGACCTGCGACCTGTGGGAACACGCCTACTATATCGATTACCGCAACGCTCGCCCCAAGTACATTGAAACCTTCTGGAACCTGGCGAACTGGGAATTTGCATCGAAGAATTTCGAAGGTTAATCCCCCGAAAGCCTTTTCAACACGCCAGCCCCTCCTTGTGCTCACAGCGCAAGGAGGGGTTTGTTTTTGCGGTCTATTCCCTGGTTTCCAGGACATGCTCTGGCACATGCAGTTTTTCACCCGCATCAATACCGCGCGTTGAAAACCAGCCATGGTTCATTTCCAGCGCAAGTTTGGCGTTGCCGCTGGAGCAGTGAATGTCAGTCGTACCTGCTTTCATCTGTTCAATATTCAGAATTTTGCCGTTGGCGTCTGCAAAGGCCACATCCAGATCAATCAGGGTGTTTTTCATCCACATACATTGTGTTTCACTGCGTTTGAACACAAACAGCATTCCTGAATTCCCGCCCAGCTCCTTTCGGTTCATTAGCCCGATTTGACGGCTTAGATCGGTGTTGGCCAACTCTGCTTTCACATCATGTTGGCCCACGCGCATTTGAAGTGTTGGCAATTGGGATTGCGCCGGCCCTGCAGCATTGCTTATGCAGGCAGCCAAGCCCAGCGCAGCTGTCACCAAAGTCAACCTGAAAGTAGTGCAGTATTTGTTGATGTGATCAAAGTGCATGAAATCTGGTTCCTGTCAGAGATCTGAAAGAAGATGGCGGTATTATACGGCTTGGCGCAATAAGGAATGCAATTTCATATTGCGAAATAATTGTGATTTTCGTAGTGAAGGGATACACTAGAGTGTTCCCTCTAACACACCAGAGAAGCAGCGGAGAGACCATGTACCAACACATTAAAGTCCCATCAGTCGGCGAAAAAATCACGGTCAATAGTGATTACTCGTTGAACGTACCCGATCAACCCATCATTCCATACATCGAAGGCGATGGCACTGGTTTTGACATTACACCAGTGATGATCGACGTGGTCGACGCTGCTGTGGCCAAAGCATACGGTGGCAAGCGCAAAATCAGCTGGATGGAAATTTACGCGGGCGAAAAGTCCACCAAGGTGTACGGCCCCGATGTGTGGCTGCCAGAAGAAACCCTGGAAGTGTTGAAAGAATATGTGGTGTCTGTCAAAGGCCCATTGACCACACCCGTAGGTGGCGGTATTCGTTCCATTAACGTGGCTTTGCGTCAGCAGCTTGATTTGTATGTGTGCCTTCGCCCAGTGCGCTACTTTGCCGGCGTGCCCAGCCCGGTAAAAGAGCCCCACAAAACCGACATGGTGATTTTCCGCGAGAACTCGGAAGACATTTATGCCGGTATTGAATACGAGGCGGAAACCGACAAAGCCAAAAAGCTGATCAAGTTTCTGCGTGAAGAAATGGGTGTGAGCAAGATTCGTTTCCCCGAAACTTCAGGCATTGGAATCAAGCCAATTTCTAAAGAAGGCACAGAGCGCCTGTTCCGCAAGGCCGTTCAGTACGCCATCGACAATAAAAAGCCTTCGGTGACGATTGTGCACAAGGGCAACATCATGAAGTACACCGAAGGCGCTTTTGCGGCTTGGTCGTACGCTTTGGCCAAGAACGAATTCGGCGCCGAACTGCTGGACGGCGGCCCCTGGATGAAAATCAAGGCTGCGCATGGTGACATTGTGATCAAAGATGTGATCGCCGATGCCTTCTTGCAGCAAATTCTGCTGCGCCCAGCTGAATACAGCGTGATCGCCACCATGAACTTGAATGGCGACTATATTTCTGATGCCCTGGCCGCCCAGGTCGGTGGTATTGGCATTGCCCCCGGTGCGAATTTGTCCGATTCAATTGCCATGTTTGAAGCCACCCACGGCACAGCGCCCAAGTATGCAGGCAAAGACTATGTGAACCCGGGTTCGCAAATTTTGTCTGCAGAAATGATGCTGCGTCACATGGGTTGGGTTGAGGCGGCTGATCTCATTATTACTTCCATGGAAAAATCCATCACGTCCAAGAAAGTAACTTATGATTTTGCGCGCTTGATGGACGGTGCCACACAGGTAAGCTGTTCAGGTTTCGGTCAAGTCATGATCGACCACATGTAACAAGCCTGCTTCTGCTGTAAATAAAAAAGCCCCATAGAGATGGGGCTTTTTTTATGGGCAAGAAAAAAGCCGGCTTGGGGCCGGCTTTTTTCTTAATCGGTGGTTTGATTATTTTACTTGTCAGGCGGCGCTGGTTGCGTCCATCACAGAGATGTTCTGAGCCTGCTTACCTTTTGGTCCATCCACCACTTCAAAAGTCACTTTCTGACCTTCTTTCAGTGTGCGGAATCCAGATGCCTGGATTGCTGAAAAGTGGGCGAAAAGTTCATCGCTCCCTTGATCTGGAGTAATAAAACCAAAACCCTTTGCATCATTGAACCATTTTACGGTGCCGGTCGCCATCGCGAAACCTCCTTCAAAAAACAATACTTCGATCGGAACGCACGAACTTTCCGACAACTCGCCAGTCTGAACCAGCTTGCCTTCTATTCTTTGACCTGTTTGGGCTGGGGTCAACCATACAATAGATACATTTTTTAAGGGTTTACCCCTTGTAATAGACAGGTGTTGTCTACATCTGGTTAATTCAGGCTTTTCGGGTGATTGACCTTGTGGGTTATCGATTGCAAATTTGAGAGTGGGTTTGCATAATTTTTGAGATGTTCCTGATTGAATTTTCAGGAAAAATTTCTAGCCTTGAATAAAGGCAGTGTATTGCTCTCTAATCCTTGTTGCGTGCCCCTTAGAAGTGATTACAATGAAGTTATGAGTTCGCAAAACAATCCATCAACAGTACTGGAATCGCAGGCGCAAAAAGCGAAGCTGCCCCCGATGTATCAGGTCGTGCTCTTGAACGATGACTACACCCCCATGGAGTTTGTCGTGATTGTTTTGCAGAAGTTTTTTGGAAAGGGAAGGGAACAGGCCACCCAAATCATGCTGAAAGTGCATCGAGAGGGCAAAGGGGTCTGTGGGGTATATCCCAAAGACATCGCCTCGACAAAAGTCGAAATGGTATGCGGTTTCGCAAAGCAGCATCAACACCCGCTGCAGTGCGTGATGGAGGAAACATGATTGCGCAAGAGTTGGAAGTAAGTTTGCACATGGCATTTGTTGACGCACGTCAGCAAAAGCATGAATTCATCACGGTAGAGCACCTGCTATTGGCCTTGCTGGACAATCCTTCAGCGGCTGAGGTGCTACGTTCATGCTCATGCGATGTCGAAGAAATTCGAAAGAACCTGCAAAATTTCATCAAGGACAACACCCCTGTGGTGTCCGGTCAGGATGAAGTGGACACGCAGCCCACGCTGGGTTTCCAGCGGGTTATTCAGCGCGCCATCATGCATGTTCAAAGCACATCGAATGGCAAGAAAGAGGTGACTGGCGCGAATGTGCTGGTTGCGATTTTTGGTGAGAAAGACTCCCATGCGGTGTATTACCTTCACCAGCAGGGTATTACCCGTCTGGATGTGGTGAATTACATTTCACACGGCATTACCAAAACGCCGCAGGCGCCCGCGCCGAAGCCCGAGAATTCCCAGAACGAGAATCAGGAGCAGGAAGCCGAGGCCACCCAAAACGTGGGTGACAAGCAGTCGCCGCTTGACCAGTACACCCAGAATTTGAATGCATTGGCCAAGGAAGGGAAAATTGATCCGCTGATCGGCCGTGAGCAGGAAGTGGAGCGGGTTATTCAGGTGCTGTGCCGCCGCCGCAAAAACAACCCGCTCTTGGTGGGTGAGGCTGGTGTGGGTAAAACCGCGATTGCCGAGGGCTTGGCTTGGAGAATTGTGCAAGGTGACGTGCCGGAAATTTTGGCAACAGCGCAGGTGCATTCACTGGACATGGGCGCGTTGCTGGCGGGCACCAAATACCGTGGCGATTTCGAACAGCGTTTGAAAGCGGTGTTGAAACAGTTGAAGGCCAACCCGGATTCCGTGTTGTTCATTGATGAAATCCACACCTTGATTGGCGCAGGCTCCGCTTCTGGCGGCACGCTGGATGCGTCCAATTTGCTGAAACCTGCCTTGTCGTCAGGGCAGCTGAAGTGCATTGGCGCAACTACCTTTACCGAGTACCGTGGCATTTTCGAGAAAGACCACGCGCTTTCACGCCGCTTCCAGAAAATCGATGTGTCTGAACCCACCGTGGAACAGACCATTGAAATTTTGCGCGGTTTGAAGAGCAGGTTTGAAGACCACCATGGCGTGAAGTACTCCAGCGCGGCCATTTCGGCAGCCGCTGAGTTGTCGGCCAAGTTTATCAATGATCGTCATTTGCCCGACAAGGCCATTGACGTGATTGATGAAGCCGGTGCGGCTCAGCGTATTTTGCCAAAAAGCAAACAGCGTAAAACAATTACGAAGGGCGACATCGAAGACATTGTCTCGAAAATTGCCCGTATTCCGCCACAGTCGGTTAATACCGATGACCGCAACAAGCTGGCCACGCTCGATCGCGATTTGAAAGCCACTGTGTTTGGGCAAGACCCCGCCATTGAGGCTTTGGCAAACGCCATCAAAATGTCGCGTGCAGGTTTGGGCAAGGCCGACAAGCCGATTGGCTCGTTCTTGTTCAGCGGCCCCACGGGTGTGGGTAAAACCGAGGTGGCCAAACAGTTGGCCTTTATTCTCGGCATTGAAATGCTGCGTTTCGACATGTCGGAATACATGGAACGCCACGCTGTTTCTCGTTTGATTGGTGCGCCCCCAGGTTACGTTGGCTTTGACCAAGGCGGCTTGTTGACCGAGGCCATTACCAAGAAGCCACATTGCGTGTTGTTGCTCGACGAAATCGAGAAAGCGCACCCCGATGTGTTCAATATTCTGCTTCAGGTCATGGACAACGGTACTTTGACCGACAACAACGGTCGCAAGGCTGACTTCCGCAATGTGATCATCATCATGACCACCAACGCGGGTGCAGAAGCCCTGACCAAGCGCGGTATCGGCTTCATGGAATCCAAGGTGCAGGGCGATGAGATGGAAGACATCAAGCGCATGTTCAGCCCCGAGTTCCGCAACCGTCTGGATTCTGTCATTTCCTTCCGTGCGCTGGATGAAGAAATCATTCTTCGCGTGGTCGACAAGTTCCTGATGGAGCTGGAAGAACAGCTGCACCAGAAGAAAGTGGATGCGGTGTTCACAGACGAATTGCGCAAGCACTTGGCCAAGAAAGGTTTTGATCCATTGATGGGTGCTCGCCCAATGCAGCGCTTGATTCAAGACACCATCCGCAAGGCCTTGGCCGATGAGTTGCTGTTTGGCAAATTGGTGAACGGCGGCAAGGTGACTGTGGACCATGATTTGGAAAATGACCAGGTGTCACTGACTTTTGATGAAGGTTCATCGGGGCAAGAGTCGGAGAGCGGCACTGAGGTTGCTGTTGATTAAAAGCAAAGTTTGGTCGTAATAAAGCATCAGGTAGCGACAAGCCCGGACAGGTATCCGGGTTAATCGCGAAGTGGGCTCGCCTGAGTATCCCTTGTGGTTACTCAGGCGTTTTGTTTTTGGACTAGGCCTTGCTTGCCTGATTAACCACTCACTTGGCCCAGGCAACTGCGGTTTCTACCTTTGTTCTTGGCTTGGTAAAGCGCGTGGTCAGCTTGCGCCATGGTACGGTCAATGCTGTCAGCGTGGGTGATGTCGCAAATTCCTGCCGAAAACCCAACTTTGCAATTGCCGTTCAGCCGAATTCTGTCCACGATTCTTTGGGTGTCGTCGGCGGTGCAGTTCGGTAGAAGCACTGCAAACTCTTCGCCCCCGACACGTGCGATCAGATCACCAGGCCTGAAGTTGGTTCGAAGCGTTTCGGCAAACTCCCGAAGTCGCATATCCCCGGCCTCGTGGCCATAGGTGTCGTTGTATTGTTTGAAGTAGTCAATGTCGATAATTGCCACACTGCCTTGACGCTGATTTTCTCGTTGCATTTTTCGCAGATAGGCGCTGCTCAGGTCTTGCCAGCCCCGGCGATTGAGCAAACCAGTGAGTGGATCGCTGCGAGCCTGATTGCTCAGGTGAAGCAGTTCAATTGCGAAGCGCTTTCGCAAGTTTGATTGTCGCCACAGAGTGAGGCTGACAAAACTTACCGAGTGAACCAAGACAATCAATGTGAGTATCAGGTTGTTGCGTTGCAATGCATTAACCTTTTCATCGGCCGATTGTGCATGTTTCTTCAAGGTGGTGTTGAATATCCCAAGCTCGATCAACCAAAACTCGATGCGTTGAGGGTCGGGTTTTCCGAATTTTTCAAGTTGCTGGTCCATCGCGATCAGGTGTTCTCGAAGGCTTGCAGCCGATTCAGTCAGCCCGCTGTGGGTGTTGATCGTTTCGATGACAGCCAATCTCGCAGCCAGTTGATTGAGTAACTCTTGGGGTGAGCTGTAGCCACGCATTTCCAGACCAAGTTTGGTTTCATAAGCATGCTGATTGCCCAGGTGATGCAGGGCGGTGCTTTGTACGATCAGGTCTTGCAGGGACACTTCAAGTAGCCGTCTCTTGGCCAGATCACCTTGAATTTGATGTACTTTGCCGTAGTTGAATACAGCCACTGCCGCCAGAATGACGCAGAGTGCCAACCAAAAATACCGGATGGTTTTTTCAGAACAGGGACGCAGCTGCCGGATTGCGTGAACCAACCATGTACGGCCTGTCGTTGTGGCTGGCCCGTTGCCCCCTGAGTCCATTGTTTTCCTGATGATTCACAATGACACTCAGTGGCAAATCTGCTTGGGGTGGTTCCTTTCGCTTGGTTTTCTCTAGCGTGTCCCGGTGCTTCCGAATCCGCCTTCACCGCGTTCGCTGGGGGTGAAATCGCTGACCACCTTGAAGTCGGCGTGTGCCACCGGCAAGATGACCAGTTGAGCGATGCGCTCCATGGGTTCAATGGTCACTGGCACTTGGCTGCGGTTCCAGGCCGAGACCATCAGCGGGCCCTGGTAGTCGGAATCGATTAAACCCACCAAATTGCCAAGTACCAAGCCTTTTTTGTGACCCAAGCCTGAACGGGGCAAAATTGTTGCACAGTAATTGGGGTCGCCGATATACATGGAAAGACCGGTTGGCACCAATTCAGCCTGGCCGGGTTGCAAAGTCAGTGGCTCAGTCAGGCAAGCGCGCAGGTCGATGCCTGCACTGCCCGGTGTGCCATAGGCAGGCAATTGCTCTTGCATGCGCGGGTCGAGTACTTTCAGTTCAACTTGAATTTTCATGAGGGTATTTGTATTCAGGAGTGTTTGGAAATGAAAGACAAAACTGCCCGTGCAGCTTGCAGTTTGTCCAAAGAGGCCAGGTATTCAGGGGGCAGTTTTTTACTGTAAATGGTTAACTCGGTTTGGTCGGAGCCCAATGCTTGTTGCGCCAGGTTGCCAACAATGAAATGCGCTTTCTTGCTGTCCAGTTTGCGGTTGGCGTAGTCATCCAGATTTTCTGTTTCGGCAGCAAAACCGACCACCGTCAGCGATTTTTTTCGAGTGCTGGCAAATTCGCCAACATCTGCAAGAATGTCGGGGTTCAGTTCGAACTCCATGTTTAAACCCGCGGCTTGATCGGGTTGTTTTTTCTGCTTTTGGGCGCTTGGGTTTTTAATACCGTAATCGGCCACAGCGGCGACACCAATGAACAGGTCTTGTTGCTCGATTTGACCGAATACTGCAGCATGCATTTGCCTGGCAGATTGAACACTCACCATGGGCACACCGTACGGTGTTGGCAAAGCGGTAGGGCCACTCACCAAACTCACTTCGGCACCCATTAACCATGCTGCTTGTGCCAAGGCGTAGCCCATTTTTCCGCTGGATCGATTCGTGATGCCGCGCACCGGGTCAATGGCTTCAAAGGTGGGGCCGGCTGTTACCAATACCTTTTTACCAGCCAGGGGTTTGTGATTCACTGCCCGCGCCAGTTCCAATACGATCTCAAAGGGTTCCAGCATGCGGCCACTGCCGACTTCACCGCAGGCCTGTTCGCCAGCAGCGGGGCCAAACACATTGATACCATCGGTTTTAAGTTGACTGATGTTGCGCTGGGTGGCTGGGTTGTTCCACATTTCCACGTTCATGGCCGGCGCAATGCCCATGGGGCAATTGCGGGCCAATACGAGGTTGTCCAGCAGATTGTCAGCAAACCCGTGTGCATATTTCGCCATGGAGTTGGCGGTGCACGGGGCAATCAATAAAAAATCAGCGTTGCGGCTGATGTCGATGTGCGGCATGCCACGGTCAATATTGTTATCACTGTGCCCAGCTGGCCATTGCGACACATGCACAGCCTTGCCCGAAAGGGCTTGGAAGGTGAGTGGTGCAATGAATTGTGTGGCCGATTCAGTCATGACCACTTGCACCGTGCAGCCCTGTTTCATTAACAGGCGTACCAGCTCGGCCGATTTGTAAGCGGCAATGCCGCCGCACACGCCCAACACTACACGCAGTTGGTTCAAACCAGGAAGCGGTGGCAATTCGACTGGGCGCATGGGCAATAAACCTTATTCGCTTTTTGCAGGTTTGGCGGCTTTGTGTTCTTTGTTGAAGAACAGTTCGTCGATGATTAGACCGACTGCTCCCATGGTAATTGCAATGTCGGCCACATTGAATGCGGGCCAGTGATAATTTCCCACATAAAAATCGAGAAAGTCGATGACTGCGCCGTGAGCGACACGGTCAATCAAATTGCCGATCGCACCACCCAGAATACAGGCCAGGCAGAACATCGCGAATTTGCGGTGGCTGGAGGAACGCATCATGAACAGAATGACAATGGACGCAATGACCGCTACAGCGGAAAGAAAATGTTTTTGCCAACCCGCCTGATCGGCGAGGAAGCTGAATGCAGCACCCGGGTTGAGCACGTACACCAGGTTGAAGAAAGGGGTGATTTCAACCACCGCACCCAGATCAAGGCGTGATTGAACCCACAGTTTGCTGATTTGATCAACCAGGATAAGCAGCAGGGAAAAACCGATCCAGGGGAGGATGGATTTTTTGGGTGCCCTCAACGCGCCGGTTGCATTGACTGGTTTGGTGGTTGAGGCTGGTTTTCTCGGCATGGGTTTAGACATGATCACGCACCTCGCCTTGACCAAACAGATTGCTTACACAGCGGCCACAAATACCTGGGTGTTCGGGGTTTGCGCTTGTGTCGGAGCGCACATGCCAACAACGTTCGCACTTTTCACCTTCTGCAATACCCACTTCAATTTTCTCCTCGGCCGCTGGGGCTATTTCAATATTGGAAACGATGAACAGGAATTTTAGATCATCGCCCAGACTGGCCGCCGCCTGATACAGATTAGGTGGCAAATGAAGTGTTGCTGTGCCCTGCAGGGAGGAGCCAATTTTGCCCTCGGTGCGCAGGTTTTCCAGTTCCTTCACCACGCGTGCGCGCAGCGCGAGCAACTCAGCCCACTTGTTGCCCAATTCATCAGCCTGCGCCACTTGGGGCACTTTGTAAAACTCGTTGCAGAAAATCGAAGGTTCTACATTGCCCATTACTTCGCGGGCTTCTTCAGCGGTAAAGCTGAGCACTGGTGCCATGAGGCGAAGCAGGGCATGTGTGATGTGGTAGAGCGTGGTTTGCGCACTGCGACGTGCCTGCGAATTCTCGCCAGTGGTGTACAAGCGGTCTTTCAGTACATCCAGATAGAAGGCACCCAAGTCTTCGGAACAGAAAATTTGCAGTTTGCTGACAATCGGGTGGAACTCGTACTTCATGTAGTGCGCTTCGCACTCGCTTTGCAGCTTGCCCAGCAGTGTGAGTGCGTATTGGTCTACTTCGGCCAGTTCTTCGGTGGGAACGGCTTCTGTGGCAAAGTCGAAATCGGAAATATTGGCCAATAAAAAACGCAGGGTGTTGCGAATGCGGCGGTAGCTTTCGACCACACGCTTCAAAATTTCATCGGAAATAGTGAGTTCGCCGGAGTAATCGGTGCTGGCCACCCACAGGCGCAAAATTTCCGCGCCCATTTTGTCGGATACCTGCTGGGGCGCAATCACGTTGCCCACGGATTTGCTCATTTTGCGACCCTGGCCATCCACCACAAAACCGTGGGTGAGCAAGGCTTTGTAAGGTGGTACACCGTTGATCATGCAGCTGGTGAGCAATGAGGAGTGGAACCATCCACGGTGCTGGTCAGAGCCCTCCAGATACAAGTCGGCCGGAAAATGGCTTTCATCGGCATGGCTGCCGCGCAGCACGGTTTCGTGCGTGGTGCCAGAGTCGAACCAAACATCGAGCGTATCGGGGTTCTTGACGTAATCTTTTGCTTCATTGCCGATCAATTCTTCAACAGTGACGTGTTGCCACGCTTCGATACCTTGTTTTTCGATCAGTTGTGCAATGGTTTCGGTCAGCTCAGGGGTTCGTGGGTGCAATTCACCGGTTTCGCGATGCACAAGGAATGCCATGGGTACACCCCACTGGCGTTGGCGCGACAGGGTCCAGTCTGGGCGATTGGCGATCATGGCGTGCAAGCGCGCCTTGCCCCAAGCCGGGAAAAACTCGGTGGCTTCAACACCAGCCAAGGCCTTTTCGCGCAGGCTTGCGCTGCCATCGTTGGGTTTCACATCCATGCCCGCGAACCACTGTGAAGTGGCGCGGTAAATGATTGGGGTTTTGTGGCGCCAGCAGTGCATGTAGCTGTGGCCAAATTTCACTTGTTTGATGAGCGAACCCACTTCGATCATTTTTTCAACAATGAGCGGGTTGGCTTTCCAAATGTGCAGGCCGCCGAAGAAGGGCAGGGAATCTGCGTAAACACCATTGCCTGTCACCGGGTTGATGATGTCGGCATCTTTCAAGCCATAAGCTTTGCTGGTCAAGAAGTCGTCTACACCATAGGCTGGCGAGCAGTGAACTATGCCTGTACCTGCATCGGTACTCACGTATTCAGCAAGGTACACGGGGCTCAAGCGGTCGTAGAAGGGGTGCTTGAATGAAACGCCTTCCAGCGCGGCACCCTTGGCGGTGGCCACTTCTGAACCATGTAGCTCATAGCTTTCAAGGCAGGGTTTCACGCGTTCCTGGGCCAGCAACAAATACTTGTTGCCCACGTCTACCAGGCTGTACACCAATTCAGGGTGCATGTTCAGTGCCTGGTTGGCCGGCAGTGTCCATGGGGTGGTGGTCCAAATGACCAATTGCCCTGGCTTGGCCTGAAGCGTGGCCTTGGGGATGTTGAATGCTGCGGCGAGCTTGTCCAGGTTCGATTCGTCGAATGCAAAACCCACATCGACAGCGATGTCTTGTTTGTCTTTGTACTCGACCTCGGCTTCAGCCAATGCAGAACCGCAATCGAAGCACCAGTTCACGGGTTTCAGGCCACGGAACACATAGCCCTTCTCCATGATTTTGCCCAACGCGCGAAGCTCGTCTGCCTCGTTGCCAAAGTTCATTGTTTTGTAAGGGTTGTCCCAATCAGCCAGCACACCCAGCCGGATGAAATCTTTTTTCTGGCGTTCAATTTGTTCAGCTGCGTAAGCGCGGCTTTTCTCTTGAACTTCCAGTGTGGGTTTGCCCTTGCCGATGGTTTTTTCGATCTGGATTTCAATCGGCATGCCATGGCAGTCCCAGCCTGGAACGTATCGGGCATCGTAGCCAGCCAGGCAACGACATTTCACGATGATGTCTTTCAGGATTTTGTTGACCGCATGGCCAATGTGGATGTCGCCATTTGCATAAGGGGGGCCGTCGTGCAGCACGAATTTTGGCTTGCCTGCCTTGGACTGGCGAATCGCCTTGTACAAGTCTTCCTTGCACCATTGTTCAACCCAGTTCGGTTCCCGTTGCGGCAGGTTGCCGCGCATTGGGAAGGGCGTGTCTGGCAGGTTCAGTGTGTTCTTGTAATCCATGTTGGGTTAACAGCCTGTATTTGAAATCTTGGGTTGGTTGGCATCAAGCATTGCCATGGCTTTTGCCGTGTCTTTGTGCATTTGCTCAACCATCGTATCGAGCGAATCAAAGTGTTGTTCTGGGCGAATGTGCGCCAACACCTCGATGCGCAGCAGCTTGCCGTAAGCATTGTCTTGCCAGTCTGGAATGAATGTTTCAAGCAAAATTTGATCGGATTGTTCAACGGTGGGGCGCACACCCATGCTGGCGACAGCAGGAAGTGGCTGGGGCTCCAGCCCATGCACCCACACCGCCAAAATACCAGTGAGTGCGCTGGCCCGCCCTGCAATTCGCAAGTTCATGGTGGGGAAGCCCAGTGTACGGCCCAGCTTTTTGCCATGCACAATGTGCCCGGAGTACACCAGCGGATGCCCCAACATGTGGGTGGCTTTTGCAACATCGCCAGCTTTCAGGGCTTCCCGAATATTCGAACTCGATACCCGGCTACCGTCTGTCTGAACCTCGGCAAGGTCGTTCACTTCGAAGCCGCTTGATTCCCCGAGACCCCTCAGCAACGCGAAATCGCCGGCGCGCTTGGCACCAAAGCGGAAATCATCGCCTACCCACACCTGCTTGGCATTCAATTGGTTTAGCAACACTTCCTGCACAAAGGCTTCGGGGGCAAGGCTTGCCATGCGCCGGTTGAAGGGCAGAATACACACTTGCTCAATGCCGCAGCGCTTCATTTCAATAATTCGGTCGCGAAGCGTGGAAATTCGGTCGAGCTTGAAATCAGGATTGAAAAATTCTTTCGGGTGTGGGTGCAGCGTAACCACAGTAGGTACCAAACCTTGCGCGTGTGCCGCAGACACGACACGGCGGAACAACTCGGCATGGCCAGAGTGAACGCCGTCGAAGTTTCCAATGGTGAGCGCAGTGCCCTTGGCAAATGTGTGTGGCCGGGGGCGGCGAATGATTTTCATACCGAGTGTGTCGGCTCTTTAGTGGTTGCAAAACAACCGGTTATTATAAGGCCTGAATGGTGAAAAATAGGGCTTTTTCGCCCGCACAGTGATAAACTCGCGCCATGCAAAATTCCACACCTTCCGTCGTCATTTTGATCTCGGGGCGGGGTTCAAATTTGAATGCCCTGATCGATCATGCCAAACAGACCGGGGCCTACCAAATTCGTGCAGTCATTTCCAACCGCCCAGCCGCGGCTGGATTGGCCTTGGCGCAGTCGGCAGGGCTCGATACTGCAATTCTTGACCACACTGAATATGAAAGCCGCGAGGCCTTTGACGAAGCCTTGGCCAGCCTGATCGATCAATATCAGCCCGACTGGGTTGTGCTGGCTGGTTTTATGCGCGTGCTCACCGAGGGTTTTGTGAACCGGTATTTGGGGCGCTTGGTGAATATTCACCCATCTCTGTTGCCCGCTTTTCCGGGTTTGAAAACCCACCAGCAGGCGCTGGATGCCGGGGTGCGGGTGCACGGCGTCACGGTTCACTTGGTGACGCCAGAACTAGACCATGGCCCGATTCTGGATCAGGCCTTGTTGCAGGTGTTGCCCGGTGATACCCCAGAAACACTGGCTGCGCGTGTGTTGGAATTGGAGCATCAAATCTATCCCCGTGCACTGGCGGCATTGGCTGGCGGGCAAATTAAAATGGTGAACGGGAAGCTGGAAGGCACTTTGGCCACTGCCCTGGTTCACGCAATTCAATAAAACAGGACATTCAATATGGTCGGGTCTACTAAAAAAACCCCATTTCGCAAACCCAGCACACGGCGCGATAGCAAAGTGGAGCGGCAAGGCGCCCAGTCTCGCTATGGCCTGGTGAGCACGGTTGCGCAGTTGATTGATCTTCTGGCCCAGTTTGAAGGCCCCGCAGATGCTGCCATTTCCCGGTTTTTTAAAGACCATCCCGAGTTGGGTGGTCGCGACCGCCCTATGGTGGCCGAGGCTGTGTATTGCTGGTTGCGTTATCGTTATCGAATCAACCACTTGGCGCAGTCGGGCGAAGGCCCCTCTGTGGTTCGCCAAGCCAAGCTGGCTTTGTTGTGGTCGGGTGCGCCCGAGCAAATTTGGTCTGCAGGCAAGCAGGCTGACAATGAATGGTTAAGCCGGGTTATTAATATTTCAGCCGATGACCTGGGTGTTGAGGCGCGTACCTGTTTGCCTGAGTGGTTTTACACCAAACTGGCTGAGCAATTTGGGCAAGATCGCGCGGAGTCTTTTTCTCAGGCCGTGCTGAGTGCCGCGCCGCTGGACTTGCGTGTGAACACAGTGAAAGCCAGCACGGTCGATTTGTTGGCCGCCCTCACCAATATGGGTATTCAAGTGAACCCAATTGAAGGCCTGCCCGAGGGCTTGCGCGCTGTGGGCAAACCAATCGTGGGCAAAACTGAAGTGTTTCAAGAGGGTTATTTCGAGGTACAAGACGCCGGCAGTCAGTGGGTTAGCCGCCTTGTGGCCCCGCGCCGGGGTGACCTTGTAATCGATTTTTGTGCAGGTGCTGGCGGCAAAACCCTGGCCATTGGCGCGCAGATGAAGAACACAGGCCGCATTGTGGCGCTGGATACTTCGGAAAAACGCCTGGTGAAGTTCAAGCCCCGTGCGGCTCGCTCGGGATTGAGTAACTTCTACACCATGGTGATCAATGATGAAGCCGATCCTCGCCTGAACAAATATTTTGGCAAGGCCGACCGGGTCGTGACCGATGTACCTTGTAGCGGCATGGGAACCTTACGGCGTAACCCGGATCTTAAATTTAGACAGAACTTGCAGAGTCTGTCAGAATTGACCGCGAAGCAAAAATCCATCATCGAGCATGCAGCCAAGTTGGTAAAGCCCGATGGTCGGCTCGTTTACATCACATGCAGTGTTCTTCGCGACGAGAACGAAGACATTGTCAATGCGTTCCTGGAAAGCAATCCGGAATTCCGGCTTCGCCGCTGGACTGAAGTGTTGAACCCCGGAGAGCGGCCTGTCAAGGCGAACACGACTGACGACATGCTTCGATTGTGGCCAGAGGATGGTGAATCCGATGGCTTCTTTGCAGCAGTGTTACAACGTTCCAAAGCCTGAACTGAATATAAATTCCAAATGTGTTCCGGCTTTAAAAGTACACTTGTACACTGAAAATATGATACGGCTCCTTCAGAAGCAAATTGAGATGGCCGTAACCTTTGAAATACGACCTGTTGAGAGTTAGTGAATATGATTGAATTTTTGACCTCGGGCATTACCGGCGCAAGCATTGGCCAAATGGTAATTTACACCCTCATCGTGACCCACATCACGATTGTGGCGGTGACTGTTTACCTGCACCGTTGCCAGGCTCACCGTGCTTTGGAAGTACACCCAGCGCTGGCGCATTTCTTCCGTGCATGGCTGTGGTTAACCACCGGCATGAGCACCCGCGCATGGGCTGCCATTCACCGCAAGCACCATGCCAAGTGCGAAACCCCCGACGACCCCCACAGCCCACAAACCCGTGGGTTGAAAACCGTATTCTGGCGCGGTGCAGAGTTGTATCGTGCAGAATCCAAGAATGCTGAAACGCTGGCCAAGTACAGCCACGGTACGCCCAGCGATTGGCTGGAGTTTCAGGTGTACGAGCGTTTCCCCTGGCAGGGTGTGGGCTTTACCTTGGTGCTCAGCTTCATTTTGTTTGGTTTTCCTGGTGTCAGTATTTGGGCCATTCAAATGTTGTGGATTCCTGTGTTGGCCGCAGGCGTGATCAACGGCATTGGCCACTACTGGGGTTACCGCAATTTCGATTGCCCCGATGCAAGCCGCAATATTTCACCATTCGGTATTTTGATCGGCGGCGAAGAGCTGCACAACAACCACCATACCCACGCCACTTCTGCCAAGTTGAGCAACAAGTGGTATGAGTTCGACATTGGCTGGATGTACATCAAGATTTTCAGCTTCCTTGGTTTGGCCAAGGTCAAAAAGGTGGCTGAATCCCCCAAGTTTTCGTCGGAAAGCAAGCCAGTGCTTAGCTTGGTGACAGTCCAGGCGGTTGTGAACCACCGTTACGATGTGATGGCTCGCTATGCCAGTTCCATGCGCAAGGCTTTCCGTTCTGAGGTGACTGCACTGAGGCAGAAAGCTGCCAACGCGCAAGAGCGCAAGGTGTTGGCCAAAGGCACCAAGCTGTTGTCGATCGACGAAAGCAAACTGTGTGATGTGCAGCGGGCTGAACTGGCGCAGTTGTGTGCCCAGTCCAAAATGATCAATACGCTGGTGGAAATGCGCGCTGAACTTCGTCAGATTTGGGAAAAAACCAATTTGAGCCGTGAACAAATGCTGGTTCAGTTGCAAGCCTGGTGTGAGCGTGCTGAGCAAAGCGGCATTCGCTGGCTGGAAGACATGTCGATTCGGATTCGTCGCTACGCGGCGTAATTTGAAAGTTGTTTGATTGATGAAAGCCGCTGGTGAGAATCAGCGGCTTTTTTCTTTTCCTGTAGCGGGGTGCTGGTTGGGTTCTGGTGATTTGCATCGCGCAGCATTATCCCGCCAAGATCTAAGTCGAATTCCCCGCTTTTGATTCTGGCTCGGTGTATGCGAAACGCAAAAGCGTCTTCGCATCGACCTGCGGTCGCCCCTCGCTGCGAATCAAGCCGGGCGACTTGATCTTGAATTGGCTGGATAATTCAACGCTGCTGCAAATCACCCAAGCCACTTCTACATTAACCATTAAGCCTCGCCAAAGCAGTGGCCAACAAAAAACCCGCTCTGAATTTCAGTAGCGGGTTTCTGTAGAAACAGCGAAGTAAGTTGAATTACTTCAGCTTGGTTTCTTTGTATGACACATGCTTACGAACCACTGGATCGTATTTCATGATTTCAATTTTCTCGGGCTTCGTACGCTTGTTCTTGGTCGTGGTGTAGAAGTGACCAGTACCAGCAGAAGATTCGAGTTTGATTTTTTCGCGACCACCTTTAGCCATGATTTACTCCTGCTTAGATTTCGCCACGTGCACGAAGATCGGCCAAAACAGCATCAATGCCGTTTTTGTCGATAGTGCGCAGGGCGTTATTAGTTAGACGCAGGCGAACCCACCGGTTTTCGCTTTCAACCCAGAACTTGCGTGACTGCAAGTTAGGCAGGAAACGACGTTTTGTTTTGTTGTTGGCATGGGAAACTTTGTTTCCAACCATCGGGCGTTTACCCGTTACTTGACATACGCGAGCCATGATGACCCCAAAAAATTCAGCAAATTAGTGTATCTGCAAAACCACACGGCATGAATTGAAAAACCATGGATTTGCGGCGAAGTCCAAGATTGTAACCAATTACTATTCTTTTGCCCAGCCCTTTTTGCGGAAAAAATCAAAAAGGTGGGCGATTGTTGAGTCGATATGAATACCCGCAGTTGGGGCCGACCACCACATGGTCTACCAATTCTATGTCAACCAGTGCCAAGGCTGAATAAAGTTCACGGGTCAGGCGGTCATCAGCGCTGCTGGGGGTGCAGCAGTCGCTGGGGTGATTGTGCGCCATCATGATGCGGGGTGCATTGGTTTGTATGGCAAATTTAAGCACTTCACGCGGAAAAACCACAGTTTTGTTCACGGTGCCGCTGGAAAGTATTTTGTGGTCTAGTACTTTCAATTGGCTGTCCAGGGCAATCACCAGAAAATGTTCAATTTCGCTTAAGCCGATTTGTGCGCGCACAAACTGTTCAAACAGATCGGGAGAGGCAAGCATGCCGTGTGGTGTTTCCTGCAATTCATGGCTTAGTTGATGACTTAGGCAGCGTTTGGCCATTTCAAGGCAGGCGCGCAGTTGGGCGTATTTTGCTTCGCCGAGGCCGCGAATTTGGACCCATTCAGCCAGGGAAACACGGTTCAGGTTTTGCAGGCCACCGAACTGGCTGATCATTTCGCGGGCCAGATCCACGGCGCTTTTTCCCGGGAGGCCTGTGCGCAGGAAAATGGCAAGCAATTCGGCATCAGAAAGCGCCTGAGCCCCTTGTTTGATCAGCCGCTCTCGTGGGCGGTCGTGTTTGGGCCAGCTTTGAATGCTCATGAAAAATTGAACCTGAAAGCCACTAAGTGGCTTTCGACCAGGTCAAGTTCCCAGTTTGTTTAACAGCGAGGACTGTACAATTTCGATCCAGTAGCCGTCGGGATCTTTGATGAAGGCCACGTTTTTCATCTTGCCTTGTTCGGGACGTTTCACATAGGAAACCTGATTTTCGTCAAACCAGTGAACAGCGGCCGCCAGATCGGGTACGGAGAAGCAAATGTGTCCAAATCCCTGTGGCTGCTGATTGCCATCGTGATATTTGAAATCCGGGTCGTTTTCAGTGCCCCAGTTGTGGGTTAATTCGAGAATGCCAGTCTGGCTGAATGTCCATGCGGTGCGGGTGCCTTCATCTTCGGGTATTTCGTCGGTCTCGGTGACTCGAGCGAGGAAGTACAGCGAAAACTTCATTTCGGCAAAGTCCAGCTTCCGAAGCACCCGCATACCCAACACCCGGGTGTAAAAATCGAGTGAGACGGCAGGGTCTTTCACCCGCAACATGCTGTGATTCAGCACGAAACCTTGCGTGGCCTTCGGCACTGTTGGGCTGACTCCGGGGTGATTCTCTGTGTTAAATGCCATGGCTTTCAAACTCCTTAATACGTTTTTTAATGCAAATGTCGCGTGTTCACCTACATGTTACTACCACAATGTGAGGCCGGACTCGAACCATTCACGCCCGCCTCGGGATGCCTGACTGCTTCCAAAGGCGTAGAATAGAGCCGTTTTTGAAATGAATTCAGGATGTTGAAATGACTGATGCAGTACAACCCAAGCCCGTAGTAAACGAATCTTCATTCGTGACACTGCATTACCGCATTCGCTTGGCTGACAGCCAGCAGGTGATTGTGTCCACTTTTGAGGACAAGCCCGCCACATTGTCGATTGGCGCAGGCCAGTTGGCTGAGGGTTTGGAGCGTTGCCTGTTTGGTATGCAGGCGGGGCAGCGTGACATATTCACTTTGCCCGCAGGCAGCGGTTATGGTGACATAAATCCCGATTTGTACCGACCGGTCAGCAAAGCGTTGCTGTCAAAATACGCCGAAGAGGGCACTACGTTTGAGCCAGGCGAATTTGTGCATTTTCCTGCACCCGATGGTGGTCAGTTTGCTGGCACCGTGGTGGAAGAGCGTGAAGACGATATTTTGTTTGATTTTAACCATCCCTTGGCAGGCAAGGCACTGACCTTTGAAGTGCAATTGATCGGGGTGCTGTGAGGTGAGTATGGAAATTAGCCTGGCCCAACCACGCGGTTTTTGCGCTGGTGTAGACCGCGCCATTGAAATTGTGGAACGCGCGTTGCAGCAATTCGGTTCACCCATTTATGTGAAGCATGAAATTGTTCACAACAAAACGGTGGTCGAAGATTTGCGCGGCAAGGGTGCAATATTTGTTGATGAACTGGAAGATGTGCCCACCGGCTCCACAGTTGTGTTTTCTGCCCATGGTGTGTCGCAAGATGTACGCGCACAAGCAGAAAGCCTGGGTTTGAAAGTGTTTGATGCCACATGCCCACTGGTTACGAAAGTGCATGTAGAAGTCAGCAAAATGCGCGCGCAGGGTTGCGAGATCATCATGATTGGTCACGAAGGCCACCCCGAGGTGGAAGGCACGATGGGACAGGTGAAAGACGGCATTTACCTGGTGGAAACCGAGGAGGACGTGGCCAAGCTGAATATTGCAGCGGGTACGCAACTGGCTTTGGTGACCCAAACCACGTTAAGCGTGGACGATGCTTCCAAGGTAATCACGGCGCTAAAAGCAAAATTTCCCGATATCCGCGAGCCGAAGAAAGCAGACATTTGCTATGCCACGCAAAACCGCCAGGACGCTGTCAAGTTTATGGCGCGCCAGGTTGATTTGGTGTTGGTGGTGGGCAGCCCAAGCAGCTCCAATTCCAATCGCTTGCGCGAAGTGGCCGAGAAGTTGGGTGTGCCAGCCAAGCTGATTGAAAATGCGGACAGCCTGGAGCGAGACTGGTTCGACGGTGTGAAACACATAGGCTTGACGGCGGGTGCTTCAGCGCCTGAGCACCTTGTGCAGGGTGTGGTGAAGCGCCTGAAAGAATGGGGTGCTTTGTCGGTTCGAAACATGGAAGGCGTGGAAGAAAATATTGCCTTTCCAATGCCCAAGGGTTTGGTCCGCTCTGAAGTATGAGCGGACTTGCTTAACTGTTCAACACATGGTGCTGGTGCCAATCGACCAGGTCTCGAACAAACCATGGGTTGACCTTTGCGGCCGGTTTGGCCGAGTAAACCGCAAGCAGGGCCTGTTTGACATTCATGTCTTCGTGCTGAATAAGGTGTGCTGCAATCAGGGCAGCTGATCTGCTGATTCCCTGTTCGCAGTGCACGATTACCTTGCCTTGGTTTTGGTGTGCCTGGTTGATAAATTCACACACGGTTTGGAAGTGAGCAAGCAGTGACTCGTCAGGGTTGTCGCTCACTGGAATGTGCAACTGAACAATGCCCTGCCGAAGCCTGGGGCAAATTTCGATGCAGCTGACCGCATGAGTAAATGACGAGTGTGGTTTTTGAAGTGCTTCGCTGGCGCCCTGCAGTGAACCAATCCACAGATTGGGACGTACTTCATGAATCACTGTGCAAGCCCTGGATGATGTCATTAATTCTGGACTTAATTGCCCCTTGTTGCGACGAGGTGTACCGGCTGAACAAATTGACCTTCAAATGAGGGGCGACCTTGGGATCTTGTAGGGTGGATGCAAGCAGGCGAATTTGCAGACTGCGGGCATTGGGCACTTCTTGGTTGGTGTGCGGTGTTTTCAGCTTTATAAGGGTGTTCAGGGTATCTGGATTGGCGGAATCGGGGATGCCGTTGCTCGCTGATATGTAAGCAAGCTTGTTCACCAGTGCATGTGGAATTAAAACCTGCATCAGGACGCTTGCTTTTTTTGTGGTTGGCAAGGCATTGCTCGCCTGGGTACACAGGTGGAGAATGTCATCGCTGGCTTTGTTGATGCGGGCGTTTTCGCAGGCGGGGAAGCGGGTATGCAACATGCCAGAAATCCATTCCTTCAGATTGGGTGGAGCCACGTTGATCGCGTCGTGCAAGTAATCTGCGGTGCTCTCCATGGCGTCGACATCCGTATTCTGAAACAGGCTTGGATTACAGGACAACAAGGAAAAGCGCCCCACATCGCCATTGTCTCTGGAGGGGTGGTTGGTGGTGTGTTCCATCAGGTTGTGAACGTCGCGGCCTCGATTTTTGTTGATTTCAAACGGGTTTCGGTGCCAGCTTAAGTGGTTCAGGTTTCCTCGTATTCCTGCGCTTTCGTGTTCGCAAAGCGCTTTCATCAGCACTTCGCCGGTCCAGTGCCCTGGCAAAAGACTGTCCGCAAATGCGTGGTAGGCCACTACATGGCTTTTCGAATGTTCATCCTCGATGCGGATTATTTCCGGGATACTTACCGGCAGCTTGTCGATGGTGTCCTGATCCCATCCGGGTGGAAGCTGATTTGGATGTTGACTTAACCAAACCCTGGTCGGAGCTTCCGCATGTTCAATTAAAGCCTGAGTTTCAGAGGGTAGGGCTTGCGCGAGGCTGGTTTCGACGGACGACGACACAGGAGTTTCGAGATTGCGCAAGGCAAACTGTGCCTCTGTAATGTAAAGCGGGTTTGTGTTGGGTGTGGCATTGACTGCAAATGAGAGGGGCTGGTTCTGGATTGCCGTGGCCCACTGCTGCGCCATGTGATCAAGCGCACATCGAACACCCGGATGCAATTCGGACGTATGCGCGGCCTGCTCAAGGGCTTGCCATGAATAGGCATTGTGTTCAGCACGAATGCTCGGGTTCCATTGACTGTTTGTCGGCAAGAGGCACAAGAATAGACGATAAGTAAAACCAGTGTGCGCGTTGCGCAGCACAATCGGGTTAGTCCACACCTGGCCGTTGGGCAGTCGATAAACTTCCTCCAGTGTTTCGCGCAGTGCACAGTGCAATGGGTCTTCGGGTTTGTTGGTGTGCGCAATTCTTTCTATTGCGCCCCCGGGGACGCTCCATAGCCCTTCATCGTGTGTGCCCTGCGCATTTTTCAGAAGCAGTATCGAACACCTGCCAGAATCATCGGGCTTGAGCATGCACAGGCCAGCGCCACCATCACAGCCCCATTCTCCATGGGGTGTTTCAGACGCGCCGTTCAGCTGGGGGTACTTTAAGCCCAATGTAGATTCTTTGAGAGGAATCCAGCAGCTGGACCCCGCTTTAACTACAGCTGCATCACGATGACTTGTTTGGCTTTCTGTGACTGAACCTGATGGTGAAAAAAAATGGCTGTTTGATGTTGGCGACAACTGCGGCATTGAGGGGCGGGGCGAAGCAAATGTGAAATCTGAGTGCCGCCAAACCCGGGAAAGTTCATTTGTTGGGAGTGGCCAGTACTTGGTCTACCCGATTTCTGTCTACGTCCACCACTTCAAATCGCCAGTTGTTCCAGTCGAATTTCTCGGTTTTTTTCGGGATTCGACCCAACGAGGCCAATACGAACCCACCGACGGTGTGGAAGTTGCCCAAGTCTTCCTGGGGCAAGCCGCGAATGCCCAGTTTTGTTTTCATTTCGTCGATGGGTAAAAGTCCATCGAGCAACCATGATCCGTCCTCGCGTTTTACAGCAAGTGATTCTTCGGGGGTGTCCATCATGGGCATCATGTCACCCACCACGCTGGACAGCACATCATCGATGGTGACAATGCCTTCGGTCATGCCAAATTCGCTGACCACGAATGCAAAGGTTTTTTTCTGCTGGCGGAAAGTGCGCAGCAGATCGACCAGCGTGAGTGAGGCGGGAACAAACAGTGCATTTTGCAGGGGTATTTCAGCGAAATTGATGTCGCCCTCCATGGCGGCTTGAAGAATATCGTGGCTTTCTGCCACGCCGATTACTTGCTGCAAACTGCCTTTACAAATTGGCAGCATGGAGTGGGGCGCTTCACGCAACAAGCGCAGGTTGTCCTCGCGCGGGGCATGTAAATCAAGGTAGGCAATGTCGCTGACCGGGGTCATGACTGAGGCCAGGCGACGGTCTTCAAGGCGCAACACATTGCTCATCAGGTGGCGTTCTTCGGGGGCCAGCATACCTGTTTTGGCGCCTTCATCAAGAAAGGCTTGAATTTCTTCGATGGTGCTAACCGCAGGTGCAGCTTTGAACGGGATGAAGCTGAGCACCAGGTCGGAGCCCTTGGACAGCAAGGTGATGGCGGGGCTGAGCACTTTCAGGAATATCGACATGAAAGGTGCGCAAAACGCAGCAACCTTTTCCGGGTTGGCGATGGCCAGGCGCTTGGGCACGATTTCGCCAAAAACAATTGAAAAACCTGTGACCAAGGCAATCGTGACTGCGAATGAGATAACACTGGCCCAATCGCTCAGTGCCGGAAAGTGCTGGTCGATGGTTTGTTGAAACGTGGCGGTAAGCGCCGATTCGCCATAAATGCCCATGAGCAAAGCGGCTGCGGTAATGCCGGTTTGAGTGGCCGCAAGCAGGCGGCTGGGGTTGTCCATAATTTGAATGGCGATTCGGGCTTTTGGATTCCCTGAGTCGGCCATGGCTTGAAGTTTGGAGCGTCGACTGGAGGCCAGTGCCATTTCCGAGAGGGCAAAAAAGCCGGAAATCAATATCAAAAGGACCAAGATCCAGAAGGCATTCATGATGTGTGTTCTTGTAGTGGGTGTTGCGGCTGCACGGTATTGCTCACGCCCAGTTTACCAAAGCCCATGCTGCTTTGGCTTTTTGCTTGATTGGGTAAAACCGGGGGCTCGGTTACAATAACGGGCTAAGTTGTTTTGTCAGATGATTTTTTGAAAGAATTGCCATGTCCATGAGCGAAGCCTCCATTCCCAAGTCCGATCAAATTGTAGTCGCGGCCCTGTACAAATTTGTCAGCCTGCCCGATTTCGAGGAAATCAAGCCCAGACTTGAGGCTGTGTGTACTGAAAACTCGGTGCTGGGCACCTTGTTGTTGGCCAGGGAAGGGATCAATGGCACGGTCAGCGCGCCACGCGCGGGCATTGTGGCCTTGATGAATTTTTTGTGGGCCGATTCCCGGTTTGCCGATTTGGCGCCCAAGTATTCAATTGCGCCAGAACAGGCGTTTACGCGGATGAAGGTGAAGTTAAAGCGTGAAATTGTGACCATGGGCAAAGACGGGATCGACCCCAATCGCCTGGTGGGCCGCTATGTGAAACCAGCCAACTGGAATGCATTGATTCAAGACCCGGATACCTTGGTAATCGACACTCGCAACAACTATGAGTACGCGATTGGTACTTTTGAAGGGGCCGTGGATCCTGCCACCACGACATTCCGCGAATTTCCGCAATGGGTTGAAAAGAACTTGAAAAGCCTGCCTGTGGACAAACGCCCCAAGAAAATTGCCATGTTTTGTACCGGTGGTATTCGCTGCGAGAAATCCACGGCCTACATGCTGGAGCAGGGCTTTGAGGAGGTGTACCACCTTGAAGGCGGTATCCTGAAGTACCTCGAAGAGATTCCCGAAGAACAAAGTTTGTGGAAGGGCGAGTGCTTTGTGTTTGATCAGCGGGTGTCGGTCACCCATGGTTTGCAGGTTGGGCATTACGACCTGTGCCACGCTTGCCGCATGCCGATCACAGAGGAAGAAAAGCAAAGCGAAAAATACATTCAGGGCGTGGGTTGCCCGCATTGCTATGATTCGCTGACCGACGATCAAAAGAAGCGCTTTGGCGAACGCCAAAAACAGATTCAACTGGCCAAGCAGCGCAATGAGAAGCACATTGGCCGCAAGATGTTGGCCAAAGAAACGCACACGGAGTGAGCAGGGTGGAGCAGCAAGCCGATCATGGGCACCAGCTTGGTTTACCCGTGTTATACACCTTTCGCCGTTGCCCCTATGCCATGCGTGCGCGGCTGGCGATTGTTGCCGCCGGTTTAAAGGTTGAAGTGCGTGAACTGGTGCTGCGCGCCAAACCCGCACACATGCTTGAAATTTCACCCAAAGGCACGGTACCCGTGTTGTGGTTGCCGGATGGCACCGTGATTGACGAAAGCCTGGATGTGATGCGTTGGGCGGTGGGCCAGAATTTTCCGGCAGAGTGGTTGGTGCCGAACGCCGAACAGCAACAACAGTGTGACGAATGGATTGCGCTGCTTGATGGCGAATTCAAGCGAAACCTGGACCGTTACAAATATCCACACCGCTATCACGTAAAAACCGACACTGACGCCTACACCTGCGACCCGCTCGAACACCGCGCAGTGTGTGAAGAAATTTTGGCACAATGGAATGCGGTGCTGGTTCAGAATGGTCCTTGGCTGCTTGGCGCTAACCCCAGCTTTGCCGACTTCGCAATTTTGCCTTTTGTGCGCCAATTCAGGATCGCCGATGAGGCTTGGTTCGATGCGGTACCTGGTTATGATGCACTGAAGTTGTGGCTCCATTCTTTTTTGGCATCGCCTTTGCTGGAACAAGCCATGGTGAAGTACACCCCTTGGCAACCTGGCGACACACCTTTAGCCTTTCCGGGTTAGAGACGACCCTCTACGATTTTCTGGTCAAGTTTCTATACACTCGCAAGTTACGCAACAGTAACATTGTCTTGCTGGGCTATGCTAGGCCCTGAAAAAAGACATTCCCCCTATAAGAAGGACGAGACTCATGGCCGACAAAATTCTTGAATTTGTTCACACCTCCACAGGTAAACAAATTGCCGCCGCACTGGGCCTGCCCGTGCCCCCCCTCTTGAAGCGCGCCAAAGCTGGATACGCCGAAAAATCATTGGCCAATTCAAATGCCTTGGTGGGTGCCAGTGCATTTGGCCCAGTGGCCACTGCGGTGGTGAAGGCATTGAATGCCATGGGTGCATCCATCAAGGTATCCGCCGATTTGGCGGGCCTGGATGGTATCAAGCAAGCCGCGGCCAAAGCCAAAGTAGACGTGAGCATTTCTCAAGCTGACAATGGCGTACCTGAAAACGTGTACGTGTTGGACGTTACAGCAGCCGCCAATGTGGCAGACCTGCGTTTGTTGTACGACTTTTTCAACCCACGCTTGCGCAAAGTGCCATCGAACAGCCGCATTGTGGTGATTGGTCGCCCACGTGGTGATTGCAAAGACGCCCTGGCTGAAACAGCACAGTCCTCATTGCCCGGTTTTATTCGCAGTCTTGCGAAAGAAAGTGGCAAGAACGGTACAACCGCCAATCTGATTCAGGTAAAAACCGGCGCTGAAAACGGTATTGAAGGCGCACTGCGCTTTTTCCTGAGCCCGCATTCTGCCTTCGTTACCGGCCAGGTATTGCCAGTGGTTGGTGCACCTAAAGGTGTAAAGGTTGCTGCATTTTCTGAAAAACCATTGACAGGCAAGTTGGCGGTGGTAACCGGTGCAGCACGCGGTATTGGTGCAGCCATTGCTGAAGTGCTGGCCCGCGAAGGTGCTACCGTGATTGGTGTTGATCGACCAGCAGACGAAAGCGTGTTGGGTACAACCATGAGCAGCATTGGCGGCATTGCCTGCCCGCTGGACATTACTGATGCCGACGCGGGCAAGAAGCTGGCAGCTGTGGCTGCACAGAAGGGTGGCAAGATTGACATTATTGTGCACAACGCAGGTATTACGCGCGACAAGATGATGCGCAACATGGCGGCCCACCTGTGGGACATGGTGCTGGACGTGAACCTGGGTGCGATTGTTCGTTGTAACGACCAGTTGTTGGCAGGAGATGCATTTGGTTCCAACGCCCGTATCGTGTGTATTTCATCGATTGGCGGTATTGCCGGTAATGCAGGCCAAACCAACTATGCAGCCACCAAGAGCGCCGTGATTGGTTATGTGGATGCCATGGCCAAGCAACTGGAAGGCAAGGGCATTTCGATTAACGCGATTGCACCTGGCTTTATTGAAACTCAAATGACTGCGGCCATTCCTGTGGTAACCCGGGAAGTGGCACGTCGTTTGTCCAGCCTGTCGCAAGGTGGATTGCCAGTGGACATTGCTGAGGCAGTCACTTTCATGGCCAGCCCGCTGGCCGCTGGTGTAAACGGCGCCACTCTGCGTGTGTGCGGACAAAACCTGGTGGGCGCGTAATTCTTTCATTCACTGAATACGCTGCCTGCAACTAAAAAATTATCTGGAGAAAACTATGAAACACGGTCGTCGCGTTGCCATTATTGGCGGTTCACGCATTCCATTTGCACGTTCAAACACAGCCTACATTGGCAAATCCAACCAGGACATGTTGACAGCAGCATTTCGCGGTGTTGTTGACAAGTTCCAGTTGCATGGTGAAGAACTGGGCGATGTGGTGGCTGGTGCAGTGGTGAAGCACAGCCGCGATTTTTCCCTTTGCCGTGAATCAGTATTGGGTTCAGGCCTTAGTCCGATGACCCCGGCATTCGATATTCAGCAGGCTTGCGGTACTGGTCTGGAAGCTGCCATTGTGGTGGCCAACAAAATTGCATTGGGTCAAATTGAAGTGGGCATGGCTGGCGGTGTAGACACCACCACCGATGCACCTATTGCAGTCAGCGAAGGTCTGCGTAAAATTTTGCTGGAAGCCAACCGTGCCCGCGACACCAAAGGCAAGCTGGCCGCACTGTTGAAAATTCGCCCCAAGCATTTGGCACCACTGCCACCTGCAAACGCCGAACCCCGCACAAAAATGAGCATGGGTGCGCACTGTGAAGTGATGGCGCAAACCTGGGGCATCACTCGTGAAGATCAAGATGAGTTGGCTGTAAGCAGCCATTTGAAAGCTGCCAAGGCTTACGAAGAAGGCTTCTTCGATGACCTGGTGGTGCCATTCAACGGTTTGACCCGCGACAATAATCTGCGTGCTGATTCTTCAGTTGAACGCCTGCAAGGTTTGAAGCCCGCATTTGACCGCAAGAGCGGCAAGGGCACGATGACTGCTGGTAACTCTACACCCCTGACTGACGGCGCTTCTGCTGTGTTGCTGGCTTCTGAAGACTGGGCCAAGGCACGTGGCATTCAGCCACTGGCCTACCTCACTTTCAGCGAAACAATCGGTGTTGATTTCGTTTCGGGCAAAGAAGGCCTGTTGATGGCGCCAGCCTACGCAGTGCCACGCATGCTGAAAAAAGCCAACATGAAGCTGCAAGACTTCGATTTCTATGAAATTCACGAAGCATTTGCTGCACAGGTTCTGTGTACCTTGAAGTCTTGGGAAGATCCCAAGTTCTGCAAGGAAAAACTGGGTCTGGACTCAGCTCTGGGTTCAATTGACCGCAGCAAGCTGAACGTGAAAGGCGGTTCACTGGCTGTGGGCCACCCGTTCGCCGCCACTGGTGGCCGCATTATTGCCACCTTGGCCAAGCTGTTGAATGAAAAAGGCAGCGGCAAGGGCTTGATCTCTATTTGTGCAGCCGGTGGTATCGGCGTAACAGCAATTATCGAGAAGTGAAATCATGAGCGTGAATGACACCCTGAAAGCAGCGGCGAAATTTTTCGAGCTGACCGAGTTTCCAAACGGCAAGGCGCTGCTGCTGAAGGCTGCCACCACGTCCAATAAAAAACCAAAACCCGACACACAGGCTGCACGCCTGGGTGCCCGGGTGAAGAAAGTGTTTATTGACCGCGAGTGGGTACGCCAGTACAACGCTGTGTGTGGCTTCAAGGAAGATGAAATTTCCCTGACCGCGCCTCAGGTGGTGGCTTCGCCCCTGCACATGTATTTGCTGAGCCGCCCTGAGCACCCCATGCCGATGTTGGGCATGGTTCACTTGCACAACTCAATTGAATGCGCCAAGCCGCTGGAATACGGTGTGGCTTACGATGTGTTGGTGACAGTGGGCGATACCCGCAGCATTTCGCTGGGTCTGGAATTTGATGTACACACCCAGTTTTTGGTGGGTGAGGAAGTGCACTGGAGCAGTGTGATGACCATTTTGTGCCGCGTAAAGGGCATGCCCAAGCCACTGACAAAGCCTGCGCCAGTTGAGCCATTGAGTGCCCTGGGTGCGCAATACGCCGCCGTGAAAGTGCCTGAAAACCAGGGCCGCAAGTACGCCAAGGTTTCAAATGACTACAACCCGATTCACCTGTATGCGCAAACCGCGAAAATGTTTGGTTTCAAGCAAGCGATTGTGCACGGCATGTGGACCGCAGCAAAAACATTGAGCATTGTTGAGGCCAGCTTGAGCGCACGTGCAAGCAAGTTTGATTTGTCGTTCAAACAGCCGGTGTTTCTGCCGTCTGACATTTCGGTGAAGCATGTAACAGCTGATAGTGCTTCGAAGTTTGAGGTGCTGGCCGAGCGTGATTCGAAAGTGTTGATGGTTGGAAGTATTGAAGCTCGATGAGTTTAGTGACTGAGTAGCTTGGTGTAGTTTGCAGCGCGTCACTCATTGCGCCTAGATCCAAGTCGAATTCCCCTTTTTGATTCTGGCTCGGTTCGTGCGACTTCGCGAATGCAAAAGCGCTGGCGACTATCGTTCCGACAGTCCCGGCATCAAACTGGTTTCGATCATTTTCTGCATGTCGCGAATCGGAATTTCCGGGTGTTGAATCCACCAACGTGCGCCCGCTTCAACAGCGCCAACCATGATGTTGGCCAAGGCCACGGCTTGTATGCCGGCCTTGTCGCTGCTTTTGGCCTTTGATGGATCGTTGAGTTCTTCAATGGTTTTGGCCGAGGCCTCAATAAAGCTGTTTCTGAAGAAAGCAACCTTCTCGCCGACTGGCCCCACACTGGTGAGCGCCTCGTTGTAAAGCACTGACCAACCTTCCCTGTGACGTTCCACAAACGTCAAAAAGCTGAGCATGATCAACTTCAGCCGCTCTTTGGGGTTTGGGTTGGCCATCAGCAAGGTTAGGCCCGACATCAGGTGATTGCCGACCTGGGTAATGGTGGCCAGGTAAAGCGCATCTTTCGAGCCAAAGTAGCGGTAAAGCAGAGGCTTTGTTACGCCAGCGCCTTCGGCGATTTGCTCCATGCTGGTGGAGTGAAAACCGTGGCGGGAGAACACTGAGCCGGCCACGTCCAGAATTTGACTCATGCGTTGTTCTTTGGGCACCTTTCGTGTGCCCAGGCGTTTTGTCTCGAGGGTAGGCGCCGCGTTTTTGTTGTTGTGGTTCGCTTTTTTCACCAATTTACTAGCCGGTTACATGGATGTTTTGAAGTGTAGCAAGCTTCTTTCAGTTTTGTGAATAAAAAAAGCCCCACAAAAAATGTGAGGCCTTTTTACGGGTGGGCAGTCGGTAAGTTACCGCTTTTTCTTACTTGTAACCCACACGATCCATAATTTGCTGGGACAAGGCCGTGTTCGCCGCCAGTGTTTTGGAAGGTGTTACGTCTTGCTTGTAAGCCCCCAAAGACTCCAAAGCAGGATTGTCTACTTTCACGCCAGGCACTGTTGGCCATTCATTGTTGCCATTTGCGAAGTATTTTTGGGCGGAGTCGCTGGCCAGATATTCCAGAAACTTGATTGCACCATCGCGATTGGGTGCGTTTTTGGCCACAGCACCACCAGACACGTTCATGTGCACGCCATAGCTGCTTTGGTTGGGCCAAATGAAACCAACCTTGGACACCACTTCCTTGTCTTCAGGTTTTGATGAGTTTAACAAGCGAACCCAGTAGTAGCTGTTGGTCAGGGCCACGCCACACTCGCCAGACGCCACTGCACGAATTTGATCAGTATCACCGCCCTTGGGGCTGCGAGCCATATTGGCGACCACGCCTTGTGCCCAGGTTTCAGCGCCTTTTTCACCCAGGTGGTTGATCATGCTGCTCATCAAAGAAAGCATGTAGGGATGTGAGCCCGTGCGGGTGCAAACCTTGCCCTTCAATGCGGGCTTGGCCAAGTCTTCATAGTTTTGGGCAAGCTTGGGGTCGACGTTTGCTTTGTTGTACACAATCACGCGGCTGCGTGCTGAGAATGCATACCACAGGCCATTTTCACCGGTGAATTGCGCCGGGATTTTGTCGCTGAGCACTTTGGATTTCACAGGCTGAAACAGGCCATCTTGTTGGGCTGTCGCAAGGCGTGCAGCATCCACCAGCAACACCACGTCGGCAGGGCTACGCGCGCCTTCGCTGCGCATGCGCTCAAGCAGAGCCTCATCGCCCAATTCGAGGCGCTTGATGGCAATGCCAGTTTGCTTGGTAAAGTCCTCGTACATTTTTTCATCTGTTGAGTAATGGCGGGCCGAGTACAGGTTGATGACTTTCTCGTCAGCCTGAGCGGCAGCGCTTACGCCAATCAAGCCAGCGATGGAAACTGAAATCAGTTTTTTGAAAGTGTTATTCATGGTGATAAGGACTTTCCTGAATGTGGTTGGTTGAAATTGAACCGCTCTAGTCTAGCAAATAGTAATCATTCATGTAACAAGAAGTGTTCTCGTTTAACAATAATTTTTGTAGTAGTCAGAGTGTCGTAAGCGCGAGTTTCTACATTGGTTGCAACAAGAACGAGGAGACAGCGCTGTGGTTGAGCAAGCGAAGCACCAGTCCAATGGGACTTATCAGAATTTGTACGATGAATCCATCCGCAATCCCAAGGGTTTTTGGGCCCGTCAGGCGGATTTGATTCATTGGCAAAAGCCGTTTGAGAAAGTGCTGGATGACAGCAAACCCCCTTTTGCCGCTTGGTACGTGGGTGGAGAAACCAATCTGTGTTACAACGCGGTGGACCGACACTTAGACCAATTGGGCGACAAGCCAGCTTTGATTTATGTGTCCACAGAAGTAGATCAAGAAAAGGTTTACACATTCCGCCAATTGCACCAAGAAGTGCAAATTGCTGCTGCGATGCTGCAAAACATGGGTGTGAAAAAAGGCGACCGTGTGTTGATCTACATGCCCATGATTCCAGAAGCGACCTTTGCAATGCTGGCTTGTGCGCGAATCGGTGCAATTCATTCGGTGGTGTTTGGCGGTTTTGCATCACACAGCCTTGCTTCACGAATTGAAGACGCAAAACCGAAGGTGATTGTTTCGGCCGATGCAGGTTCACGCGCTGGCAAGGCAGTCGCTTACAAACCACTTTTGGACGAAGCGATTGCCCGTTCAAGCTACAAGCCTGGCCATGTGTTGATGGTGAACCGGGGTTTGGTGCCATTTGACACAGTGGAGGGGCGAGACCACGACTACGCTGCATTGCGCAAAGAACTGGCCACGGCCAAAGTGCCAGTAACCTGGCTTGAGGCGACAGACACCAGTTACATTTTGTACACCAGCGGTACCACCGGCAAACCGAAGGGTGTGCAGCGCGACGTAGGCGGGTACGCCGTGGCTCTTGCAGCTTCCATGAAATACATTTTCATGGGCGAGAAGGGAAAAACGTTTTTTGCGACCAGCGACATTGGCTGGGTTGTGGGGCACAGCTACATTATTTACGGCCCTTTAATCGCAGGCATGGCCACGGTGATGTACGAGGGCTTACCCATTCGGCCTGACGCCGGCATTTGGTGGAAGATCGTTCAGGATCACAAAGTGTCGGTGTTGTTCTCGGCACCAACGGCTGTGCGCGTGCTGAAAAAACAGGATCCCGCCTATTTGAGCAAATACGATTTAAGTTCGCTGAAAGCATTGTTTCTGGCGGGCGAGCCTTTGGATGAAACCACTTCAGACTGGATTTCAGGGGCTATTGGAAAGCCGATCGTTGATAACTATTGGCAAACCGAAACTGGCTGGCCAATTTTGGCGATACAGCGTGGCGTTGAGGAAATGCCCGGTAAGTTGGGCAGCCCCGGTGTGCCAGTGTTTGGTTTCAACGTGAATGTGTTGAATGAAGACACCGCGCAACCTTGCAAGGCGAATGAAAAAGGGGTGGTGGCCATTGAAGGGCCACTGCCTCCCGGTTGCATGCAAACCGTGTGGGGCGATGATGAGCGGTTTGTAAAAACCTACTGGTCAAGCTTTAAAACCCGGCAAGTTTATTCCACTTTCGATTGGGGCATTCGCGACGAGGACGGGTACTTCTTTATTCTCGGCCGCACCGACGATGTGATCAACGTGGCGGGTCACCGCCTGGGTACACGGGAAATTGAGGAGAGTATTTCTTCTCACTCCGCGGTGGCGGAAGTGGCTGTGGTGGGTGTGGCCGATCAGGTGAAGGGGCAGGTGGCTGTGGCGTTTGCCATTTTGAAGTCGGCTGACGCAGTCAACGAGGCACAAGCCAAAACACTGGAAGCCGAGATCATGAAGGTGGTGGATTCCCAGTTGGGCGCAGTGGCCAGGCCCGCGCGCGTTTACTTTGTGAATGTGTTGCCCAAGACCCGTTCCGGCAAATTGCTGCGCAGGTCAATTCAGGCGGTGTGCGAAGGCCGGGACCCAGGCGACATGACCACCATTGAAGACCCCACCGCACTTGCGCAAATCAAGAACGCAATGGCGTGAACGAAGCACACCAGGGAAGCTTGAAAACAGACCAGGAAATTCGGGCTTGTTTCAGTTTTGTGGTGTGTTTTAAAACGTGTTTTAATGGTTTGTCACTGGCCGTTTCAGGGAGGGCTACTGAATGGCAAATCATTCGCTGGAAGTACTCAAGCTCAGCGTGTTGTTCGACAACCATTTTTTCAATGGTGTGCCCACGCAGGTTCACTTTATTCAGAACAGCACCATGGTGGGTACCTGGATAGACGAACAAGGTGCCGCAAATTTAAGCATTGGGCTAGATCGAATCAAGTTCATGAACAGTGATCAGTTGGTTTTTTTGATCGCGCATGAGTACGGTCACCTTGTGTTGAAACATCCTGATAAAACCATTGAGATTCAACAGCAGTACGGGATTGTTTCCACGTTCGATGAATTCATGTTGTCCCCGGACATGAAACGCGATTATTCCAGGCTGATGCGCGAGATGGAACTGCAGGCAGATTTGTTCGGCGCGCAGTTGGTGTTGGGCTTGGGGCACGACCCTGTGTCGGGCGCTTCATTTTTACTTGGCGAAACCAAAAGCATTCAACACCCCGAGGGCACCTTGCGGGTCGCAAAAATCAAGGCCGGTGAGCAAAGCCTGGTGGCCGAGGATTTCTCGGGCACCTTCAATAATTTGGCCATGCAGTTGAGCGATGCGGAAGTATTGGCAGCCTTGGTGCCTAGCTACACCCAGCCTATCGATTCTATTGATTCGACGGTAAAAGCGGCGGTGGAAAGCTGGCCAGCATCCGGTGCTGGCAGCTATGCCGGCGACACTTTGTATGGATTTGAGGTGTCGGTTTTGCTGACAATTGCGGTGCTGGCCTGCGCCATGCCAAGATGGTGGCGCAAGACCAGCGTCGGTTAGCTGTGGTGGATGGTTAAGCCACGCTGACTGGAATTTTTCCGATCTTGGCTTGCCACTCTTTCGGGCCGGTGTTGTGCACGGAAATACCGGTGCTGTCCACGGCCACTGTGACCGGCATGTCCTTGATCTCGAACTCGTAAATGGCCTCCATGCCCAGGTCTTCGAAGCCGACCACCTTCGCATTGGTAATCGCTTTGGACACGAGGTATGCCGCGCCACCCACAGCCATCAGATAGGCTGATTTGTTGTCACGAATTGCCTCAATCGCAACCGGGCCGCGCTCGGCTTTGCCGATCATCGCGATCAAACCTGTTTTTTCCAGCATCATGCGAGTGAACTTGTCCATGCGCGTAGCGGTGGTGGGGCCGGCTGGGCCCACAGCTTCGTCGCGCACCGGGTCGACAGGGCCCACGTAGTAAATCACGCGGTTGGTGAAGTCCACCGGCAATTTTTCACCTTTGGCCAACATGTCGGCGATGCGTTTGTGGGCAGCGTCGCGGCCGGTCAGCATTTTGCCGTTCAACAGTAAGGTTTGACCGGGTTTCCAGCTGGCCACTTCTTCCGGGGTTAGCGTGTCCAGGTTCACACGCTTGCTTTTCTCGGTGTCGGCAGTCCAGCTTACCTGTGGCCAGTCAGCCAGGTTTGGCACTTCAAGCTTGGCTGGGCCATCGCCATGCAAATGGAAGTGCACGTGACGTGTGGCGGCACAATTCGGGATCATTGCGATTGGCAAAGACGCGGCATGTGTGGGGTAGTCGAGAATTTTTACGTCCAGCACGGTGGTCAGGCCACCCAGGCCTTGCGCACCAATACCCAGTGAATTCACTTTGTCGTAAAGCTCCAGGCGCAATTCTTCAATTCGGTTGCTGGGGCCGCGCTCCAGCAGTTCATGAATGTCGCAAGGGGCCATCAGGCTTTCTTTGGCCAGCAGCATCGCTTTTTCGGGCGTGCCACCAATACCAATGCCCAAAATACCCGGGGGGCACCAGCCCGCGCCCATGGTGGGTACGGTTTTCAGTACCCAGTCCACGATGGAGTCAGAGGGGTTGAGCATGACCATTTTTGATTTGTTCTCGGAGCCGCCACCTTTGGCTGCGCAAATCACCTCAACGTCGTCGCCGGGCACTATTTCATAGTGAATAACGGCGGGGGTGTTGTCTTTGCTGTTTTTGCGGGCACCGGCCGGGTCGAGCAGCACCGAGGCGCGCAGTTTGTTGTCGGGGTGCAGGTAAGCACGGCGCACACCCTCATTCACCATGTCGGTTACGCTCATGGTCGATTCCCAACGCACATTCATGCCCACTTTCAGGAACACCACTGAAATACCGGTGTCTTGACAAATAGGGCGTTTGCCTTCGGCGCACATGCGGCTGTTGGTCAGGATTTGCGCAATCGCATCTTTGGCAGCAGCACTTTCCTCGCGCTCATAGGCCTTGCCCAAGGCTTGAATGTAATCAAGCGGGTGGTAATAAGAAATATATTGGAAGGCATCGGCGATCGAGCTGATGAAGTCTTCTTGCTTGATGGTGGTCATGAACTGCTCCTGATCAAATTGGGTGCTTAGCCCCTTATTTTAATGTGCTTTGCCGTGGGCTGGTTGCGAGATGAGTCGGTCACACCAGGCAATTGCAACCGCAGACAGCAGGAAAATGACGTGAATGGCGGACTGGGCCACGATAGTTTTGGTGTCGTACTGCTCAGCGTTGATGAAAGTTTTCAGCAAGTGAATGGAGGAAATGCCGATGATGGCCATGGCCAGTTTTACTTTTAACACCGAGGCGTTGACGTGATCCAGCCACTCGGGTTGATCTGGGTGGGTTTCAAGCCGCATGCGGCTGACAAAGGTTTCATAACCGCCCACGGTGACCATGATCAGCAGGTTCGATATCATGACCACATCGATGAGCGCCAAAACGATCAGCATGATGCCGGTTTCGTCGAGTTGATGGCTGGCAGTGCCACCCACCAAGTGCCAAAGTTCGATCAAAAAGTGATACACGTAGACGATTTGGGCAACGATCAAACCGAGGTAAAGGGGCAACTGCAGCCAGCGACTTGAGAAAATGATTCGGGCCAGAAGCGGAATGGGTTGTTTGGTGTGTTGTTCCATTTTGTGACAGGTGTGCGGTGCAGCAATGGTTAATCGGGTAATGGCGGAAACTATAGCAGAACCAAACTACACCGGTGCTACTTGCGCTCAGCTGGAACGCGAATTGCTGTGGTGCGCCATGGTGTAAGGTGAGAGTAAGAGCTTTTGCCTATTGTTTATGCAAACTAAATTAATAGAAAACTAAGTAACCCTTGGAGGACAGGATGTCATCGATCGAATCAGTGTCACACGAAACGCGTGTGTTTCAGCCCAGTGCTGACTGGCAGCGCAGCGCCGCAATTGGCGGTATGGACGCTTACAAAGCCTTGTGCAAAGAAGCTGAAACGGATTTCGAAGGTTTTTGGGCCCGTTTGGCCAAAGAAAACCTGCAGTTTGCAAAGGCTTACAACCAGGTATTGGATGAATCCAACCCCCCATTCTACAAATGGTTTACTGGTGGCGAATTGAATGTTTCTGCCAACTGTTTGGACAAGAACGTGGATGCTGGCTTGGGTGACAAGGTTGCCTTGATTTTTGAAGCCGATGGCGGCGAAGTGACCAAGGTGACTTACAAGGAATTGCTGGCCAAGGTAAGCCGCATTGCCAACGGCCTGAAAAGCCTGGGCGTGAAGAAAGGCGACCGTGTTGTTATTTACATGCCCATGAGCGTGGAAGGTGTTGCGGCCATGCAAGCCTGTGCGCGTATTGGTGCAACCCACTCCGTGGTGTTTGGCGGTTTCTCGGCCAAGGCCTTGCAAGACCGTATTGTGGATACAGGTGCGGTGGCGGTGTTCACTGCCGATCAACAAGTGCGCGGTGGCAAGCAGTTGCCCCTGAAAGCGATTGTGGATGAAGCGCTAAGCCTGGGTGGCTGCGACGCTGTGAAGAATGTAATTGTGTACAAACGCACAGGTGCAGATGTGGGCATGCAGGCTGGCCGGGATGTGTACATGCACGAGTTGGCTGACAAGCAAAGTGATGTGTGCGCGCCTGAAATGGTGGATTCCGAGCACCCACTGTTTATTCTCTACACCTCAGGTTCTACCGGTAAGCCCAAGGGTGTGCAGCACAGTTCTGCTGGTTATTTGCTGTGGGCCATGCTCACCATGAAGTGGACATTCGACATCAAGCCCAATGATGTGTTTTGGTGTACGGCCGACATTGGCTGGATTACCGGCCACACCTACATTACCTATGGCCCATTGGCTGTGGGTGCTACGCAAATCGTGTTTGAGGGCGTGCCCACATATCCGAATGCTGGCCGTTTCTGGGAAATGATCCAGCGCCACAGCGCCACCATTTTTTACACCGCACCCACAGCGATTCGTTCATTGATCAAGGCTTGTGAGTCTGATGAAAAAGTACACCCCAAGAGCTACGACCTTTCAAGCCTTCGCTTGATGGGTTCAGTCGGCGAGCCGATCAACCCGGAAGCCTGGATGTGGTACTACAAGAATGTGGGTGGCGAAAAGTGCCCTATCGTTGATACCTTCTGGCAAACCGAAACCGGTGGCCACATGATCACGCCACTGCCCGGTGCCACACCCCTGGTGCCTGGTTCATGCACATTGCCACTGCCCGGCATCATGGCGGCGGTGGTGGACGAAGTGGGTGGTGATTTGCCCAACGGCCAGGGCGGCATTTTGGTGGTGAAGCGACCATGGCCTTCGATGATCCGTACCATTTGGGGCGATCCCGAGCGTTTCAAGAAGAGCTACTTCCCTGAAGAATTGGGCGGCAAGTTGTACCTGGCCGGTGACGGCGCTGTGCGCGACAAGGACAGCGGCAATTTCACCATCATGGGTCGAATCGACGATGTGCTGAACGTCTCGGGACACCGCATGGGCACCATGGAAATTGAAAGCTCTCTGGTGGCCAACGAATTGGTGGCCGAGGCCGCAGTGGTGGGTCGCCCTGACGAATTGACCGGTGAAGCGATTGTGGCTTTTGTGGTGTTGAAGGGTGATCGCCCTACGGGTGAAGCCGGGCAGAAACTGGCCATGGACTTGCGCAACTGGGTTGGAAAAGACATTGGCCCGATCGCCAAGCCCAAGGAAATTCGTTTCGGCGACAACCTGCCCAAAACACGGTCAGGCAAAATCATGCGTCGTTTGTTGCGCAGCCTGGCCAAAGGTGAGCAAATTACGCAAGACACCTCCACCCTGGAGAATCCGGCCATTCTGGATCAATTGGGCAAGCCGCTTTAATTGAACCGGCCCCTTCCTTGAACCGGGAAGTGTTGGCAATCCTGAAAACCAGTTCCACTTCGGTGGACTGGTTTTTTTCGTTTGAAACAATCAAGTCACCGGGAGTAAATTTATGAGTTTCACGCTCAGCCTGACCCGGTTTTTCTCGGTGCTTACCTTCGGCTTTTTGGTGTGCATTGCCGGCGCCGCCATTATGGAGGACTACGGCATAGGCCGGCAGTGGATTGGTTACTTTTTCATTTTCGTCACGCTGGGTGCTTATGCGGTGATCGGCCTGCTCAGCCGCACCTCGGACATGCACGAGTACTTTGTGGCCTCGCGTACCGTACCCTCGGTGTACAACGGCATGGCCACAGCTGCAGACTGGATGAGTGCGGCCTCCTTTCTGGGGGTGGCGGGCACCTTGTTCTACAGCGGTTTTGAAGCCTTGGCCTTGCTGGTGGGTTGGACTGGCGGTTTTGTGCTGATCGCCTTGCTGATTGCGCCCTACCTGCGCAAATTCGCTTTTTTCTCCGTGGGCGATTTTTTGGCCACCCGCTATGCCGGACCTGACAAGGGCAGGGCAGTGCGCCTGATTTGTGTATTGATCACCGTGAGTATTTCTTTCGTGTACGTGATTGCGCAAATTTACGCGGTGGGTTTGATTACGTCGCGCTTTGCCGGTGTCGAGTTTGGTATCGGTGTGTTCTTCGGACTTGCCGGTATTTTGGTGTGCTCTTTCTTGGGTGGCATGCGGGCGGTAACCTGGACCGCAGTTGCGCAATACATTGTAATGATCGTCGCCATGATGGTGAGCGTGGTGGCCTTGATCGGGTTTACCGGCAAAGGCGACACCGAGCGTTTTGTGGATGGTGGCCCCACCAGTTTTCCCGAGTATGTGCGGGCGCAGGAACGTAAATTTTTTGCCGACCCTGCGGAAGCCGAGGTGCGCAGTGTGTACCTGCGGGAAGCGGATCGCTATCAATTGTTGATTGATACCCTGCCTTCATCTTGGGCGGAAGGCTATGAGGCACGCCGTAAAAACCTGGAACTGGCGCGTTACGACGGCTCGACGTTTCAAGAAATCAAAGCAGCCGAGCGGGTGCTGACCAGCTACCCCAAAGACCCCCAAGATGCCAAACGCAAATGGAGTCAGGAAAAGCAGCGTTACCTGGATAAGGTGAAAGCCAGCGTGCCGCATTTTGGGTCGGTCAAAGACGATTCCGGGCTGTCGAATTCCCGGGCCTTGATCAGTTTTCTGGCGGTGGCTTTTACCCTGATGTGTGGGACCGTTGCATTGCCCCACATCATTATGCGGTTTTACACCACACCGAATGCGTCACAAACCCGGTGGTCGGTGGTGTTTGCCTTGGGTTGTATTTTGGTGATTTATCTGGCTTCGCCCTGGTTAAGTGTGATCGCCAAGGTGGTGGTGTACGAAAACCTGGTGGGATTGAGTTACAACGAGATTCCTAACTGGATTGCGGCGTGGTCGCGGGTGACGCCAGGCCTGGCCACCTTGCAGGACGTGAACCAGGATGGTGTGGTTCAGTTTGCAGAAATCGGTTTGAGCCCCGATATTTTGGTGTTGATTACGCCTGAAATTGCAGGCATGCCGTTTTTTCTATCAGGCTTGATTGCTGCGGGTGGCCTTGCTGCCGCATTGTCGACCGCCGATGGTTTGTTGCTGGCGATTGCAGGCAGTTTGTCGCATGACCTGTATTACCGGGTGCTCGACCCCGAGGCCACTGCACAGCGCAGGGTGACCATGTCAAAAATTGCGTTGCTGAGCGCGGCGCTGATGGCCGCCTGGATTACCAGTTTGCAGCCGGGCAATATTGTGGTGTTGGTTGGCTCTGCATTTGCTTTGGCAGCCTCAAGCTTGTTTGTGCCACTGGTGGCCGGTATTTTCTGGAGCGGTGCTACCCGCCGTGGGGCCTTGTGGGCCATGGGCACAGGGTTTCTCAGTTCAAGCCTTTGCCTTGCGCTGACCAATTCATCGTTCATGGCTCTGTTTAATCTGGATGCTGTGCAAATTGGGGGTTTGAGCGGCGTGGCCAGTGGTGTGTTTACCATTCCTTTAAGCGCCCTGGCCATGGTGGTGGCCTCCTTGTTGGGTGGGCGCAAAGACGAAGCACCCGCCGTAATGCGTGTGTTGCGGCTGCCCGAATCGGAAGGAAAAGTGTGATGCCGAGAGAATGCACTGGATACCCAAGGCGATTCTTTGCTATACTCTCGCGCTTACCGCGGAGAGATGGATGAGTGGTTTAAGTCGCACGCCTGGAAAGCGTGTATAGGTTAATAGCCTATCGGGGGTTCGAATCCCCCTCTCTCCGCCAGAAATTACAAAAAGCCCTGAACCGAGTTTAGGGCTTTTTCATTTTTGGGCGGCAGGGGCGTTGAGGTCAATCGCGAGCAGTAGGCTCCATGTTTTGCGTGCCTTGGGGCTACCTGCGTAGCGCGCTCTAACTTATCAAAAAATGCGCTTTCTACGATGAGTCTTGAGATTCTTAAGCAATTCTCTAGGGCTGATTTCAGCTTCTTTTTTACGCGTCAGGTAGGCTTTGCGGTCCGATTCATTCTCCGAGATCTTTCTAGTTTGATTCTCACCCTTGATGCTCAGCGCACGCCGATTACCTGATGGCACTAGTGCGAGCAATGTTTTGAACTCAAGTTTCATGTTATGCAGGTCGATCAGAAGTTGGTTTTGCCGATAAACGCTGATTCAATCACAACTAACAGCACTTCCACAAACACATAATCGACCGAGTTAACTCTCCTGAACCAGAGCAAAGTCGTAATTTGACAGGAACCTGGATACACAGCAGCCTTGCCCAATTTTGTGGGAGAGGGTATTCAAACATGCTTAATTGCAAGTTCAAACTCAACAACCAGCCAATGAGTGAGTTGTCAGTGAGTCAATCGGGGAAGATTTTCAGCTATCCTGCGTTTTCCGGGTTTGGCCCTCACACAAATCGCCGTATAGACGCCTGTTTGAGGAATGTCGGACCAATTCCACCAGGACGCTATTACATTCTAAATCGGGAGTCGGGTGGCAGGTTAGGATGGCTAAGAGATCTTTATCAGGACCGATCCGATTGGTTCAGCCTGTATGCGATAGACAGTAAAGTTGATGATGAAACTTGGTGTGATTCGATCAAACGTGGCGAATTTCGCCTTCATCCAAAAGGTACTTTTGGAATCAGTGAAGGCTGTATCGTTGTGGATCAGATGAGCAAGTTTGTTGAATTACGCTCTCTTCTATTTAGCAAACCCCCTCAAAAACTTGATGGATTGAAATTCGCTGCATTGGGCATTTTAGAGGTTGCGTGACATGAAGCTTTTCCGACGGTTGGCTTTCCTTTTAATTGTGCTCGTTTCTTCATGGCCTGTTTTTCAGTTTTTTCAGTTCAATCCTGCTTATTTTCCGATGCCTGACTTTTCACCCGAAATGTGGGATCTCCTGCAATCGTGCTGCGGAGTATCCAGCTATGAAGACAAACAAGATTTCCAGTTCTTGATGACGGTGGCAGTCAGTCTAATACTTTCACTTTTTGGTGTGTGGTTGGTATTCAAACTTGCAAAATGGCAAACTAACGCCGGCAGTTAGCAGCATTCAAACCAGGAGTACCCCCATGTCGACTACACCCATCAAAATTCAGGTCTGGACCGATTTCGTGTGCCCGTTCTGCCTGCTTGGTGAAGCGACCATCGAAAAAGCCATTGAGGGTTTAGAAGTCGAAATTGAGTGGATGCCGTTCGAGCTTCGACCCTACCCAACACCCACCTTGAAGCCCGAGGATGAATACCTGCCACGCGTGTGGAAGGCGTCGGTGTACCCCATGGCCGAACGCCTGGGTGTGCCCATTCAACTGCCCACCGTTTCTCCTCAACCCTACACACGCAAAGCATTCTTGGGGCTGCAATATGCGAAGCAACAGGGGAAGGGCAACGAATACACGACCGCTGTGATGAAGGCGTTTTTTCAGCAAAACCTGAACATTGGTGAGGATCAGGTACTGAAAAACATTCTTGCAAATCTGGGATTGAACCCGGCCGAACTCGATGAGTTTGTCAACTCGCCTCTAGCCAACGCGCAACACGATGCTGATTTGCATTATGCAAAACAGCTTGGCATTCAAGCGGTGCCGTCGCTGGCGGTAGGCGAACAGTTTTTCTCGGGTGTGCCCAGTGTGCAGGCCCTGCGGGATGCAGTTCAGCGCGAGAGGTAATTGCCTGTCCTAGGGATACTGCGGGTTTTCCGTGCCTGTGTGCACGGGTTATTCTGTGGGCAAATACTGCATCCACCTAAAAGGCTTTCATGAATTTATTCTCCAAGCTTCAGCAGCGTGCTGCTGAGGGCGAACCCCTGCGTGTCGGCATGATTGGCGCGGGCAAGTTTGGCTCTATGTATCTTTCTCAAATACCGCGTACGCCCGGCATTCACATGGTGGGCATTGCTGACTTGTCCCCGGCACGGGCGAAAGCTGCACTTAAAAATGTGGGCTGGAAAGAAGAAAGCTATGCGGCCAACTCCTTGGAACAAGCCGCCAAACAGGGCAACACCGCGATTATTGACGACGGCATGAAGCTGATTGAATCGCCTTTTGTCGACATCATCATCGACTCCACGGGCAACCCGGCTGTGGGCATTGCCCATGTGCTGGCCTGTTGTGAATTTAAAAAACACATTGTGATGGTGAATGTGGAAGCCGATGCACTGGCAGGCCCCTTGCTGAAACGCAAGGCCGATGCAGCTGGCATTGTTTACTCACTGGCTTATGGCGACCAGCCTGCACTGATTTTTGAAATGGTGGATTGGGCGCGGGCCGCTGGTTTTTCTGTCGTGGCCGCGGGCAAAGGCACCAAGTACCTGCCCACCTACCATGAAAGCACGCCTGACACCGTGTGGAACCACTATGGTTTAACGGCGGAAGACGCAGCCAAAGGCGGCATGAACGCGCAAATGTTCAACAGCTTTCTGGATGGCACCAAAAGCGCGATTGAAATGGCAGCCGTGGCCAATGCCACAGGCCTTGCAGCCCCCAGTGGCCTGAAGTTTCCGGCAGTGGGTGTGGATGATTTGGCGCGAATCTTGAAGCCACGTGAACACGGCGGCATTCTGGACCAACGCGGGCAAGTGGAGGTGATCTCCAGTGTTGAGCGTGACACACGCCCGGTGTTTCGCGACCTGCGTTGGGGCGTGTATGTGACCTTCGCTGCAGACAGTGAATACGTGGCCCGCTGCTTCAAGGAATACGGCTTGATCACCGATCCAAGTGGACAGTACTCCAGCATGTACAAACCCTTTCACCTGATTGGTCTGGAATTGGGAATTTCGGTGGCGTCCATCGGTATTCGCGGCGAGGCCACGGGCGCACCCATTTGCTGGCATGGCGATGTAGTGGCCACTGCCAAGCGTGATTTAAAGGCGGGTGAATTGCTGGACGGTGAGGGTGGTTACACCGTGTACGGCAAGCTGATGCCCGCACAGGAATCGCTGGCCTTGGGTGGATTGCCTTTGGGTTTGGCGCATGGTGTGAAATTGCTTAAACCCGTGAAAGCCGGGCAAGCCGTGAGCTGGAATGATGTGGCGTTTGATGCCAATTCCACGGCGGTGAAGTTTCGCCGTGAAATGGAGCAATCGTTTTAGAGAGGTTTGGCAAAGTCAGTGTTGGCGGGCGCCTGGCCGGGCTTGTTCAAAGCCACGCGGATCTCGTTTTGGTATTGCCACATGGCGCCAGTGATCATGTCGGTGATGCCCAAATCAATAAATGCACCACCGGCCACGCCTGCGGTGCTCGCACTGCTGACCAGGCGAATTGTTTTGTCTTCATAGCCGGGGGCCTTGCAGGCCACAATGATGTCGTCCTTGTCTTTGCCCACCGTGATGCTGTTTTCTTTTCCGGTTACCACGCCAAGCTCGCCTTCGCCGTCCCTGCTCAAGGTACACACGGTTTGCTGGGGCTCCATTTTAAAAATAAGCGTTTGACTGGTGCCTTGAGTAATCGAAGCGCAGCCCGTACAAAGAGCGGCAGCCATTAAACCGAATTGACGAATCCCCATAGTCCCCTCGCATGGTGTTGTTGATTGAACACCATGCTAGGCACGTTATTGCTCTACGCCAATCTGCTGAATGTTGTAATCAAATTGACTACTCTGTTTATAGGATATATCCCGTAAGGCGAAGGGTTTAAATTGCTTCAACAAGTTCAAAGACATTGGGGGAGAACAAGCGATGGCGACAATACTTCGGGGGTTTTGTACATCATTGGCGGTGGTCGGAATTTTGGCAGTGAGCATGAGTGTGGGTGGATGCGGTGCCTTGAACAGCATGGGTGATGCCGTGGGTCATGGCATTGCTTCGCGCATGCTGGCCAAGCATGTTGGCCAGCCCTACGCGCCAATTCAAAATGATGCAACTTATGGAAAGTTTATTGGCGAGGAAAAACTGCCCAATGGCATGGTGGTAAAAAAGCATTTCACTGATCGCATGGACAACAACGCGATTCTTGACAACTCCCGTGAAGGAATTGGATTCGACAGCAAGAAGCGCATGGCCACTTATTTCCTGGTGGACAAGAAAGGTGTCGTGCAGGACTGGGCTTTTGGTTATGTCACCGTGGGTACGGGATTTTCACTGGGCATGGTCAGCCTGACTGAAGCGTTCAACTCCAAAGACCGCGAGGTGTACATGGACGAAGTTGACAGCGTAGTGCGCACCAAGAATGACGAGCCCTACACCGTCTGGAAAAACGCAAAAAGCTGATTTACTTGGCGAATATTTGATCCATGTTGGCGAAGGCCTTGAATTCAAGCGCGTTGCCGCATGGGTCCATGAAGAACATAGTGGCTTGTTCGCCCACCTGGCCTTTGAATCGAATGTAGGGTTCGATCACGAACTTGGTGCCCGCAGCTTTCAGCCGGTCGGCCAGTTCATTCCACTGATCCATGGTTAAAATCACGCCGAAGTGTTTGGCAGGCACGGCATGGCCGTCCACACTGCTGTTGGCTTTGCAGCCCACTTCTTCCGGTGCTAAATGCGCCACAAGTTGATGGCCATAAAAGTTGAAGTCCACCCAGTGTGGGGCGCTGCGGCCTTCTTCACAGCCAATCACCTCGCCATAAAATTTGCGGGCTACCTCAATGTCGGTGACCGGGAATGCAAGGTGGAAGGGCTGAAGTGTGCTGTGTTTGGCTTGGGCTGTGGACATGTGCGTTACCAGTGAATGTGCGATTGATCTTCCACACACTATAGGGTTGTTCGGGTTTCCAGGCCAATCGTGGAAACCCGAATATTACTGACATGCCATGGCTTGGTTAAGGCGTCACAATATTGAAGTTACCTGTTGCTTTCTCCAGCATTCCAAAAAATTGCCCCAGCTTGATTGTGCTGCCATCAATCTTGGTTTGATCGGAAAACAGCAAATCAGTCGCACCCGCCTCACCAGTCATCATGTTCAAAAAGAAGGGTTTGCTCAATGTGAGTGTGGCAGCAGAATTTGTTTCTGGTTTGCCCGCACGGTGATGTAGAACGCTGTTGTTGATTCGAAGCACATAGCTTTCCTGCGTGTCGGAAAACACCAGGTTGATTTGAATGTCTTCCCCTTCCGCTTTGTCGCTGTTCAGCGCAGCGGCCATGGCTTCCAGAAAGCGCTCCGTGGGGGTGTGTTTCAGCATGTCGAGAAAGGCTGTGCGTTGAAACCCTTCGGCGTAGCCACCTTGGCGCAACTCCAGTGCACCGGTCAGGTAAAAGTTACGCCACGGCGCAGATTCTGCCATGTAGCCCATCTGGTCGAAACTTGTTGCCAGCAAGGCCTTGGCGCGTGCGTTCTCAGGGTCGGCATACACTGCATGTTTCAGCAATTCAGCAGCCCAGCGGTATTCACCTTTGTTCACAGCGTCTTCTGCTTTGTTCAGCAAAGCATCCATTCCGCCTGCCACATCCACATATCGCTTTGCCGCTTCAACCGGGGGCAAGGGGTTCAGGTTGGCGGGGTTTGCATCAAACCAGCCCATGTAAAACTGGTACACCGCTTTCACATTGTGTGACACGGTGCCGTAGTAGCCGCGCCCACTCAGAAAGTTGTTCAAGGCCGGTGGCATTTGAACCTTCTCTGCAATTTCCATGGAGGTGTAGCCCGCATTCATGTGCCGCACAGTCTGGTCATGAATGAATCGGTACACATCGCGTTGTTTTTCCATGAAGCTGCGCACATTGTCGGCTCCCCACACCGGCCAGTTGTGCTGGTGAAACATCACTTCGGCATCGCCTGCGTAGGCAATGGCTTCATCCATGTAACTGGCCCACTTCAATGCATCGCGCACTTTGGCACCACGTGGGGTGTACAGGTTGTGCAAGGTGTGGCCAAACAGTTCTGCACTGCCAAAGGCTTTCAGTGTAGGCAGGTAAAACACGAACTCGGAGGGCGCTTCACTGCCTGGCACGTTGTGGAACATGAATTCAAGGCCGTCGAGCACGTGGGTTTCTTTGGCTTCTTTCACCACCAGCGTAGGCTGTAGTATGCCCACCTTGCCGTAGGCCACGGCCTTACCCAAGCCGTTGTCAATCAAACCTTCCGGGCTGCGGGGCAGGCGTTTTCCGTACATGTAGATTGACCTTCGTGCCATGGCCATGCCCACCAGCAGGTTTTCACTGGTGGCCTCTTCCATAAAGCCGATGGGGGCAACTACAGGAACATTGCGAGCTGCCACTTCCTCGGCGCTGAGCACACCCAGCGCACCCCCAAAATGGTCCACGTGGCTGTGGGTAAATACAATGGCGGTTACTGGCTTGTCGCCCAGGTGTTTGCGTGCAAAAGCCATGGCGGCGCGTGCTGTTTCCTCGCTGGTCAGCACGTCCACCACAATCCAGCCGGTGTCGCCTTCAATCAAGGTCATGTTCGACAGGTCAAAGCCGCGCAACTGGTAAATGCGGTCAGCCACTTTGTACAGGCCAATTTGATTGTTAAGGCTGGCCTGCCGCCACAGGCTGGGGTTCACGGTGCTGGGGGCATTGCCTTCAATGAAATTGAATTCGTCGTAATCCCAAATGACTTCGCCGGCATCGTTGAGTACTTTGCCTGTGGGCTTTGCGATTAAACCTTTGCGCGCATCGGCGTTGTTGGCTGGGTCTGCTAGGTCGGTGTTTTTGGCCACTTCAGCGTGAAAAGCCTGTGTGAAAGGGCTTGCAGCACTGTTGGGATCGACTGGGGTTGGGGTTTTTGAACAGGCTGCCATCAAGGCAGACGTGCCCATGAAAAGGGCAGCCAAGACCAGGTTTGTTTTCATGCTGTCTCCGGAATATTTTTTGATTTTCCTTATTACAGCACAAAAGTGGCATTAAGCGTGCCAGTAATTCAGTGGATCGCCGTGGTGACGATCAACTGAAAAACTTATTGATTACCGTGACAACAAACACAGTGGCCAGAATCAACGGGATCCAGAATGCAATCGCAAAGTGGGTGTAGCGCTCAAGCCAACCGCTGGCAGCATTTTTATTGCTGGTCAGCATCTCAGCAGTCATGTTGTGGCGTTTCCATTGCCACACCACCAGCAGGCAAATCAGCAAACCGTTGAAAGGCAAAATGGTGTCGTAAAACACGTCAACCAACACGTCAAAAAGCGATTTGTTGGCACCGGAATAAAAAGCGAAATCGCTGAGCCATTTCACTTGCCCAAAAGACAAGGCGCTGAACATGGCGCCTATCGACACAGCCGCAATAACAATCCCAAGCGCTGTATTGCGGGTTTTCTTGCCCTCGGCTTTCAGGGCCGCCACTGGCACCTCAATAATCGACACTAGCGAGGTAATGGCGGCTACGAACGCCAACAGGAAGAATGTGGCTGCGATGAGGCTGGACACGGCATATCCGAATTTCGGCACCATGGCCATGAAAATGTTCGGGAAAAACGAGAAGATTAAGCCCACCGAGGAATCGCTCAATTCGCTGGGGTTGGTGTTGGGGTAAATGGCGAAAATTGCGGGCAGGGTCATGAGGCCCGCCACCAGCGCCACGCCAGTGTCGGTGCAGGCCAGCATTTTGGCCGACTGCACCAGGTTGTCTTGTTTGCGCAAATACGAACCATAAGTAATCAAAATGCCCATGCCCAGCGACAGCGAAAAGAATGCTTGTGACAAGGCACCGTTGACCACACTCCAGGTAATGCGGTCCAGTTGCGGTGTGAAATAAAACTTCAAACCAGCAGTGGCGTTGGGCAAGGTGAGCACAAATACAGCCAGACCAATCAGCATGATGAACAGCATGGGCATGAGCAAACGGGATGCTTTTTCAATGCCATCGCGCACCCCACCTTTGAGCACAACAATGACCATGCCAATGACCGCCGCAAGGCAGGCAAATATCCAGGGGCTGGTGATAAAGCCGCCAAAATAAACAGGGGTGGCCAATTGGTCCAGTTGGCCTATCAGTACCAGCAGGAAATAGCCCAGCAACCACACTGTGAGTACGCTGTAAAACACGGCAATCATGAAAGGTGTGATCAACGACAAAGCACCAGCCAGCACCCAGGCTTTGTGGTTTCTGGAAACCTGCCTGAATGCTCCCAAAGGGTTTTGGTTGGTGGCGCGGCCCAAACTAAGCTCGGCGAGAATCAGCGGCAGGCAAATGGCAATGACGAAAAAAATGTACAGTAACAAGAATGCACCGCCACCATTTTTGGCTGCGGCCACAGGAAAGCCCACCAAATTACCAATGCCCACGGCTGAGCCGGCTGCGGCCAGCACAAAGCCGATCTTGGATGAGAACTGGTCTGGGTTGTTTTGCATGGTGGCGACGTTTCCTGAATACAAAAGGACAAAAAATTGGGATTGTTAGCCAAATTATACGACCGACACGTACTGCCTACTTTGCTTGATTTCGCTTGCGGCATGAAAGCCATCAACAGGCAACGCCAGAAAGTGGTACCCAAAGCCACAGGGCTGGTGCTTGAAATTGGTATCGGCACCGGTTTGAACATGCGCCACTATGACGCTGCAAAAGTTGAAAAAATCATTGGCCTGGACCCTGCCATGCAAATGCATCGTCTGGCGAAAAAACGCATCGATCAAACCGGCCTGAGCGTAGAGCTTATGGGCTTGCCTGCCGAGAAAATTCCATTGCCCGATGCAAGTATCGACACCATCGTCATGACCTACACCCTGTGCACCATTCCAGAGCCCGTGCAAGCCTTGAAGGAAATGCGCAGAGTGTTAAAGCCGGGCGGTAAGTTGCTGTTTTGCGAGCATGGCGCGGCACCGGATGAAAAAGTGCGAAACACGCAGAATCGTTTGCAACCCGTGTGGGGAAAACTGGCGGGAGGTTGTCACTTGAACCGGGACATTCCCGCTTTGCTCAAGGAAGGCGGGTTTTTGGTGGATGACATTGAAACCATGTATGTGCCCGGCCCCAAGGCGTTCACGTACAACTACTGGGGCCAGGCATACTGCGAAGCCGCTTGATCTTTTGAATCAGGCTTGCAGGGTGGCGGGGTAGCCGGCCTGGCTGACAATCGTGGCCAAGGTGTGTCCGTCCAGACGAGAATCAATTTCTACCTGTTTGTTGGCGACATCGACTTGCACCTGTGCCTGCGGGTCTTTGGCCAATACGGCCTGTTTCACATTGGCGGCACATCCGCCGCATTTCACTTTCTCTACACTCAAGGTAATCATGTTTTGCACTCCAGTTGGGGTTAACCGCAATTCTAATGCATGTACTTTATCGGGCAATCGCCATGGCGGTGTCATGAAGACTCTCCCATTGAATTGAACACATGGATATGCTGAAGCTTCCAATCATGGTAAGGTCAAGGCATTGACCTTGACATGGTGTTAAGGTTGAAAATGCTTCCATCACACCATGGAGAGCAAGCATGAATTCCAACCCGTCCAATACCATCGACATTGCTGTGGGCGGCATGAGCTGTGCCTCATGCTCCAGCGCTGTCGAAAAAGCCTTGTTGGCTACGCCTGGTGTCATTAGCGCAACGGTGAACCTGGCCACCGAGAAGGCCCGCGTACAACTGGCCAAACCCGATCTGTTGCAAAACGCGATCGCGGCGGTTCAAAAAGCAGGCTATGACGCGGAGCCAATTGAAACTGCCAGCCAGCCAAGCTCAGCAGGCGCATCCAGAGCGGGTTCGCACCCCACAAAACAAAATGATCATGAAGGCACGATGGTGTTGTGGGGCGCATTGCTCACCTTGCCCTTGGTGTTGCCCATGGCAGGAATGCTGTTTGGCAAGCACTACATGTTGCCTGGCTGGATACAACTGCTTTTGGCCAGCCCGGTGCAGTTTTGGTTGGGCGCCCGTTTTTATCGGGGAGCATTGAAAGCAATTCAAAACCGCACGGGCAACATGGACCTTCTGGTGGCCATTGGTACTTCTGCGGCATTTGGTTTGTCGGCTTACATGTTGGGCGAGGGCAACCAGCATTTGTATTTCGAGGCGTCTGCCGCAGTGATCACCTTGGTGATGTTGGGCAAGTGGCTGGAAGCACGCGCCAAGCGGCAAACCACTGCAGCCATTGCTGCGTTGCAAGCCTTGCGCCCCGACACCGCCACAGTGATTCAGAACGGGCAAGAAAAAGTGCTGCCGATTGCCAGTGTGGCGGTGGGCATGCAGGTGGTGGTGAAGCCCGGTGAGCGAATTCCGCTGGATGGCCGTGTGCTGGAAGGCGAAGGCCATGTGGATGAGGCCCTGATTACCGGGGAAAGCCAGGCGGTTGAGAAATCTCCGGGAAGCCTGGTGACCGGCGGTGCTGTGAACCTGGATGGGCGCTTGTTGATTGAAGTGAGCGCTGTGGGTGCTGAAACCACGCTGGCCAAAATTATTCGCCTGGTTGAAGACGCGCAAGCAGCCAAACCTGACATTCAAAAGCTGGTGGACAAGGTGAGTGCCGTGTTTGTACCCGTGGTGTTGGTGATTGCGGTGCTTACCTTGTTGTATTGGGTGTTTTTGGCTGAAGGTGGCAACCTGGAGTTGGCCATTGTGAATGCGGTGGCTGTGTTGGTGATTGCATGCCCTTGCGCCCTGGGTTTGGCCACACCTACCGCAATCATGGCAGGCACGGGCGTGGCGGCGCGCCATGGAATCCTGATTAAAGATGCACAGGCGCTGGAGCTTGCTCACCGAATTAACACCGTGGTGTTTGATAAAACCGGCACCTTGACTGAGGGCAAGCCTTCTGTGGGTGCAGCAGTGCCTTTTAACAGCAATAGCCTGCACAGCTTTCTTGCCAAGGCAGCAGCTGTTGAAGCGGGCAGCGCTCACCCGCTGGCCGCAGCTGTGCTGGCTTATGCCCAAGGGCAGGGCGTTCAATGGCCTGGGGTAAGCCAATTGCAGGACCAGCCTGGGCGTGGTGTCAGTGGCATGGTGGATGGCACACGTGTGTATGTAGGTACTGCGCGATGGATGCGTGAACTGGGTGTGCCGGAGTCGGCATTGAGCACGGTGAACCAATCCCTGCCAGACAACGCACCCACCCATGCCTGGGTTGCCGAAGGCCAGCAAGGTGAAGTGTCCTTGCTGGGGGCCTTGGGTTTTGGTGATGCCCTGAAAGCAGGCGCTTTTGCAGCTGTGCAAAATTTGACCAATTTGCAGGTGAACTCTGTGTTGTTGACAGGCGACTCCAGGGCCAGTGCCCAACGCGTTGCCCAGGCGCTGGGTATTTCAGAGGTGCAGGCTGAACAATTGCCGCACAACAAGAGCGAGGCAGTGGCCCATTATCGCCAGCAGGGCCAGGTGGTGGCCATGGTGGGAGATGGAATCAACGATGCGCCTGCGCTGGCAGCTGCGGATGTCAGTTTTGCAATGTCCAGTGGCACAGAGGTGGCCATGCATGCAGCCGACATCACGCTGATGCGACCTGACCCCGCCTTGGTGGCTCAAACCATTGATATTTCCAGACGCACCTACAACAAGATCAAACAAAATCTTTTCTGGGCTTTTGTGTACAACGCAGTGGGAATACCCTTGGCCGCGATGGGACTGCTTAACCCGGTGGTCGCAGGCGCAGCCATGGCTTTGAGTTCAGTCAGTGTGGTCAGTAACGCCCTGTTGCTGACTCGCTGGAAACCCAAACTATTGAAACCTGAAACAGTGGAGTTGTGAACATGTACGCAGAATGGACACGCAAAGATTGGTTCACGATTGGCGAAGCGGCCATGGAATCGGGAATCACCGCGAAAATGATTCGGCATTACGAAATGGTGGGTTTGCTGCCCGAGGCCAACCGCACCGAGGCTGGTTATCGTTTGTACAACAGCCGGGATTTGCACTTGCTGCGTTTTATCCGGCACTCACGTGACCTCGGTTTTTCCATCAAGCAGATTGAGGAATTGCTTGGCCTGTGGCAAGACAAAACGCGCCCAAGCCGGGAGGTCAAAAAGCTTGCGCAATCACACCTGAATGCACTGGAAGCGAAAATTCGCGAATTGAATGCAATGAAGGCCGAACTGGAACGCCTGGTTCACTGTTGCAAAGGTGATTCTCGGCCCGACTGCCCGATACTTGAAGGGCTGGCTGCTGAATAATCAGATCAGTGATTGCCGGGAACCACCGCAATATGGCCCGACTCTGTTTTACTGACTGTAACTGGAACGCCGTACAGTGCGCTCAAGGTCTCGGAGGTGATTACCTGATGGGCGGGGCCAAGCGCAAGCACGGCACGCCCTTTCAGCAAGCAAGCGGTGGCATTGACTCCCAAAGCATCTTGCGGGTTGTGCGTGCTCAGCACCACACTTTTCCCGGCGGCTGCAAGCGATGCCAGCGTGTGCATTACCTTGGCCGCATTGGCAAAGTCGAGATTGGCGGTGGGTTCATCGAGAATCAGAGTTTGCGCACCCTGACACAGGGCACGCGCTATCAGCACCAGTTGTTGTTGCCCGCCGGAAAGCAGATTGAAATCTCGTAGTTTCAATTCACTGATGTCCAATTGTTCCAGAGCATTGTGCACCGCTTGATGGTCGGCCTGTGTGGGGCCACCGAACAAACCCCAATGCGTGGTTCGGCCCATCAACACGGTATCCCACACGGAAAACCCGAGATTGTTGGCATGGCTTTGGGGCACATAAGCCAAGTGCTTCGCCAATGCCGGTGACGCCAGGTTTTGCAGGGGAGCGTTGTTGATCAGCACCCGCCCTGCGCAAGGGGGAATCAGGTTCAGCAGCGTTTTTATCAGTGTGCTTTTGCCGCTGCCGTTGGGGCCGAGCAGGCAAAGTATTTCGCCTTGTTTCAACTCCAGGTTAATGTGCTCGACCACTGCACAGCCCCCGTGGCCCACCGACAGGTTTTCGGTTTTCAGGCTCATGAACTGGCTCCCGCACGCCGCAGCAGCAGTCCTAAAAAGAAGGGTGCACCCACCAGCGCTGTCAAAATACCCAACGGTATTTCTAGATCGCCTGCGCTGCGCGAGGCCGTGTCCACCAACAACAAAAACAACGCACCCATCACGATCGACATGGGCAACAGACGAGCAAGGCTTGGACCCACCAGCAGGCGTGCTGCGTGGGGAATCAACAATCCGATCCAGCCGATGACGCCAGCCACGGCAACCACCGCGCTGGTCATGATGGTGGCAAGCGCAATCACGGCAATTCGAAGGGGTTTGACTTGAACTCCCAAAGCGCTCGCCTCAGCTTCGGGCAGGCTCAGCACATTCAGACGCCAGCGCAGCAAATACAGCACCGAGCAACCCACCAGCACCACTGGCGCGACCACCCAAACTTGTGCCATGTGCATGCCGCTTAAACTGCCCAGCAACCAGAAGGTAATGGCTGGCAATTGATCGTAAGGGTCGGCGAGAATTTTCAATAAAGAAGTGATTGCCCCAGCCAGTGCACCCAGCACTACGCCGGTCAACACCAGCACCAGGGTTCGGTCAGCATGTTGAATCGCTTTGCCCAGTGCAATCACCAATGCCACTGCGGCAATGCCACCTGCAAATGCGAGGCTTTGCACACCCAGGCTGGGCAGGCCCAGAAACAAACCCAACACGGCACCCAGCCCAGCGCCCGAGGACACACCCAAAATATCGGGCGACACCAGCGGGTTTCGAAACAGAAGCTGATAAGCCGCGCCAGCTGCCGCCAAGGCAGCGCCCACTAAAATGGCACCCAGCGTGCGGGGTAGTCGAATGTCTTGAACCACTTGCACTGCCATCGGTTCGCCGGTACCCAGCAAGGCATGCAGGCTATCGAGAAGGCTCAGGGGATAAGCGCCCAAGGTGAGCGACAGTGCAGCAAAGCCGATCAAAATGATCAGCAGCAAAGGCAGGCTGTAGGGGAGGACAGCTCGTGGCATGTGGGGCGCGGCAGTGAAGTAGAGCCCGAGTATACCCCAGGCCTGCCGCGCCAATCTCAGCTTTGAAGCATCTGTTGAATGACGCTTTTCAACACACGGGCAATGTCGTCAGCCTTCATGTCCGGGTCGCGTATGGCGCGAATTTGAAGTCCGTCGAACAGAGCCATCAGAATGGTGGATTTCGCAGCCAGATTGAGCTCGCAGGGTGGCGAGTCTTTCAAGGGCTGAATGCCTTTGATCAGATGCGTGACCTTCTCTCGAATTACCGCGTCGGTACCTTGAACCGTGGCGGCAATTTTCGGGTTTCGTGCGGCCTCTGCCAAAATTTCCGTATCCAGTTCGCTTCGGTCAATGCGCCGTTGCACACCTTCATCCACTGTGCCCAGCATGGCTTTCAGAATGTCTTTCTCACCTTGAATTTTTGCGATTCGCTCAAGCGCCTGGTCCAGGTCACGCTTGACCATGGCTTCAATAATCGCTTCCTTGCTTTCGAAGTAGTTGTAGATGTGCCCGGCACTCATGCCAAAAGATTTCGCAATCTCGGACATGCTGGCACCGTGAAAACCGCTTTTCCTGAAACACTCGGCTGCTGCATCCAGAATTTGCTGGCGGCGAAGTTCCGCTTTGCTGGTCACGGTTTTAGCCTCGTTGATCATTGCTGCCTCCCCTCGATGGATAGTCGCTCGCCAGGTTGGCGTCACTCTCGGTCCAGCCACCACCCAGCGCTTTGTACAAGGTCACCAGGTTGGCAGTGCGCGCCAGTCGAACTGCGATCAGGTCTTGTTGGGCAGAGTAAAGCGCTCGTTGCGAATCGAGCACATTCAAATAGCTGTCAATGCCGCGTTTAAACCGGGCCTCGCTCAGTTTGTAGCTTTCCGAGGTGGCCTCCACCAAGGCATTTTGTGCATCCAGTTCTGCATCGAGTGTGCCCCGTGCAGCCAAGGCATCAGCCACTTCACGGAATGCGCCCTGTACTGTTTTTTCATATTCAGCCAAGGCAATTTGCTGATCTGTTTTTGCGACCTCGAGGTTGGCACTGTTGCGGCCAGCATCAAATATCGGCAAGTTGATTCTGGGTATGAAGCTCCAGGTGCGTGAGCCTGATTCAAACAGGCCATCCAGCGAGGAGCTGGCAGTGCCTGCATCAGCGGTCAGGGTAATGCTGGGAAAAAACGCGGCACGGGCTGCGCCGATGCGCGCATTGCTGGCTTGAAGCAGACGTTCGGCCGACTCCACATCGGGGCGGCGTTGCAATACCTCGGAAGGAATGTCAGCGCGAAGTTCAACCATGGCGGCGGCACCCTCCAGGTTACTGTCGGGCAGCAATTCCTTGGGAATGTTTTTGCCGACCAGCAGCTCGAGCGCGTTGCGGTCTTGGGCCACAGCACGTGTAAACCGGGCCACATCGGCGCGGGACACTTCGACGCTGGTTTGAGCCTGGCGCAAATCCAGCTGAGAGGCCACACCCAAATCAAAACTGCGCTTGATCAAATCGTAGGCGTCACGCTGGTTCTTCAGGGTGTCTTGCGCCAGTTCAAGCAAGGCTTGATCAGAGGCCAGGGTGAGGTAGCTGGAGGCCACCTCTGCGATCAAACTGATTTGCGTGCTTTTGCGTGCTTCTTCGGTGGCCAGAAAACGCTGCAAGGCCTCTTCATTGAGGCTGCGCACCCGGCCAAATAAATCGAGCTCATAGGCAGCAAAACCCACTGTTGCGCTGTACTGTTTCGGGGTGGCACCGCCAGAGCGACCTCCGCTTAAGTCAGCGGGCAAGCGTTGCCGATTGCCTTCACCATCTGCAGAAATCGTGGGGAATAAATCGCTGCGTTGCACTTGGTAAAGCGCGCGTGCTCGCTCAATATTCAGCGCTGCAATTCTTAAATCCCGGTTTTCTTTCAAGGCCAGTTCAAGCAGTTGCTCCAGGCGCTGGTCCACAAACAGATCTCGCCAGGCCAGGTCAATCGCGGCCTGCGCTGTAGGGCTGTCGGCCTGGTAGGCCTCACCCTTTGGCCAGTTGCTAGCCACTGGCGCAGCAGGCTGTTCATAGGTGGGAGCCAGCGTGCCGCAACCGGCCAGGGCCAGTGCAAACACCAGCGGAGTGCATGTCCAGAATTGAATTTTATTCATATCATTCTCCTTGCGCGGTGGCATTTTTCTCGGCCCGTTTTTTGCCAAACAAGCGGGTGACCACCACAAAGAACATGGGAACAAAGAAAATGCCCAGCACGGTTGCAGAAATGGTGCCGCCCAGTACGCCGGTACCAATCGCGTTCTGGCTGCCCGAGCCTGCGCCAGTCGAAATAGCCAAGGGCACAACGCCCAAACCAAAGGCCAGCGAGGTCATGATGATGGGGCGCAAACGCATGCGTACCGCATCCAGTGTGGCTTCCAGCAAATCGCGGCCCTGGTCGAATTGCTCCTTGGCAAATTCAACAATCAGGATTGCGTTTTTGGCTGACAAACCCACAGTGGTCAGCAAGGCCACCTGGAAGTACACGTCGTTGGCCAAGCCACGGCCGCTGGCCGCAAGCAGGGCACCCACCACACCCAGAGGCACAATCAGCATGACTGCGAAAGGAATGGACCAGCTTTCATATAGCGCTGCCAGACACAAAAACACGATCAGCAAGGAAAGCGCATAGAGCAGTGGTGCCTGCGAACCCGACTGCCGTTCTTCGTACGACAAACCCGTCCACTCAATGCCCATGCCCTCAGGCAAGTTTTCTGCAATCGCCTCCATGGCGTCCATGGCGTCGCCTGAACTCATGCCGGGTGCCGCCTGTCCCTGAATTTCAACAGCGGGAAGACCGTTGTAACGCTCAAGGCGTGGAGAGGCCATGGACCACTCTGCCGACGAGAAGTTGGAGAAGGGCACCATTTCGCCGTCGCTGTTGCGCAGATAGAACCGGTTCAGGTCTTCGGGCAACATGCGGAATGGCGCATCGGCCTGCATGTACACGCGCTTCACACGACCTCGGTCCAGAAAGTCATTGATGAAACTGCCACCCCAGGCCGAGGTGAGCGTGTCGCTGATTTCTGCAACACTCACACCCAGAGCCCCCGCTTTTGCATTGTCAATATCAAGCTGATATTGCGGAGTGTCGGCAGTCGCATTGGGGCGAACACCCGTCAATATCGGGTTTTTCGCGGCTTCGCCAATCATGCTGTTACGGGCCTGAATCAGCGCATCACGGCCCAAACCGGTGCGGTCTTGAATAAACAGGTTAAAGCCGGAGGCATTGCCCAATTCCCGAATGGCTGGGGGTGCAAATGCAAAAGCTTGTGCTTCTGGCCAGCTTGCGAATTCAGCCGAGGCACGTTGAACAATGCCAGCCGCTGAGTTTTCTTTGCCGGGGCGTTCACTCCAGTCGCGCAGCCTCACAAAGCCAATGCCTGAGTTTTGTCCGGTGCCCGAGAAACTGAAACCTGCCACGGTGAACAGGGACTTCACATTGTCACCTTCCTCATTGAGGAAGTAGTCTTCCATCTTGGCCAGTACCTGCAAGGTTTGTTCTTGCGTGGCACCCGCCGGCAGTTGCACCTGCGTGAAGAAGACGCCTTGATCTTCATCGGGCAGGAATGAAGTGGGCAAGCGGGTGAACATGAAGGCGGTAACAGCCAACAGGCCACCGTAAATAATCAGGTATCGCCCCGACTTGTGCAGCATGCGACCCACCGCGCCCTGGTAGCGTGCATTGCTTGAATCAAACTTACGGTTGAACCAGCCGAAGAATCCTTTTTTCTCGTGGCTGTGGCCTTTCTCAATGGGCTTGAGCATGGTGGCGCACAAGGCCGGTGTCAGCACCAGTGCAACAATCACCGACAAGGCCATTGCCGACACAATCGTGATTGAAAACTGCTTGTAAATAACGCCTGCCGAGCCCGGGAAAAATGCCATGGGCACAAACACCGCCGACAGTACCAAGCCAATACCCACCAAGGCACCGGTAATTTGGTCCATCGATTTTCGTGTGGCTTCCAAAGGCGACAAACCTTCCTCGGCCATCACACGCTCCACGTTTTCAACCACCACAATGGCGTCGTCCACCAGCAGGCCAATGGCCAGCACCATGGCAAACATGGTCAGTGTGTTGATTGAAAACCCGAATGCAGAAAGCACCGCAAACGTACCCAGCAATACCACGGGCACTGCAATGGTTGGAATCAGCGTTGCTCGGAAATTTTGCAGGAACAGGTACATCACGAGGAACACGAGAATAATCGCCTCGATCAGGGTTTTGACCACGCCTTCAATGGAAATTTTTACAAATGGAGTTGTGTCGTAAGCCACATCCCATTCCATGCCTTCGGGAATCAAGGGAGTGATACGCTCCATCTCGGCGATCACGCCCTCTGCAGTGTCCAGTGCGTTGGCACCCGAGGCCAAACGAATACCAATACCCGATGCATTGCGTCCGTTCCAGCGGGGCAAAATATTGTAGTTCTCACTGCCGTAATCAATACGTGCCACGTCTTTCAGGCGCACAGTGGCGCCATCTCCAGTGGTTCGTAAAATGATTTGCTCGAAGTCTTCGGGTGTTTCAAGCAAGGTTTGAGCAGTGATGGTTGCAGTCAGTGTTTGACCCTTCACAGCCGGTGCACCGCCCAATTCACCCGCAGACACCTGCGCGTTCTGGGCCAGCACGGCATTGCGAATATCGCCGGGCGTCACCTTGAACTGATTCATCTTGTCGGGGTTCAACCAGATGCGCATGGCATAGGGGCTACCAAACACCTGTACCTCACCCACGCCGTTCACGCGGCTCATGGTGTCTTGCACATTGGTGGTGATGAAGTCGGCCAGTTCGGTAGAACTGTATGCACCATCCACTGCTGTGAAGGCGATCACCAGCAGGTAACCAGCTGAGCTTTTAGTCACCTGAATACCCTGGCGTTGTACCGCATCGGGCAGCAAGGGCACAGCCAGGCTCAATTTGTTTTGAACTTGCACCTGTGCAATGTCCGGGTTGGTGCCAGGCTCAAAAGTCAGCTCGATTCGCAGTCGACCGGTGGAGTCACTGGTGGATTTCATGTAGCGGAATCCATCCAGGCCAGTCATTCGTTGCTCAATCACCTGGGTGACCGAGTCTTGCAGGGTTTCAGCAGAGGCACCTGGGTAGGTGGCTTGAATGGTGACGGCGGGCGGTGCAATGGCCGGGTACTGCGCCACAGGCAAGTTGAAAATGGCCAACGCGCCGGCCAGCATGATAACTATCGCGATCACCCACGCAAAAATGGGGCGATCAATAAAAAATCGGGACATGGTACTACTCCTGCCAGGCGTTGTTTACTTGTTCTCAGAGTCGGAAAGGATTTCCACTTCCTGACCGGGACGAACTTTCTGGATACCTTCGACAATCAGGCGATCACCTGCCTGAAGGCCTTCTGCAATCAACCATTGGTCGCCAATGGCCCTGGCTGTCTCTACGCTGCGCTTTTCAACTTTGTTGTCCTGGCCTATTACGAAGGCAGAAGGCGCACCGGTTGCATCGCGCATAATTCCCTTTTGCGGCACCAGAATACCGTCTTCGCGCACACCTTCTTCAAGTGAGGCTCGAACATACATGCCGGGCAACAACTGTTGTTTCGGGTTGGGGAATACGGCGCGCAGTGTCACTGTGCCGGTGTTTTGGTCCACGGTTACATCGCTGAACTGCAGCTTGCCTTCCTGCGCGTAGCTGGAACCATCTTCAAGTTTCAGTGTGACTTTTGCCGCGTCCTTCCCGGCGCTTTTCAATACACCACTTTCCAGGTCGCGCTTGAGTTGAAGCAGTTCGCTGGTCGATTGTGTCAGGTCCACATAAATGGGATCCAATTGTTGAATGGTGGTCAGCGGGCTGGCTTGCCCCTGCTGTACCAATGCGCCCGGTGTAATGCTGGAGCGGCCAATTCGACCGCTGATGGGTGCAGTCACTTTCGTGTAGTTCAGGTTGATTTGTGCCGATTGAACCGCGGCTTTGCCCGAGGCCACATCCGCTTCAGCCTGTTTCAAGGCGGCATAAGCATCATCGCGTTCTTGCTGGCTTACGGCATTGAGCTTGGCCAGTTCCTGGAAGCGATCATTTCGAATTTTTGCGCTGGTGAGGTTGGCTTCCGCCTTTTCGAGCATGGCTTTGGCACTGGCATATTCGGCCTGGTAAGTGGAGGCATCAATTTGATACAGGGAGGTGCCTGCTTTCACATCGCCACCCTCCTGAAACTGGCGTGCCTTGATAATGCCATTCACTTGGGGGCGCACCTCGGCGATGAGGTAAGGGCTGGTTCGGCCAGGCAATTCGGTGTAAAGCGACACTGGCTTTGCAGCCACCTCAAACACGCGAACTTTGGGTAAAGCGGGGGCAGCCGCGGCATTTGCACCGCCTTCTTGACTGCCGCAACCGGCCAGGGTCAACGTGCCAACAGTCAACAAGGCGCTGGTGCCCAGCGCCATTTTTCTTTTATTAATCATGGTACTACCTCGAAATTAACAATGCGGGAACAGTAAGTAGACTAGAATTCTGAATGAACGTTCATTTTTTCATTGAAAAAATTTGCTGTCAAATTGGGGTTTACCACTGGGCAGGAATGAGATTTGCTCAAAAGCCCTCTTGGGCTTCTAATGTGATCAATCAGTTTTATATCAGGGGGAAAAGATTTGGACCTTTCATCAATCGTGATTGTCGGCGGCGGTGCAGGTGGCCTGGAGCTGGCCTGCAAACTGGGGCGCAAGCTGGGCCCTGACCGCGTTACCCTGGTCGATGCCAAGATGTACCACATCTGGAAACCGTCGCTGCATGAAGTGGCGGCCGGTACGCTGGACATTCACCAGGAAGGTTTGTCCTATCCCATGTTGGCCCACAACAATGGTTTTAACTTTGTACTGGGCGCTATGGAGGGGCTGGATGCCCACGGCAAACAGCTTGAAATTGCAGCGGTTCGTGACGATGTGGGCGATGAGGTGCTGCCCAAGCGCGTGTTGCAGTTTGGAACGCTTGTGATTTCCGTGGGCAGTCAATCCAATTATTTCGGCGTGAAAGGTGCGCAAGACTTCACCATCTCGCTGGACGGGCCGCAACAGGCCGAGAGCTTTCGCTTGAAAATGCTCAAGCATTTGGCCACGCTCGATTTGCGCAAAAAACTGGATTCATCGGCAAGCCTGGACATTGTCATTATTGGTGCAGGTGCCACGGGTGTTGAGCTGGCCGCCGAACTGCGGGAAGCCAGCCATGTGCACAGCCGTTACGGTTTTAGCGGAATTAACGCAGCCAGCGATGTAACCATCACCATTCTGGAAGGAGCTCCCAGCATTCTGCCTGTGCTGCCAGAAAGTGTGTCGAGCGCGGCCTTGCGTTTGCTCGAGCAGCGCCACATTACGGTGGTCAACAATTGCAGGGTGGTGGAAATTTCATCCAAGCAAGTGGAGGACGCCAGTGGTAACCGGTACAAAGCTGATTTGTGCGTGTGGGCTGCCGGCATTAAGGCACCTGCCTGGCTGGCCAATTTGGGTTTGCCTGTGAACCGCAACAATCAGCTGGAAGTGGAGGGCGATTTGCGGGTCAAGGGTCAGCACCACATTTTTTCGCTGGGTGATTGTGCGGCCTGTGTGCAACCCGATGGCAGTATGGTGCCGCCCCGTGCGCAATCGGCGCACCAGCAGGCGGATTATATTTACAAAACCATCATGAATGCAGAGCGAGGCAAGCCAGCTTTGAGCAAGCCTTATTTGTACAAAGACCATGGCTCTTTGGTGTCGCTGGGTTCTCGCAGCTCGGTGGGCAGTTTGATGGGCGGATTATTCAAAGCCAGCAGCATGTTTGTGGAAGGTTTTTTTGCACGCAGCATGTACGCAAGTTTGCACTTGATGCATCACTATGCGGTGCTGGGCGGCATGAAAACATTCTTGTTGGCCATGGCGCGTTTTCTGCTCAAACGCGCCACACCCCTGGTGAAGCTGCACTAAGCCAGAATCGGCGGGTTTGTGGGCTAGTGGGCGCGCAGGTCGTCCACGGCAAGCTTGCCGAAATTCGGGCTTAGCAGGTAGTGCACCAAGCGCTTACCGGTCTCATCGGGATCGCTCAGCGAATTGCTGTCTTTTAACTGAATGAATCGCTGTTTGTTGGGGAAAAGCGATTCGTCGGTTTCCCGAATTTGTGTTTGCATGGCGGTGTCGATCACGCCGGGTGCCAGGCTGCAAATGGCGACATTCGGCAGTTGGTCTTGTTGCACAGCCCGAGCATGCATGTCGAGCGCGGCCTTGGTGGCGCAATACACGCTCCAGCCCGGGTAAGCACTTTGAGCAGCGCCACTGGATACATGCAGTATCCGAAGTTGCTGCGTGCCCTGAATTTTCCGGGCCAGCAAGGCGCTCAGGGCCAAAGGCACTGCAACATTGAGCTGAACACTTCTGGAAATATCGACAGTGGCTTGCGCACTCAATGGCCCTATTGGAGACACCAGGCCCGCGTTGTTAATTAAAAGCAATTGTGTTGCGTTTGCAATGAATTTCAGCAGTTGGGGGCTGCTTTCAAGCTGCTCAAGTGCGCCGGGTTGTGCCAAATCAAGGCTTATTTGCTGAAAATCTTCGTTGTATTGTTGTTGAAGTTCAGTGTTTTGTGATCGGGCAATGCCCAATACAGCATGCCCTTGTTGCAGAAGTGCGCGGGCAATACCCAAGCCCAGCCCTTTGCTATGCCCCGTCAAAATTGCCTTGATCATGGTTTTTGATTCAGTTTCAAATACAGAATAGAGCTGGCGAGCAACAATGTGACTGCATTGGCCACCACAACAGGCCATTGCTGCACCAACAAACCGTAAACAAGCCACAGAAGCACACCCAAACAAAAACACGCGTACATGCCCAAAGAAATGCTTCGGGTGTCGCGTGTTTTCCAGCAATACACCACCTGCGGAATAAACGAAAAGGTGGTGAGTGCTGCGGCCACAAAGCCCAAGGTTTGGGCCCAATCCAGCTGCATCAGTCGGCCTGTATTTTCTGGGCTGTTTCCTTGTAGGCAGCAATGCGCCCGCCGCCGATGGCAATCGCTTTGTTGATCGCTGCACGGGCTTCATTCTTGCGGTCCAGCTTGATCAGAGTTTCCGCCAGGTTGTTCCAGGCATCAGCCATGTCGGGGTACACACCCACTGCCTTGCGGTAGTGCTGTTCGGCTTCCACATAACTTTTGGCCCCATAGGCCAGGTTACCCAAGCCAAAATGAAACCAGGGCTCGGTGGGCCAGGTTTTCGCACCCTGTAGGTAAGCCTGACCGGCTTTCTCTGTGTTGGAGCGCTCAAGCGCAACCGCTGAATTCAGATAGCCTTGTGCATTCACGTAGCTGGGTGGTTCGGCGGTGGTTTTAATCACGGTAAAGCCCCAGTTCTGTGAGCGTTCCCAAAGTTTCAAAAAGGTGGCCACGGGAATCAACTCACGTTCCTTCGGGCCAGAGCGCAAAATCATGCTGTTGCTGCCAGGCTCGTAACCCACCACCACGGCGTAGTGCCATTGCGGTGCAATCGGCAGTGAAAGATTCAGCAAAACCACCACGGGTGCGCCAGCATTCAGGGCGTCAAACAGTGCGGGAAGTTTGGGTTCAATTTGGTAACTCAGGTAGCCCAAGCGGCGGGGTGCAGCCAGCATTTCAAGTTGCAAGCTGCCTTGGCGGCCAGGCAAGTAAACCAGCTCAGCCAGTTTGTTCGGATCGGTATTTTCACCGGCATGGTTGAGCACCATGGCCAATGTTGACGGGCCGCAGTAAAACTCTTCCTGTGCGAAAAACGGCACGTTTTTGAGTTCAACAGGTGCTTGGGTTTGAACGGTGTTTTGAAGGTCTTGCGGGACTGTTGGCAAAATTGAACAAGAGGCCAACAGCCCTACAAGTACAGCTGAGCCCGCCAAGCGGGCCCAGGCGGTACTGGAAAAACGTAATTTCATCGAACGGAACGGGTAAACGGAAATACCTTGGTCAGGCCAAGAATGTCGGTTACCAACAAAATAATGAAGACAGTAAATAGTACACCAACAATGCCGGCACCTGCGGGTGCGTTCTCAATGTGGGCGGCAAGCTTCTGGGCTTCTTCTTCTGTCATGGAATCCACACGGGCCTTGGCAACTTCAGGGCTTACACCATGAGCTTGCAGTGCTTTGGCAATGTCTTCACGATCGAAGAATTGCTTGAGTTCGGAGCGGTCTTGCTGATGCATGGCAACCGCTTCTTCGGTGCTCACGATTGCTGCGTGGGCTGGTGCCACAATAAAGCTGCTTGAAAAGCTCAACAAAACTGCCATTGCTGTTGCGCGCATAGTTTTAGTCATTTTATTACTCCATCATTCTTGTGTGTGGGAAAGACCATCATAGGGTTAAACAAGCTTTACTGCTTATTTATTCCGAGTCAACCAAACGAAGGCCGTTGCGTTTTAGTTGACATCACGGCAAGGAGGATTTGTGATGAAAACTCGATTGTTCAGGATTTTTTCGGCCAGTTTTGCAGTTCTGACTGGTCTTGCTCTGGCCCCCATGCAGGCTCAGGCCGTCAACATCTCTATCGGTGTGGGCGGGGAAGTGCTTCCCGGGGTGTATGGCTCAGTCAATATCGACAACGGGCGCTACCCAACGCTGGTGTATGCAGAGCCCCTGATTGTGACTCGTCCGTCACGTATTTTGTCACCGGTGTACTTGCATGTACCTCCGGGACACCTGAAAAAATGGGGTCGCTATTGTGGTCGTTACGACGCATGTTCACGGCCGGTTTATTTCGTGAAGTCTCGCGATTACTACGACTTCAGCCCGCGTTACATTGAGCAGCGCTACATTTATCGAGACCGCGTGACCTACGTGAATCGTGGTGGCTATGACCGTCGCGACTACTATGACCGCAGGGATTACGACCGCCGCGACTATGATCGCCGTGATTACCGTGAGTATCGCCGTGACCACGATCACCGTGGGCACGGCAAACACTGGAAGCATGATGATCGAGGCCATGGACATGGCAAACATGGTCGAGGTCGAGACGACTAAGTTGTAAACAATAAGTTTTAGTTTCACTTCACAAAGCCGGCTGGTTCAGCCGGCTTTTGTTTTTTTACCAGCACAGGTTAATCATTTGTAAGTAAAAAGCTGACATAATGTAAGGCTTAATGTTTTCAATCAATTGTTTGATTGGTTTTTGAATGGACATCGCGATAAGCTTTATCTAGTTGAAATATAAGTGAAATATTTTTCCTTTACCCAAATAAGAGGGTAAAATTCATCCTATTCATTCCTATTATTCCCAGTGTTGAATGGCAAAGTGATTAGGTAATATTTTGATTAACACTTTTTGACTAACCCATTCGACGAAGACAAGCCCATCATGAAAAATCAGTCCAAATTACGTCAGCGAGGCGCGCTCATGATCGAGCTGGTGCTGACACTGCCAATTTTGCTGGCTGTGATTTTCGCGATCGTGGAGTACTCGGTGCTGTTGGGGGCCATGTTGATCATGAACAACACCACCAGTGAGGCCGCGCGGCAAGCCACGGTGTATCGCAGTGGTTTTGCAGTCGGCGACTATGAAAGCCTTGCGCAAGACGCTTTGGAAGACCTGCTGCCCACTTACGTGGGTTCTTTCCGGGAAAGCGTTGTGCCTTCCGTGAATTCGTTTGCCTGCGGCGACTCAACCTGCCTGCGGGTGCGTCTTGATTATCCCAACTACAGCAGCAACCCACTGGTCGGTAATTCCTTTTTCATTCCTTTGCCTGAGAATTTGTCAGCAGAGTCCACAACACGTGTGGAGCCCAACGATGGTTAAGCCCAATTCTCTGCAATCGCAACGCGGTGCCTATTCAATTTTGACGGTGTTTGTGCTCATCATGAGCATGGGCGCTATGGGTGTTCTGGCCGTGGGGCACATGGCTTGGGAAAAAACCCGCTTGCAAGGTGTTGCTGACCTGGTTGCCCTGACTGCCGCCCGCCAAATGGCCAACGGGCCTGAGTTTGCCGAGGCACAGGCCATAGCCCTGGCCAACGGTGTAAGCGCCGACGACGATTTGACTATTGAGTGCATTATCGACGATGCACCCACCAATGATTGCGACAACTCCATCACCAGCCGGGTCACGATTGTTCGCCCGGTCAATGGTTTGCTGGTGTTTTTGCCAAACCGTGAGGTGACCGTGCTGGCCGAAGCAACCGTGGCACCCACGGTGGTGGGGTCGGTATCCAGTGGCCTGGTCAGTGTGGACACCAATCAGTCTGCTTTGCTGAATGGTTTGTTGACTGCCCTGGGTGGGGGCGCAATCAATTTGAATGTGGCCCAGTGGGGTAGTTTGCTGGGCAGCGACATTCGCGTTGATTTACTGGCCTTGGCCACTGAACTGGGTGTGGCCAATGTGAATGATTTGTTGTCGTTGAACGTGTCGGCATTGGGCTTGCTACAAGACGCGCTGGTGGTGGGCAATGCCGATGCAGCCGACAAAATGGAAGTTGAAGGCATTCTGAGTGCCTTGAGTGGGCCGTTGAACAATGTCAACGTGACTGTGGGTGATCTCGTGGCCCTCGATTTATCCGGTCGAACCAATACCACGCTTGACATTAACCTTGGGCAACTGGCGCAGGTGACTGTGCTGAATGCTGTGGAAGGTGTGGGTTATGTGTTGCCTATTTCATCGGGTTTGCTGAATCTGGATGTCGGCGTGAATATTCTGGAAGCACCACAGGTATTTGTAGGCCGAAAAATGCCTTATAAAAACCCGATCGCCACGGGCCGAACGGCACAGGTTGCGTTGGATGTTCGTGTTCGCCAGCCTTTGAATATCAACCTTGCACTTGTCAGTTTGAGCGCGCTTGATCTGGGGCTTCAACTGCGTGTAGCCGGTGGCCTGGCCGAGGTGAATGAATTGACATGCAGGTATCCGCGCACAACCAACAACATGGTAATGACCGTGGTACCCGCCGTGGCCGAGGTGTGTATTTCTGACAGCGCGGGTAACTTGAATACCACTGTCGGCGCGCTGGAATGTGGCGCACCAGCCGATATTCTGGATGTGAATTTTCTGGGTTTGGTGAATGCCGGTGTTACTTTGGCGGCTGAGACCAGTTTGCGCTCTGACCCTGTTCAGCACAGTTTTGACGGGGTAGCGCCTTTCAGCGAAACGATTGAACTCAGCGTGGGGGAGTCACTGGGCAATTTGCTGCAAAACACAGAATTGGACCTTGGTATTGAACTTCCGCTGGTGGGGCCACTGATCAATGGCGTTGTGAACGGTTTGGTGAACTTGTTGCTGAATGCGCTTGAACCCGTGTTAAGTCCCATTCTGGGACTGGTGGGCAATATTCTTGATGGTTTGCTACAAGTGTTGGGTGTGGATTTGAACACGGTCACCGTGAATGTGGATTCCATGGACTGTCAAAGCGTGGTTTTGACGCGTTGAAATCTATATCAGTCCACCGGTACGGCATCGTTTTTTTGCAGGCCGTAAACGGCCGCCAAGGCTGTGCCGGCCAACACCACCAAACCGCCGACCAAAGTGTGCCAACCCACTGTTTCACCTAGAAAAAGGTTGCCCCACAGCACGCCGAATACCGGAGTTAAAAAGGTGACGGTAAGTGCCGAGGTAGGCCCAATGTCCATGACCAGCCTGAAATACAGCAAGTAAGCGACACCACTGCACAACACACCCACACCGAGAATGGCCAGCCAACTGCCCATGGCGGGCATTTGTTCAGGTAGGTTAAATGGTACAAAGGGCATCAAAATAAACGAACCCATCAGCAAGCAACCAAATGCGTTGGTGAGCGGGTCAATGTCGCTGCCCAGGTATTTCGCCATGTTGGTGGCAATGCCATAGCAAGCCGCAGCGCCCAGTGCCGCAGTTACACCCAGCCCAGTGCCTTCTGTGTTCAGGGTTGCCGCATCAAAACCCACAATAATTGCCACGCCCAGTAAACCCAAGACAAGCCCAAGCAAGGCCATGGGCGATGGCACGGCGCGCGTCCACACCAGGGCAACAAGCGCAGCCCAAATTGGCGCAGTGGCGTTGATGATTACCAGCACCGATGCTGTGACCGTGAACGAGGCGTAGGCCACCAAAGTGAAAGGCAGGGCGGAGGCAAATACGGCAATCACCGCAATTAACTTCCAGCGCTTGGCAACCTGGGTTTGCTTGCGGGTGAGTGCAAAAAGCCCGCCCAGAAACAGTGCACCAAACATCACCCTAAGCGCCGCCATGAAAGCAGGTGCCATGTCAGTGGCTGCAATTTTGTAAAACACGAAGGATGAGCCCCAGATCATGGACAGCAACAACAATCGCAGCGCACTGGCTTGACTCATGGTTTTCAGCAGGTGGTGAGTGAATGCGCAAGTATGCTTAAATTAGGCCTCCCCTTGAAGGGTTTCGAGAATAATTCTCAAAAAAATTTGAACATTTTCGGGCAATGGCGCTCAAAGTGGGCTGTGCAAAGAAGCAGCAGTCAAAGGACTAACAATGTGGTTGGTGAAGTACGCATTGCGAAGACCCTACTCCATGGGCGCGTTGGCAATTCTCGTGTTCATTCTGGGTTTGTCGTCCCTACGGCAATTGCCGGTCGATATTCTTCCTGAAGTAAAAACTCCGGTGGTGAATGTGGTGTGGACCTATCAGGGCTTGAATGCCCGTGAAATGGCTACCAAAATCACCTCGTTCTCCGAGTTGGCTTTGCTCAACAACGTGGACAACGTGAAGGAAATTTCTTCAGAAACGTTCAATGGCGTTGGACTGGTTCGGGTGGTGTTTCAAAACAACGTGGAAATTGATGTGGCCTTGTCCCAGGTTGGAGCAATTTCACAAACCATTTTGCGACGAATGCCCGCTGGCACCAGCCCGCCCATTGTGGTTCGCAACTCCTTGTCCAGCCGGCCCATCCTCAGCATGGTGGTCTCTTCCGACACGCTCAGTCAAAGCCAGTTGGCCGATTATGCCCGCATTCAGTTGCGCGGGCAGGTGCAAAGCATTGGTGGTATGCGGCTAACCTTGCCGTATGGCGGTGCAACCCGCCAGATCATGATTGATTTGAAGCCCGATGCACTTCCAGCCTTTGGGCTTTCCGCTGCCGATGTGGCACAGGCTGTTAACCAGCAAAACCTCACCCTGCCTTCCGGCAATGTGCGCGAAGGGATGCGCGACATGCAAATTTCCGTGGATGCAAGCCCGGAAAGCGCCGAGGTGTTTGCCAACCTGCCGATCAGCGCGAGGGATGGCCGAATCATCAAGCTTCGTGATGTGGCCGATGTGCGCGATGGAGGTGCCATTCAAACCAACCTGACTCGGGTGGACGGCAGCAGCGCCGTGCTGGTGTCTATGATCAAAATTGGCGATGCGTCCACCACAGAAATCATCGAGAAAGTGAAGGAACGGTTGCCGGAAATTCAAGCCGCTGCCCCAGCAGGTGCGAAAATCACACCCATTTTCGATCAGTCCATTTTCGTTCAAAGTGCGGTGGACATCATCGCCAAGGAAATTCTGATCGTGGGTTTTCTCGTGGGCCTGGTGGTGTTCATTTTCCTGGGGTCGATCAAATCCAGCCTCATCGTTCTGGTGTCGATTCCACTTTCACTGCTGGTCGCGGTGATTGCCGTGAAGCTGACCGGGCATACCCTGAATTTGATGAGCCTGGCGGGTCTTGCCCTTGCGGTGGGTATTCTGGTGGACAACGCCATGGTTGAAATTGAAAACATCAACCGCAACATCGGTTTGGGGCTGAGTGCGCCGCAGGCAGCACTGGCCGGGGCCAAGCAGGTGGCGTTCCCCGAATTTGTGTCTACCTTGTCCACCTGCATTGTGTTCACGCCCATTTTCTTGCTGGAGGGCATTGCGGGTTATGTGTTCCAGCCATTGGCCATCACAGTGATTGCTGCATTGGCGGCGTCGTACTTCTTTTCAAGAACTGTGGTGCCCACCTTGGCTGCGCTGAATCTCGGCAAGAATGACAAGCATTACAAGGGTTTTCACAAACTTGAAGCATCCATCGACCGTTTGGGTGACGGCATTGCCAACCGACTGCCTGCCTTGCGCGCCAAGTGGCCCGTGGTGGCCTTGGTGGTGGTCTTGATTGTGGCCAGCGCTGGCACTTTGTTGGCCATCAGCCCGCAACAGTATTTCCCGCGCACCGATGCGGGTTTGTTGAAGCTGTACGTGCGTGGCCCGGCAGGCACGCGTGTTGAGGAAACTGCCAACAAGTTTGCACAGGTGCAAACCACCATTCGAGAATTGATTCCTGAAGATGAAGTAAAGCAGATCGTGGAATTGATCGGGCAGCCCGACCCGGTGAACATGTCTTGGGTAGACACCATGACCATTGGCAGTTTCGATGGTGAAATGCTGATCGAGTTAAATCCCAAGAAGGCCAGCACGTTTGAGTATCAAACCTTGCTGCGCAAGGAACTGACTGAACGTTATCCCGATTTCAAGTTTTTGTTTTTGCCTGCGGACATTACCAATCAAACCTTGTCGGGCCTAACACCCACCTCGGCTGAAATTCGGGTGATTGGAAGGGATGTGCCTGGCAATATGGGCATTGCGCAAGAGTTGCTCAAGAAACTGGATGGCTCCAGTGACATCAGTGATTTGATGTTGCGGCAGGTGGGCAATTTGCCGGAGTACGTGGTGTCGATTGATCGAGACCGTGCCCTTGCCTTGGGCATTACTTCGGCCGATGCCTTGCAAACCTTGTTGGGTGTATTGGGCACAGGCGGCACGGTCGCACCCAGTTATTGGTCCGATCCCCGCGCGGGTATCTCGTATGTGGTGCAGGTGCAAGCACCGTTGCAAACCATTAACTCGGCCGAAGATTTGCTTCGTTTGCCAATTACCACGCCCGGCGGAGAAAGCATTCAACTGGGCGCGATAGCAACCATCACACCACGCACCGTGCCGGCCACGGTGGTGCGTTCTACCCTGCAGCCAGTGGTGAGCGTGCTGGCCAATGCGCCTGGTGCAAATTTAAGGGTTCTCGCCGAGCAATCCCAAGAGGCGGTGGCCGAGTTGCAGTCGCGTTTGAAACCGGGCAACAAAATAGAGATCAACGGCCAGGCCACGGCAATGACCGAGGCCTTCAGGGAACTCGCGATTGGTTTGCTGGGTGCCTTGGCCTTGATTGTGCTGGTGATGGTGTTCAACTTTCAATCGTGGGTTTTGCCTTTTGTGGCCTTGAGCAGTTTGCCGGTGGCGCTGTCCGGTGCGGTGGCTGCCTTGTATGTCACCGGGACGCCGATCAGCGTGCCTGCACTCATGGGCTTGATCATGACGATGGGCATTACCACGGCCAACAGCGTGTTGCTAACCTCGTTTGCGCGTGATGCCTGGGTGCAGGGCATGGGTGCCTGGGATGCCGCATTGCAAACCGTGCGCCAGCGAATTCGTCCAATTTTGATGACCGCATTGACCATGATTGTGGGCTTGATCCCGATGGCCACTGCGCTGGGGCAGGGCGCTGAGCAAAATGCGCCACTGGCCCGCGCGGTGATTGGTGGCTTGATGACAGGCTCGGTGGCTACCTTGATTTTGGTGCCTTTGATTTTCACATTTGCAATGAAAAACGCAGTACCCGGCAAACCGCTGGTTGAGGAGTAAACCGTGGATAAAACAGGCGTGAGTAAACCATTTTTAATTGGCGCTACCGTGACAGTGTTGGTGGCAGCGGGCGCTGGTTTTGTGTATTGGGGGCAGGACGCCAAAGCGAATTTAAAACCTGCCCAAGACCAGGCAAGCATGCCTGTGGTCAATGTGGTTCAGCCTGCCCTGTCGCAGGCCAGCAGTGACATTCAATTCGCAGCAAGGCTGGCCCCTTCGCGCGAGGCCAGTTTGTTTGCCCGCAGTTCAGGTTTTGTGGAGGCACGCTATGCTGACATTGGCACACGTGTCAAAGCGGGTGAAGTACTTGCACGTATTTCAGCACCCGAATTGGAGGCTTCGCTGAATTCTGCACGGGCGGCACTGAATCAACGCGAAGCAGAATTGCTGCTTGCGACACGCAATCGCGAGCGGGTTGAGCCTTTGGGTACTGCGGGTGCAGTGTCGGCCCAGCAAGTCGATGAGTTGATGGGCATTGAAGAAGTGGCCAAAGCCAATTTGAATGCTGCAAAAGCAGAGGTGGCTCGCTTGCAAAGTGAATTGACCTACCTGACCTTGAAGGCACCCTTTGATGGTGTAATCACCGAGCGCAATATTGACCGGGGCGACAGGGTGAGCCCCAATGACACACGCATGCTTTACCGAATCATCAACAGCGATGTGATTCGGGTGCAGGTGGATGTGCCGCAACCCCAGTTGTTTCGCATTGAGCAGGCCAGCAAAGCCAGCCTGAGTATTGCCGAGCGCCCGGGCCAAATGATTGCCGTGAATTTCAAGCGATCTTCTCAGGAATTGCGTGCGGACACTGGCACCGTGCGAATTGAATACGAGTTTGATAACCGTGAACTGGCCTTACCTGCCGGTTTGAATGCCAGTTTGAAAATTGAATCAAACGGCAAAGGCAACAGCGTTACGGTGCCTGCCAACACCATTGTGTATCGGGATGGTGGCGCTACTTTGGTGGTGTTGACTGCAGACAACCAGATTGAGTTCAGAAAAATTACCTTGGGTAAAAATTTCCCGACCACTGTGGAGGTTGTGCAGGGCGTAAGCGTTGAGGACCGCGTGGTGGTGAATCCCAACGCTTTGCTGAAACCAGGCCAGCAGGTGGAAGTGGCGAAGCCCGCAGCAAGCTGATAGCCCTGGCCCGGCAATTCGCTAGTGTGCTTCGTCTTCCATGCGCTTGCGAAATTCAATGGTGTCGCCATCGGCCAGCAGCTGAGTAATTTTCAGAGGTGCACCGGTGGCATCAAGAGTCAGCAAGCCGACTCCACTGCCGTTGACCAAGCGCTCACCACGACTGCCATGGTCGGGTTTGCGCGGCACAATGCGCATTTTTCGGCGTTTGGTGAACCAGTTCAAAGGTGACCAAGGGGCATACAACCATCTATTCATGCGGTCGAGAATGTCGAGCAGTTTGCGCGGAAACTCATTTCGAAAACCACTGCTGGTAATTTGCCAAATATTGGGGCTGTTTTTCTTGCTGCGAAGTTCCACTTCATAAGCGAATGAATAGTGCACATCGCCAGAAAGAATCACAAAATTTTGGGGTGTTTTGCCATGGCGAAACAGGTTCAACAAGGTGTTGGCTGCGCCGCGGTGGGCCATCCAGTTTTCGGCATCTACCATCAAGGGTTTGCCAAACCAGGTGAACACTTTTTGTATGGTTTCAATCAGTTTGACGCCAAATATTGGGGCTGGCGACACCAGCAACACGGCATCATGACCAAGCAGCCTTTGCTGCAACTCGGACAGTGATTCCCAGTCCATCAGTCCGGAAGGGTGTGCTGGGTTGAATTCCGACCGCCAGCGGTTGGTTCGCGTGTCGATCACCATCAAAGCTGGCTTGGTGTCCCATTTGTATTGCCAGCCGCGAAAGGCAATCAACTCGGAAATCAGATCTTCGTGCGCTTCCTCGCCGGGCAATTGTAGCGCCTCATCGCAGCGCTTCATCATGTCATCGGAAAAGTTTTCTGGCGCATTGCCCCAGGCCTGGCACACCAGGTAAGCCACCAGCGCATTGCCGATGATGCGGCGGGAGAATGGCTCACCGTAAGCAGTTTCCTCCCACTCGGCACTCAGGTTCCAGTCGTCGGTGATGTCGTGGTCGTCGAACATCATGGCCACTGGTATGTGGGCCATCAAGCGGTGCACACAGTCCAGTTCGGCGACAAATTCTTCCATCGCTTCCAGTTGTGCTTCATAGCGTTCTGCAAATTCGGTGGGCACTTCCGGTGGGATGGTCATGTCCGTGTAGCGCCAGGGAATGGGCGACCACACCAACAGGTACATGGCCATGACTTCAGACAGGGAGATCAAATGGTTTCGGGCACTGTCAGTGGTGAACACCGGTTTTTTCACACCCGTGAACAGCACGGTGCGAATGTCTTTGTTGGCCCTGGTTTTTGGCAACAATTGATCGCGCGTGTAATAGTGCGGCTGTTCGCGGTGCAGGGTATGGCTGCTGTGCAGTTGGGTACCGGGCAAAGGCTCGGCTGGCGAATTCAATTCGTTGAGCAAGCGGTGTATGGCCACCAGCATGGGGCCCGCTACATCGTCGGTGTAAATTTGATCGCCACCCATCATCAGCAGCGCTGGCCATTCGGTGGGTGTGGCAGCCAGTTCCAGCAAGTGTTGGTCGGCCCGAACCAGGCCATCACCGGCCGAGCTGTCTTCCTTGCGGGCGTAATGCGGCTTGCGGCAAGATCCGTGTAATACGCTGCGAACCTGGCTGTGAATGACAAACCCCAGCGTGCTTCTGCCGGGGTAAAGCAGATGTGGCGATTCCTGGGTCAGGTTGATCCATTCGCCATCTGCCCCATGTTTGTAGCTGAGTTCATAGCCTACCCAAGTGTCAGCAGGCAGAGGCATGTTCAAAGGCAGGTCGATCAGGTGAATGTAATAGTGCTCGGCCACTTTTAATTCACGGCAATGCCCGCGAATTTCATGCACCTGCGAATCGTGTTTGTCCGGGAACAGGGAAAGCCGCCATTGCACGGGTCGGGATGTGGCCAACCACAAAGTGATTCGCTCGCTTTGCATGCGACGCAACACGGGGCCAGCCAGAAGGGTGTTGATGCTCATACTGCGATTGAGGTGAGGTGTGGGAACAATGCACAAACCCTATCAACGTTTAGCTAGTAATTTGGTGGACAGCCCACACATGGGTTACCCCTTGCAAGCCTCCAAGGCGGCAGTTTTGCTGCCTGCTTTTTGAATGCAGGTTTTCAGGCTATCCAGATTGGGCAGGGTTTTGCAGTGGGGTACATCGACCAGCGGCTGTGTGCTGTTAAAGCCGCAAGCGTAATAGGACGTCACCGGATTCACCGGTTTGTTGATCACTTTGTTGCACACCGGTTTCAGGTTGTTGTTGACCCAGTTGTCGTAGGTACTGGACTCTTTCTCGAATTCAGCTTTGTCTGCATTCAACCGGTCAGCCTGAAGGTTAAAGGTGTTCACCGCTTCATTGAAATTCGCAACTGCCTTTTGATCGGGCTTGCCCGCATCCAGTTTGGCCTTCTGGTTTTGCAAGGCAATGCGCCGCTCGCTTAAGAGTTTCTCGCTGCCACGCAGGTCGCTGGCCCGTTGCTCTAGCGTGTTGAATCGCTTTAAACCCTGTTGCTCCAGCTGTAAACAGGCCCGCAAGTCGCCTTCTTCAACCTGAGCCGGGTTTGGGGTTTGGGCTTGCAGGGCGGGGCTGGTCAACAGCATCAGGCATAAGCCGATTTTGATTCTGGAAATAGGCATGTTTTTCATGACGGTGAACTACAAGTGCTTGATCGTAGCAGATCGATAGACAAATTAAATCGTGTGATCAATTGATTAAACAAGTAAGAATAATTATCATTATTGTTCATTAAATAGTGTGAGCGTTTTACGTATGAACAAGGTTGGCGGTATTCACTACTTGGTAATCAATCGAATCATGTCGGCGCTGCTTGGCGGCTATGCATTTACCTGGGGTTTTTCATCCCTGGGCATCGCGGGCCTTGCCGCGCTCGGTGTTGATTTTCATGAAGCCGAAACCGGCGTTTTGATGCTTGCATTTCTGGTGTTTCTGGGCGTGTTTCTGTGGGCTTTTGCCAGCAGCAGTGTTGCCCGTGTGTGGGCTGTGTTGGCAGGTGGTGGGGTGTTGATGACTCTGTCGGCCTGGTTGATTCAGCAAAGCATGTTGTCTTGAAGGGGAAGGTTGGTGTTCAGTAATTTTCGATTGTCCATGACCTGGGTTCACACCTGGTTTGGTTTGGTGTTGGGCTTTGTGTTGATGGTCTGTTTTTTCTTCGGATCGTTGTCGGTGTTTGATCGGGAAATTGACCGCTGGGCAATTCCTGAAACACGGTTCGACGCGCAGCCCATGCCGTCTTTTGACAAGGTGTTGCTGCCTGCTTTGCAGCAACTGGAACCCGATGAGGTGGACTACGCCACCAACATGCCCAGGCTGCACGACCCCGCCAAGGGCGAGATGACACCGCGCACTGAATTGCCGGTGGACGAATACTGGGCTTATGTTACCCACCGCGACCCCGTGTTGGCGGCAGGCGTGGGTTATGGAGTGCCATTGGCGAAGAACCCGGAAGACCACAACCATATTCATAAAAATGTGACGCTGGACCCCCGAACTGGCGCGGTGTTGCCGGATGACAAACTGAAAATTGGCAGCCACTGGTTCTACCCCATGCACTACAGCTTGCAGCTGAAATGGAAAAACCTGGGCATCTGGATTGTGGGGCTGGCTGCCTTGATGATGCTCGCGGCCTTGGTCACCGGTGTCATCATGCACCGCAAGGTGTTCCGCGAGTTTTTCACGTTCAGGCCCTGGAAGCGAACACAACGTGCCAGCCTGGATTTACACAATCTGACTGGTGTTGTGGCCCTGCCATTCCATTTCTTTTTTGCATTCACCGGCTTAGTAATTTTTGCAAGTTTTTACTTTCTGCCGGTAACCAGCACCTTGCTTGATCCCCTGCACAAGCAGCATGAAATTCACGAGGCGGCCGCAACCGGTTTACCGCATGATGCAGCAGGTGTGCCCGCACCCATGAGCAGTGTGGATGCCATGGTGGAGGAGGCCAAACGCCGGTGGGCAGCGCGCGACATGGCAGGTGAGGTCGGCTTTTTGGTGATGCACCATGTGGGCGATGCCAACAGTTATGTGAGCATTTACCGCGCTGGCAGTGACCGGGTTGCCTTGGTGGGCGAGGGCATTCACTTCAAAACCAGCACCGGTGAAGTGCTCAGTGAAGACCCGCCGCGTACCCCTGTTTCAGAGGTGAATGAATTTTTGACAGGCTTGCATTTGCAGCACTTTGAACACTGGTTCTTGCGTTGGCTGTATGTGTTGGGTGGCTTGTTGGGCGCGGTGTGTATTGCAACTGGTTTCATTTTCTTTGTTGAAAAACGAAAATCCCAACATGCGAAAAGTGGGAGCAACGGAAGCCGTGTGGTCGACTCATTGGCCGTTACTACAGTGACTGGCATGGTGATGGCCGCAGTCGGTATGCTGGTCGTGAATCGTATTTTGCCAGCCGACCTATTGGGCAAGGCCGATTGGGAAAAAGCTGCATTCTGGACTGTGTGGGGCTTAAGCTTTGTTCATGCTTACGTTCGCAGTGCGCCCGTTGCACTTGGTTTGTTCAACCCAGCCTGGCGTGAGCAGTGCTGGGGTGTTGTTGTGCTAAGTATTTCAGCGGTGCTCTTGAATTGGGCCACCACTGGCGACCATTTGATCAAAACAATTTTCACTGACACTTACTGGCCCGTGGCTGGTGTTGATTTGAGCCTGATGGCGTGTGCCATGGTAAGCGGTTGGGCTGCATTGACACTTGCACGGCGAGAGCGTGGTGTGGGTGCTCAATCCAGGAAAATCGAAAAGCAGCCCAAGACTGACACCAGCGAGGTGGCCCATGCCTGAAGCAATTTATCTAATTGCCGCCGCTTTGCTCAGCCTGGTGGGCATGTCGTGGCTGGCCTTGTCCATGGATGTGCATTGGGCACAAGTGAAGCAGATTCCCCTGGCTGACAGCCGCCCACCCAGGGCGACTCTCAAGGCACTGGGGTATGCCGCTTTGTTTGTTTCACTGTTGGTGTGTTTGGTGGCTGACAGGCCTTCCATTGCGGCACTGGTGTGGATCATGCTGCTGGTTGGGTCTGCTGTGGCGGTGGCTTTCGCGCTTGCAAACAGGCCGGGTTTGTTGAAGGTGATTTGGCCTTGATTTGATGGTTCAATCGTTACCTGGCGTTGCGATCATTTGCAGCGCCTTTCTCAATGCTGACTTGCTCGGGTTTTGAACATACACGCATTGAATACCCCGTTTTTTGCAATGCTCCTTCACACGAAAATAGGCTTCATGGCTTACGCAACCTGCCTGGCAAATCACCAAGTCAGCGCTGTTCAGTTTTGCATCCAGCTGGGCAATGCCTTCCTCCTGTCCGCCATCGTGGTGCATGAAAGTGGCACCCCGGGTTTCCACTGTTTGTCGATAAAGCGGCACTGCCGAAGGACGACCGCCAACACACAGCACACAACGTTTGTCTAGCGGTTTGTCACAAGGCTCGGCGCAATTTGTTGAAGTAGCATCCAGTGCTTGAATGGCGAATGCAGTGGGGCGTTTGGCCAGTTGGGCCTCTAAATATTTGATGTGTTGCTGTAGGTTTCCCAGTTCGGCAAGATGAACTGATTTTAAGGTGGTAATGCGTGCACGCAACAACTCAAGTTCTTTGGTGTTTGAAACATCAGGGTTCACTTTCTGTGCATGCAGCGTGCTGAGAGTTTTCTTTAGTTTATGCATTTCCCCGTGTTGGCTGGCCAATTCGGTTTGCAAGGTTGAAATGGTGTCTTGCTGAAGTTGCTGGGTTTGGGCATGGCTCAGTTGTGAGGCCAGGTATTTTTCTTCCAGTTTTTTGTTGGCGGCCAGTGCTGCCCTTAATTGCTCGTGCAGCGCAGTTTTTTCGTTCTCTTGAGTTTGCCTTTCGCAGCCTGCCTGGTGCTGCATCATGTGGGCATGACCCAGCACTTCAAATTCCATGGCTGCGTCACACCTTGGGTGGCTAAGCACGCTCCAGAACACGCCTGGAAAGTGGTTGGCCTCTTTGTGTTTGTTCCAGTGAGCCTGCAAGGCTTCACGGGTTTTCAAGGCTTGCACCGTGCGCAGTTCATTGTGAAATCGCTGGTCAAGTTGTTCTTGTACCATTTTGCCAAACGCCGATTTTGTTTTGCAGGCCACCACCACAGCACAATGTGTTTCATAGTCGCTTGCGCGGCTGGCGGTGTGCTGTAAATATTTGACTGCCAGTTTTTTGACCACCGTCATGGGCAGGCAAATACCCACCACAGGGCATTGAGCGGTGCCGCACATTTCCCACAGTCGGCGTCGTCTTGAGCCCAGTGAGTCAGGAGTACCTGTGACGGTGGTTTGAACAGCAAACAGGGAAGTGCGGGCTTGCGGAAGGTAAACCGGATCGGGTTGGAATGGCATGTCTCAGTAAATTTATTGATAATGATAATCATTATCAATAAAGAACTGCGATTTAGCAAGATTTAGTGATGGCGAAGTTGAAACTGCGAATGAGGTTAAGTCGCTGTTTGAGGAGAGCCACACTTGGAAGCCGATAGCTGCAAGCGACCAGGTCGGAGCAATAAGGGTTTGATTCCCTGCCGCCACATGGCGACAGGGAAGACTTTCAATTTACTGACGAATCAAATGATCGAACGCAGCCAGTGAAGCATTCGCACCTTCACCCATGGCGATGATGATTTGCTTGTAAGGTGCTGTGGTGCAGTCGCCCGCAGCAAACACGCCTTCCATGCTGGTGTGGCCTTTGTGGTCCACGACAATTTCACCATGCTTGCTTAATTCCAGCGTGCCTTTTAACCAGTCGGTGTTGGGCAGCAAACCGATTTGAACAAAAATACCTTCCAGTTCAACCTGCTTCACTTCATCCGTTGCGCGGTCTTTGTAGCTTAAGCCGTACACCTTGGTTCCATCGCCGTTCACCTCAGTGGTCAGCGCGTTCAGAATCACTTTTACATTCGGCAGGCTGTACAGTTTTTTCTGCAATACTGCATCTGCTTTCAGCTTGGTGTCGAATTCAAACAAAGTGACTTCTTTCACAATACCAGCCAGGTCAATGGCGGCTTCTACACCGCTGTTGCCACCACCTATCACCGCCACGCGCTTGCCTTTGTAAAGCGGGCCATCGCAGTGCGGGCAGTAGGCCACGCCCTTGTTGCGGTACTCGGCTTCGCCGGGTACGTTCATTTCGCGCCAGCGTGCACCAGTGCTCAAAATAATGGTTTTGCTGGTCAGTTTGGCGCCGTTTTCCAGTTCAACTTCAACCTTGCCATCGGCGAGTTTCTGTAGGCCTTTGGCGCGTTGCAGGTTCATCACGTCGATGTCGTATTCCTTCACGTGTTGTTCCAGTGCAGCCACCAGTTTCGGGCCTTCTGTTTCTTTCACGGAAATGAAGTTTTCAATGCCCAGTGTGTCCAGCACCTGGCCACCAAAGCGCTCGGTGGCAATGCCGGTTTTCACGCCTTTGCGCGCAGCATAAATTGCGGCGGCTGCACCTGCCGGGCCACCGCCCACAATCAGCACATCAAACTCGCCTTTGGCGTTCAGTTTGGCGGCGTCTTTTTCTGCAGCGCCGGTGTCCAGCTTGGCAACAATTTCTTCCAGCGTCATGCGGCCAGAGCCAAAGCTTTCATTGCTGTTGCCCTGCTGGCCTTGAAACACGGTGGGCACAGCCATCACCTTGCGCTGCTCAACCAAAGGCTGGAACATGCCGCCATCAATCATGGTGTGGCTAAATGCCGGGTTTAAAGCAGCGATGGTGTTGAAGGCTTGCACAACGTCTGGACAGTTGTGGCAGCTCAGTGAAATGACGGTTTCAAAATGACCGCCATTGGCGGGTGCCTCCAAGCCTTTGATTTGTTCGATTACGTCTGCTTCCACCTTGGGTGGATGGCCGCCCACATGCAGCAGGCCCAGCAGCAGCGAGGTGAATTCATGTCCCATGGGCAAACCGGCAAAACGCACACGGCCTTCCTCGCCTTGCTTGGCAATCGAGAATGAAGGGCGCAGGTTGTAGTCGCCGTCCAGGCGCACTGACACGCGGTCTGAACACTCCGCGATTTCTTGCACCAGCTGTTCCATATCACGTGCCTTGTCGCTGTTGTCCAGCGAGGCCACCAATTCAATGGGGTGGCGCAGCATTTGCAGATAGGTCTTCAGTTGTTGTTTGATGTTTGCGTCGAGCATGGGGTACTCCGAGGAATGTTCTGCAGATTTTTTTGAACATGGGCCGCCCCCTTGTGGGGAGCGGCTTTTTACTACTCATTCAAAGGTAATTTGAATTTAGATTTTGCCAACCAGGTCCAGTGATGGAGTCAAAGCGGCGTCGCCTTCCTTCCACTTGGCTGGGCAAGCCTGGCCTGGGTTCTTGGCGATGTACTGTGCGGCTTGAATCTTGCGCTTCAGTTCAGATGCGTCACGGCCAATGCCCAGGTCGTGCACTTCCATCACTTTGATCACGCCCTGTGGGTCGAGTACAAAGGTGCCGCGCAGTGCCAAACCTTCTTCTTCGATCATCACGCCAAAGTTGCGTGTAATTTGACCGGTGGGGTCGCCAATCATTGGGAAACGGATTTTGCCGATTGTTTCTGTGGCGTCGGCCCAAGCCTTGTGTGTGAAGTGTGTGTCGGTTGATACAGAGAACACTTCCACGCCCATGGCCTTCAGTTCTTCGTACTGGTCAGCCAGGTCGCCCAATTCAGTGGGGCACACGAATGTGAAGTCAGCGGGGTAGAAGAAGAACACAGACCACTTGCCCAACACGTCGGCTTCAGTCAGGTTGATTTCTTTGCCGTTCCAGTAAGCAGTGGCTTTGAATGGCTTGATTGTGGTGTTGATCAGAGACATTTGAAGTCCTCCAAAAAGTTAATGAACAGTCAGTAAATTAATTCATCGCAATTTTATCGAATAAATTGTGCGATTGCAAAATGTTATTGATAAATTTTTAAAATAACTTTTCACTATCGATTCGGGAGTTTTTCTTAATTGCGCTAAGTGGTTAATTCAAAAGGGAATGCACACTGGCGCTATTTGCATGACAAAGTCATATCCATATTAACCATGTGGTTTTTGATGCAAAGGGAAAGTTGGTGCCTGCTTAAAATCAATCTGTTGCGATAAATTTGTAAAAATGATGCGCTGCAAAACAAGTGTTGTTGGAAATCACTGCGTTGGGTGTTGCAGGTTGACAGCACTCAATTATCCCGTCAATATAAACAAAAATAATTCTCATTACATAATGAAATGAAAGGTCTTCGCCATATTTTGACGAAGTCACGATCCTTTACACCAACTTCAAAATTACATCTTCGGCTTCAACATGCAACGTGAACTCAGTGCCGTTTTCCACGGCAATGCATTGGACCTCGAGTTTGTCGACTGCTATGGCCAGCACTTGGCGTGGTTGGAAACCTGGTTTCAAAGGCGCTTGAGCTGCAATGGCGTGGCAAGTGAGTTGGCCCAAGAAGTTTTTTTAAAGTTGTATGAACAGCGGGAGCAAATTCCTGGTTTGCGTCAGCCAAAAGCATGGTTAACCACGGTGGCTCACGGTTTGCTGGTTAACCACTATCGGCGGGCTGACCTTGAAAGGGCTTACCTGGCTGCGCTGGCTGTTTACCCAACTACCCACGTTCCCGACCCTGAGCAAAAAGCAGTTTTATTTGAAACTTTGCTTGAACTTGACCGAAGTCTGAGGCAGTTGCCCAACAAGGTACGTCAAGCTTTTTTAATGGTTCAGTTGGAAGGCGTAAAACAGCAAGACATAGCCCGTGAATTGGGAGTGTCATTGAGCATGGTGAAAAAGTATATTGCGCAGGCCCAACAGTGTTGTGGGGGTGGTGAAGACTACGCTCAGCGCTTGTCCCATTTGAATTCAGAACAGCGGGCCTTGTCGTCAAGAACATTGGCTGCTCTGCCACGTTTGAATCGCCGGGCGATTCTGAAATCAGTTTGTGTATTGCTTGGGGCGGGTGGCTTTTTTCATGCTTATCGAAAGAGTGATTATTCTGCTGATTGGGTCAGCGCCAAAGGGGAAGTCCGAACGCAGACATTGCCCGATGGCAGTGAATTGACTCTGGATTCTGACAGCGCAGTTGAACTGGTCTTTACGCCTGCGCAGAAGCTGATTGTGCTGCGCCGTGGGCGAATCATGATTCAAACTGCGAGCACTTTGCTGCCAAATGAGTTAAAGCCGGTTGTTCGCACCCGCGAGGGATTCGCGCAAGCCATGGGCACCGTGTTTTCAGTGGAGCAGAAGGCGCAAAGTACCCAAGTGGAGGTTTTTGAGCAAAGGGTGCAGTGGCGTTCTTTGTCGAGCGGGTTCTTTCATTTGCTGAATGCAGGTGAGCAAGCAGAGTTTAATCAGCGGGGTCTGCTTTCGAGTCAATCAGTTTCGCAGGAAAGGGCGGCGTGGACACGTGGCTTGTATGTGGCTGATGCAGTGCCCTTGAAAAAATGGGCGACTGAAATAAGCCGCTACAGAGCCGCTGGCATTCATTGTGATGTCGCAGTTGAAAACTGGCTTGTTTCCGGAACATTTCCATTGAACAAACCGGAAATTGCATTGCTGGCTTTGCAAGATGCATTGCCTGTTCAACTGATTCAGCACAACACACTGGCTGCAAGCCCGGTATTGCTGGTGGCACGCGAGCGTGGTGAATAAATGTTGCTGAGTCGCTGTACTTTTTTGTTTTTCAATTGGCATATGAGTTGAACCTTTATTTCAACCCATTTGATGAATTGGAAAATTTTCATGTCTTCTTCATTTGTTTCGCCACGCAAATTGTCACCGCTAGTATTGGGCCTGCATCTGGCCATGGCCAGCGTTGGTGGTGCCGCATTCTTTGCAAGCCCGTCTGCTTTGGCCCAGCAAAGTTCAGTCAACATTCCGGCGGGACCCCTGTCGGCCTCTTTGAATTCGCTGGCCCAACAGCGAGGCGTGGTGTTGTCTTATGATCCCGCTTTGCTCGATGGCTTGAACAACACCGCCTTGAATGGCCAATACACATTCGAACAGGCGGCGACAAAGCTACTGGCCGGATCTGGCGTTGCGTTGCAGCCCACATCGGCTGGTTATACCCTGGTGAAGAATAGTCATGCGGGCACATCGACTCTCAAAGCCGTCACGGTGACTGCCGAGGGTGAGCCTGCCTATGGGGCTGCAGCAGCGGCAGGGTTTTCTGCGAAGAATGCAAAAATTGGTGTTCTGGGTGAACGGTCTTTGCTTGAAACACCTTTTTCGGTGAATGTCATTTCAGCCGAACAACTCGAAAATGCAGGCGTGAAAAATCTTGCAAATCTGGTGCGCCTTGATCCCTCTTTAACCAGTTCCTTTTCGGCCGTGGGCTATTACGATGCCATTTCAATTCGTGGTCTAAGCCTGAACAACTGGACCAACTATTACAAAAACGGATTGTTGTTTGCGAATCAGGCAAAAACACCTTTTGAGAATATTGAACGTGTCGAGGTCATGCGTGGCTTGACTGGTTTCCTGCAAGGCTTTGCTGCACCTGGCGGTGCAATTAATTATGTAACAGAGCGCCCGACACCCACCTGGCAGCGCAAGGCTGAGATTGTAGTGGACGAATTCGGAACGTTCATGCCGGGCATTGATGTAGGTGGACCACTGACTGAGGATGGTCGCTTGGGTATTCGAATCAATGCGGCAGGTGGACAAGAGAACTTTTTTGTGGACGAGGTAGAGACTGATCGCGGATTCGCGTCGGTCGCTTTGGATTGGCTTGCCACCGACAGGCTGACAATTCAGTTTGATGCGCAGGTGGATCAACGCGAGGGAACCACCCAACCCTCCCTGGAATTGAACACCAATGGTCAGGTTCCTCAAGGCGTTGATCCCTCAAAATATTTGGGTCAGCCTTGGGCCACTTACGACACCTTGACCCGGGAGTATGCCCTGGCGGCTGATTTGCGAATTAATGATCAGTGGAAAGCCTCATTCAAGATCAATGATGCGCACCTGTATCGCGACGATTTCAGCGCCAACATCGGGAACATACAAGCCAATGGAGACTTTGACATTCAAGAGTACAAATCGATCGGCGAAGTACGCGATTCGCGCAACATGGAATTTGCTGTTCGTGGTGATTTGACTTTGGGCACAGTGCGCCATGAAGTTGCCGCAGGATACACGCAAAGAAAACTGGCAGCTGTATTTGGCAACAGCGTATTCAGGACAGTGGGCACCTCGAATTTGTACAATCACGTCATTATTGCGGATTCAAACGGGGTGCCAGGCGCGCCCAGTTTGGCAATTTTGAATCGCGACAAAGGCGTGTTCATCTCCGATTTCATGACGTTCAATGACAAGTGGCAGGCGTTGTTGGGTTTGCGAAGCTCGGATGTTGAGTTTTTCTCGGCTTTTAGTCCTACTGTGTACGAAGACACCGTCACCACACCCACAGCAGCCCTGATCTACAAGCCGGTGCCGAGCACCTCAATTTATGCCAGTTATGTTGAGGGTTTGGAGCAAGGAGGCACTGCGCCCGCAAGTGCGAATAACCGCAACGAGCAGCTTGAACCCGTCACCGCCGAGCAAACAGAAATTGGTGTAAAAACCGAATGGTTCAACGGTGGGTTGGTGACCACAGCGGCGCTTTTTGAAACAGAGGTTCCATTGAGCTACCTGGACCAAGCCAGCAATGTGTTCGGCTATTTCGGCACACGCCGTCACCGAGGTTTGGAATTGACTGGCACTGGCCAGGTTTGGGAGGGTGGTCGAATCAATGCAGGTTTGGTTGCCTTGGATGCGAAATCCTTGAACACAGGCACCCCGGCAAATGATGGAAAGGTGCCCCAAGGTGTTTCCGAGCGCCAGGCCACTTTGTGGCTTGATCAAGCCACCGGCGTGCGCGGACTCACGGCGCAATTTGGACTGCGCCATTCAGGAAAACGCGCTTTGGATGCGCAAAACTCGGTGTTTCTGCCCGCATGGACAGTTGCTGATGTGGGTTTGCGTTACGCCACACAGTTACAGGGCAAGAATGCAAGTGTGGGTTTGCTGGTTCAGAACGTCACCGACAAAACCTACTTCAATGAAGGCTCATTTCGCAACATTTACTTTGGCAGCAAACGAGCGCTCAGCTTGACTGCCAGTTTTGAGTTTTAAACTTTAAGATTACCCAAACCCGCCCAAAGCAAATTAAACATGGTGTTCACCACTGTGGCTTTGGGCAAAGCGGGTTGGGTTAACCACCATTTGGCCAGTTGCTCGCCCGCGCCAGACAAAGCGTGGGCGGTGGCCACAATTTCTTCTTCTGACACAACACCTTTCAAATCGCCCAGTAGAAGGGCAATGCGGTTTACCGTGTCAAAACGCAATTGGCTTGCGGCTTGCGCCGCCGGACCGGCCACTGCGGCACCACTGTCGTAGAGAAATCGAAATGCGTCCCGCTCGAATTCGACAAATGAAAAATAACCCTCAATACCGCCGCGCAAGCGACCCTGAAGGCCTTCACCTGTAAGGGCGCGCTTAATAATGTAACTGTTCAGCACTTCTCGTGCTTTTTTCAGGCAAGCCAGGTAAACGCCGTCTTTGTTGCCAAACAGTTTGTACACCACAGGGCGGGTCACGCCAGCCGCCTTGGCAATGTCTTCCATGGCTGTGCCTTGGTAACCCCTTTCCACAAACATGCGCTGCGCCACTTCCAGCAGTTGGCGCTCCCTGTCCTCAGGTTTCATGCGGGTTTGCACTTTTTTTAGCATATTGAACTCATTGAATTTGCAATGGAAAAACTACACTAGACGTATTACAGCTTCATAAACTAATCTCTAGTTACAGTAATGTAACTTAAGGGTCGAACACAAGACCCCACGCACAAAGAGAGAGACATGAGGACGACAAACCGGTGTGGAGCCATTGTATTGGCTTGGGCTTTGCTATTGGGTGGGTGCATGGGCGATTCAGGTTCGCCGCAGGCTGACAGCCCCACCGTTACCAATCCCAATGAGGAGGAACCCGACACACCGGTGGATCCGGAAGATCCAGACGACACTGGTGGTGAGGAGGGCGCTGAGGGTGGCAGTGCTGAGCCTCCCTTGTTCCCCAAAGACCCGGTGGTTCGAACCGAACCCGCAGGCACTGGCGCTGCGCCAGCAGGTGCCGAGCGCTGCGATCCGCTGGACCCGGCCTACTGTCTGTTCCCATTTCCGAACAATTACTTCACAACGGCAGACACGCAAACCGACACCAAGATGCGCGTGAATTTGAATGTGTTGGCCATGCCTAAAAACATTGCGGGCAAACCGATTGATCCCACTGACTGGAATCGCAACGACGGGTTTTCTCCCGGTCAACCCATTCTGACTCGTGTACCCGGACTCGATTTGCAAAAAACGGGTGCAGTGCCCATTACCAATATGGAAGCGAGTTTGCAGCGCAATCAGCCCATTGTGTTGATTGATACCCTGACTTTGAAGAAGCAACTGATTTGGGCTGAGCTGGATGCCAACATTACGCAGGGACGCTTGGGTTTGCCAAACGCGGAGCCTGGCCCTGCGTTGGTCATTCGGGTGGCCAAAAATCTGGAACCTGGGCGACGTTACATCGTGGCCATTCGCAATCTGAAAAACAGTGCTGGCGATACCCTACAGCCAAACCCGGTATTCAAGGCCTACCGGGATGGCACGCCACTGGCGAACGCTGCGCAAAATGCGCGCAAGCCACTGATGGAAAATATTTTCAGCGTGCTGAACCTGGCGGGTGTTGAACGTGAAAACCTTTACCTTGCCTGGGACTTCACTGTGGCGTCGGGTAGAAACCTGACTGAACGCCTGATTCATGCGCGCGATGTGTCCATCGAAGCGACAGCTGCGCAATCGCCCAACTTCACGATTGATGCTGTAATTGAGAATCCGGAGAACGGATCGGCCAGCGAGATTACTGCAAGACGAATTCGGGGTCACATTGATGTGCCGTGTTTTCTCACCAGCCCCAATTGTTTGTCGGGTGGTACTTACAACTACCCGCTGGTGCCCACCGGCAGCCCGGCCACTGCTTTGCCGCAGCGAAACCCCCTAACGCCGAACGCCAGTGTGCCGTTCATTTGCTCCATTGCACGCAAAAACCTGGACACGGGTGAACCTGCGCGTGCCTCCTTGTATGGTCATGGTTTGCTGGGCTCGCGCGATGAAGGCAACACTTACGATTTGAATGTACGCGTGATGGCCGAGCGACACAATTTCCTGTTCTGCATGGTGGATTGGGCCGGCTTGGCCACTGGCAATTTACCCGACGATCAAAACGACAACCGCAAATACGATCCCTTATGGGATGGCGTCGGCGGTGATATTGCCAGCACGGTTTTGATGTTGACCGATTTCAGCGGTTTCAATCGCCTTACCGATCGTTTGCAACAAGGCTTTTTGAACTTCACGATGTTGGGTCGGGCCATGATTTCCGAGAATGGATTTTGTACTCACCCTGCCTTTCAGAAAGAGGGCAAATGCCTGATTGACCGCAGCGAATTGTTTTACGACGGCAATTCGCAAGGCGGCATCAATGGTGGGCCGGTTACCGCCATTTCGCCCGACATTCAGGCCGCTACGCTGGGCGTGCCCGGCATGGCTTACTCCACCTTGTTGCAGCGTTCGGTTGACTTCGCACCGTATGCCCCCGCATTTTACGAGTCTTATCCAGCCTCTCTGGACCAACAGTTTATTCTCTCCCTGATTCAAATGCTGTGGGATCGTGGCGAGAACAACGGCTATGCCTGGAGTTTGGCACCAGGTCGCGAATTACCGGGCACACGAACCAACAAACGCGTGTTGTTGATCCCCGCGTTTGCTGATCACCAGGTGTACATGAACACCGCGGAAATCATGGCGCGAACCATAGAAGCACCCTTGCAATGCCCTGCGGTGGTGGGTGGTCCTTCCGCCCAACGCGGGCGTGCGGTGCTCAAGCAGGCACACCCAGCGGTGCGCGCTGAGCAGGAGCAGTTTCCGACTGTGTCTTTTGGGCGCAGACACCCGGATGACCATCCGTATTTTGGTTTGCCGTGCATCAAAAAATATCCGCATGCAGGCAATGCACTCACCGTGTGGGACAGCGGCCCTATGACCAATGCCGATGGTTCTGCCAACCCCAATGGCAGCGCGCCCCCACCGCTGGACAACCGACCCATGACCACAGGTTATGGTGCCGACCCGCATGGCCACCCCCGCAATGAAGAAAAAAACATGGACATGAAAGCCGCATTTTTGAGGAAACAGGGTGCGTTGATTGACGTGTGCAATGGTTTGCCTTGCACATCACGGGGCTTCAACCCCGCATTGAAATAAGGAGTATTCGTCAATGAAAACACTTCAATGGAATGTGGTTTTTCTGTGCCTGTTGCTGTCCGCTTGTTTGAACTCGGACAACAGTTCAGTAACTGCATCGCGAACCGACACCAATGAAAACGGCCCACCCGTCATTGTAGATCCTCCCCCTGGAAACGGTGGTGGCAACGGTGGCGGTAATCCGAACTTGCTTGATACCTCTCAATTTCGTGCAGCTTCGGCCAAACGAAACATTGACCCGACTCCCGCACAAATTCAGGGTGTGGTCACCAGCAGCACGCCGGTGCTTGGCAAGCTGCAACAATTCAATTTGGGCGGGTATGGCGGGTTTGCATTTAACGGCCCTGAAGATGTGGTGAACTTCGATATCGGTGGACCACCCGCCAACGGAATTGGCGATGGCACTTTTGTTCGCGTGTTTGTTCTGGAGAGTCAAGCAGAGCCGATGAATCGCTTGGTGTTTGTCACCATCGATGCGATAGGTGCGGGCAATGTGATTCAAAACAAACTGAAAGCCGCCGTAGCTCAGGCTGCCAATGTGCCACCCAACAACGTGTTGTTTGCACAAACCCATTCGCATTCTGCGGCCGACTTGCAAGGCCTTTGGGGTGGCGTGCCTGCCAGCTGGTTGAATTGTGAGCAGGCCGATCCGGCACAAGCTTGTGACCCGGCATTGAAAGGTGGCTTGTACCAATTGGCTGCCCAAGCCGCTGCTGAAGCCGTGGCCAAGCTTGAGCCAGCGTACCTTGATTTTGCCCAGGCTGTGCTGGAAGGCGAAGCGCGCCTGAACAATTTTCGTCGCTGCGACCCGGACGACTCCCGCATGCCTGACCCCACCTTGACGTTGTTGCAGGCCCGCACCGCGCGTGGTGTGGTGTTGGGCTCGGTGTTGAACTATTCGGCACATCCCACTGTGCTGGGTTCCAGTAACCGTTTGGTGCACACTGACTGGGTGGGTGGTGCGCTGCGGCTGCTTGAGCGAAATTTCGATTCCACCGTGCTGTTTTACAACGGTGCAATTGCAGATTCTTCACCACGTGCACCTGCCGCGGAAGACCCCTATGAGAAAGCCAATGCCATGGGCGTGGCAGTGGCCCAAGCTGCCATGAATGTTTTAAGCCAGCGCAAGAAAGTGGAGGGGGGGTTGCAGGTTGCCCACGCCAATGCATTTTTGCCTGTGACCAACCCTTTGTTTGTTGGGGCGGGTGGTTTGCGCAGCTTCAATGGTTATTACAATTTCACACCCTTGGGCGAAGAACTTGCAGCCAATATTCCCGGCTATGACAACCTTCCGCAGGTGGCTTTGTATGCGGAAACGCCGGTCAGCCGAATTCAATTGGGGCAGGGCGAGGGCAAGGCGCTGGAGTTGGTGACCATACCTGGCGAGGGCTCCAAGGGCATGGCCGACACCATTCGCGCACGAAGCGAAAACCCCATGATGTTGCTGGGCCTGACCCACAACTCACTGGGCTATATTCTGACGGAAGATGAATTTGGCAATGGTTTGTTTGAATGCCAGTCTTTTTACGAAGAAACCGTGTCGCTGGGGCCTTTTACAACCCCAGCGTTGAATTTGCAGGCTTACGATCCGCTGTTTGCGCAGTAAGCCTTGTCAAGGTTTAGAACTTGGACTTGGCCTTGTCAAAGGCTTCTTTGATGTTGTCCCAGGCGCTGTTGGCACCTTCTTTCAAGCTCTCGAAAGCCTCAGCGCTGGCGCCCTTGAGTTCTTCAAGTTTAGAACGACCTTGCGCCAGCTTGGCTTCAAGCGCCTCGATGGATTCGTTCAACTCTTTTTTGGCGTCGGCTGACTTGCCGTCGGCTTTGGCCTTCAGTTTGTCCAGGTCTGCTTTCCACTCGTCCAGTTGGGCGTTCAGTTTGGCCTTGTAATGTTCGAGGTCTGCCATGGTGTGTACTCCTTCATGTTGTAAACCGGAAGTATCAGGGTAACAACACTTTGTGACTTGAAGTGGACTGATTGCCCGAGTGCTTCCTCTAAACCCGGCAGCAATCCCCGGAAAATGCTTATGATGTCGCTATCTGCAATTCGCGCATTGTTCTTGCCGGGCAGTTTTTGGCGGTCCTCACCATGTCTTTGTTTGAAACCACAGAAGTTCTGGTTTTTTTCAACGTGCTCTTGCAGCAGTTAGGTGCCCCTGTGCCAGCAGTACCTACCATGATTTTGTCGGCCAGTTTGTCGGGTCAGTGGTCAGGTATTTTCGTGCTTGCGGTGGTTGCCACCTCGGCTTCGTTGATCGCCGATTGGGCTTGGTACATCGCCGGGCGATTTTATGGCTACCGGGTGTTGGCGGTGTTGTGCAAACTGTCCATCAATCCAGAATCGTGTGTCAGCCAAACCGAATCCCGCTTTCGCGTGTGGGGCCCCTGGTCGCTGGTGGTGGCCAAGTTCATTCCCGGGTTTTCTACTGTGGCACCGCCTATTGCAGGCGCTGTGAAAATGTCCATTCTCAGCTTCACCATTGCGTCGGCAGCAGGTGCGTTTTTGTGGGCCATGGCAGCTTTGCTGGCAGGCTGGTTGTTTAAAGACCAGGTCAACGCAATTTATGCAGCGCTGCAAGACAACCTGTTTGTTGTGGGTATTGTGGCTGCGCTGATTTGCGCTTTCTGGTTGATGTGGAAACTGGCACGTCGCGATGCATTTCAGGCGCGTCTGAAGCTTCCCAAAGTGCCCGCTGCCGAGGTATTGGCTCTGGTCAAGGCCGGGCAGTCTAACCTGCGGCTGATCGACCTTCGCCCTGCCATTGTGCAAGAAGCCGAGCCATTGGCCGGTTGGTTGCCTGCCAATGCAGAAAGTGCCCTGGCCGCAGCCCGAGCCTGGCCAAAAACAGACGTAATCGTCACCATGTGTGCCTGCCCCGACGATGTCAGCGCAGCCCATGTGGCTGGCCTTTTGCGCAAGCAGGGTTACCGGCAGGCCAAAGCCATGGATGGTGGTTACGAGGCCTGGTTGGCCAGCAAACAACCGAATTAGCGCCAGTGCGCCACTGGCGCAACAATCGTCCTCGAATTCAATTCAAATTCCTGTAACCTTTGTGGCTTGTTTGGCGTAGTAAGCGTTGACACTTTTGTTTTATTTCAACTATCCAATTTCATTACGGAACCTGACCATGCGTTTGTTGACCAAAGCCCTGATCGGCGCTTTCAGCTTTGCCCTTGTTTCCACGCCTGTTGTTGCCCAAGAGGTGATTCAATTCGGTGTGGGCTTGTACCAGCCCGACAAAGACAAAAACGACGCCACCTACACCCCTTTGGCACAGTACCTTGAAAAAAAACTGGGCAAGCCTGTAAAGCTGCGCACGGTGAGCAGCTGGGAAGGTTTGGCAAAATCGCTGGCCAATGGTGAAACCGACATTGCATTGATGGGCCCATGGGGCTATGTGCTGGCCAACAACGAAGCAAAGGCACAAGCTGTTGCCACCATTGAGTACGAAGGCAAACCAGAATATTTCGGAATCATGGTAACCAACCCGAAAAGCGGCATCAAAAGCATGGCCGATTTGAAAGGCAAAACCTTTGCGTTTGGCGACAAGGGTTCAACATCGGGTTATCTCATTCCCTTCCATTATTTTCAGAAGCAGGGCATTAACCCCGACACCTATTTTTCCAAGGTAATCAACACCAGCCACCAGGCCATTCAAACCCAGGTCACCCAGGGCGCAATTGATGCAGGTGCAGATTACAACCGCAACCGCGACGCCATGATCGCTGATGGTTTGATCAAGGCTGAAGATTCAAAAATTATCTGGACGTCCGACCCCTTGCCCAATGATGCATTTGCAGTTAGTGCCAAGCTGTTTGAAGACAAGGCTTTTGTGGCCAAGTTACAAGAGGCTTTGTTGGGCATTGGTGCTGAACTGAAAAACCAGCCCAATTTGCTGCCGCCACGCTACACCGGTTTTGCGAAAAAAGACAACAGCTACTACAAACCCATTCGTGATGCAGGCCTGGCCACTGGCCGCTTGCAGCCCAAATAAGGGGGTTGTTTAACCACCATGAATTGGATGCAGTTCAAGTTGCGCCTCAAAGGCCGGCTCGGGTTTTTCGGGCTGGTCTTTTTGTATGCGCTCATTGTGTTTGGCTGCGTGTACAGCCTGGCCACGGCTGGCGATTTGTCCATGGGCCGCAACCCTGTGGCCAACTTCATCAAAACCGCCACGGAATTTGCACGGCCCAGTTTTCTCGATGTGTGGTTTGGCGATCCAGCTTACGAGTACAAAAGCGACGATGGCACGGTGCTGCGCACCGAGAACCGGCAAGAAGTTGAACACCAGTGGTTGGTGCAATTGGGGTTTGCCACCTGGACTACGTTTAAAATCGCAACCCTGGGTTCCCTGCTGGGTGCCATTCTGGCTTTGCCTTTCGGTGTGCTCAGCGCAAAAAACATCAAGGCCCCGCGAGTGCTCACCGCGTTCTCGCGTTTGGTGCTGGACACCTCACGTTCCATTCATACCTTGGTGTTTGGTTTGGTGTTGGTGGGCATTGTGGGTCTTGGCCCCACGGCGGGTATTCTGGCGATTGCATTTCACAGTCTGGGTACCTACGGCAAGCTGTTTGCAGAGTCGATAGAAACACTGGACATGGCCTCGATTGAGGCTGTGAAAGGGGTGGGTGCAAGCCCTTCGCAAACCTTCTTCTGGTCAGTGTGGCCCAATGTGTTGCCACAGTGGGTGAGCAGCCATTTGTACCTGTGGGAATACAATATTCGCGATTCAACCATTCTCGGCATCATTGGTGCGGGGGGGTTGGGCCTGCTGATTTCAGAGGCGGTTGCCTTGTTTCAATGGGGTCGCTTGTCGAGTATTTTGATTGTGGTGGTGTTGATGGTGACTGCATTTGATGCCATCAGTCGCAGAATTCGGACGGCCCTCCTATGAGCACCAACATCATCGACATTCAAAATCTGGAAATGGTGATCGCGGGGCGACGCATTTTGAAAGTGGACTCGCTTCACATTGCCCGTGGCGAGAAGGTGGCCATTCTGGGTAGAAACGGCGCGGGCAAATCAACCCTGTTGCGGTGTTTGAACGGGTTTGTAAAACCCACGGCCGGGCACATTGTGGTCAACCGCCACACCGTGTTTCCGCTTCGTCGCGAGCGCGATTTGCGCTTGGTACGTGCACAAGTGGGCCAAGTGTTGCAAGGCCTGCATTTGGTTGCGCGCTTAAGTGCCATGGAAAATGTTTTGGTGGGTGGTTTGGCACGCATGCCGCGCTTGCGCAGTTGGGCGCGAATTTTCACGAATGAGGAAACCCAGCGTGCGCAAGCTGCATTAAAAGCAGTGGGCATGGCCCATCTGGCAGAAAAACGCGCGGACAAGCTTTCTGGTGGTGAACGCCAGAAGGTGGCCATTGCCCGCATGTTGATGCAAGAACCCGAGCTGGTGTTGGCCGATGAACCCACAGCGGCGCTTGACCCTACAGCGGCAGATGAAGTGTGTGAACTCTTGGTGAAGGCCACAGAGAATTCCACGCTGATTACCGTGGTTCACAATGTGAGCCTGGTCCCCCTTCTTAGCCAACGGGTCATTGGCCTGAAAGCCGGTGAGGTAGTTCTTGATTGCGCCAGCCACGAATTGACGCAAGCGCAACTTGATCATTTGTATGAGTGAATCATGACTGAGATGGCAGGGCGCAGTTGCCCGATTCGATACCAGTACGGTGCGGCCAAAATTGCACAGGTTCCCGCTACTCAATGCGATGTGTTGTATGTGGTGGGTGGTTTGTATGGCAATGCTTTTGCACTGAATGCAGTTGAACAACTGGCCTCGAAAGAATCGGGTAACGTTCGCATTTGCTTCAATGGCGACTTCAACTGGTTCAACAAATCGCTTGAAGACTTTGTTCACATTAACCAGCGTGTGTTGAATCACGATTGCATTTTGGGCAATGTGGAAGCTGAACTTGGCGAGCCTTTGGATGTGGCTGATTGCGGCTGTGCCTATCCCGAGAATGTGGATCAAGGTGTGGTGGACCGGTCGAACTTCATTCATACCGAGTTGAAGCGGTGCGCGCAACAACAGCCAGAATTGTTGGACATGTTGTTACAGAAACCTTTCTTTGCACGTTACAGCGTGGGTGAATTGAACGTGGCTGTGGTGCATGGCGATGGCGATTCATTGGCAGGCTGGCGTTTTGATCCTGCTCATTTGAAGCAAACGGACGAAGCGCCATGGCGTGCCGCTTTGTTTGAAAAAGCACAGGTGAATGTATTTGCCAGCAGCCACACTTGCAGTGCCGCGTTTCATCATGAGCCACTGCCCAATGGGCAAACAGGATTGATCAGCAACAACGGTGCGGCAGGAATGCCCAGCGCGCAGATGGACGGGCTCTTCACTCGAATTTCAATGACGTCTTTGAACAACCCCGCTTTGGTATTTCAATCCACACAATTCAATGGTGTGTGGATTGAACAGGTTCGCGTTCAATTTGATCAAGCTGCCTGGCAACAGCACTTTCTCGGCCAGTGGCCTGAAGGCACTGCTGCACATACCTCTTACTTCACACGAATCAGCGAAGGCGTTTGAACGGGGTTCTCAACTAGGCACATGCCACTGATCCATCTGAACGTGGGTCAGCAGCCCCTTCCATCATGCCGTTGGGGTGGCGTACCACCGCGCCGGCATGTCCCATGGTGTCACTGAATGCTTCTGGCAACACCTCCAGTACATGGCCTGCGTCGCGCAGTTGGGCAACCAGTTGTGCATCAAATCGGCTTTCCAGTTTCAAGGTGGTGCTTTGCTCACCCCAAGTACGGCCCAATAGCCAGCGCGGTGCTGTTACCGCAGTTTGCAAAGGCTGATTGAACAAGGCATACCGGCTGAACACAGCGGCCTGTGTTTGTGGTTGGCCTTCACCGCCCATGGTGCCGTACACCATGCTGCGGCCGTCTTTGAAACGCGCCATGGCCGGGTTCAGGGTGTGGAAGGGTTTGCGGCCCGGCTCAAGCCGGTGCAGCGCGTCTTCTTTCAAGGAAAAACTGATTCCCCGGTTTTGCCACATCACCCCGGTTGAAGGGCATACCACCCCTGAGCCGAATTCCCAGAACACGCTTTGAATAAAGCTGGCAGTGCGGCCTTCGCTGTCAATGCAACCCATCCAGATGGTGTCGCCTTGCCAGGGGTCTTGGGGCCAGGGCAGTGCGCGTTGAATATTGATTTTCTTCGCACGCTCAGCCAGCGCTTCGCGGGTCAAAAAATCGCTGGGGTTCACGGTCATGTATGCGGGGTCTGTGCAATACCGGTCGCGCACCAGAAAGGCCTGCTTGGTGCTTTCCACCATGCCATGCAGGTAATCAAACCCATCGGCTTGTTGCACGCCGAGCGTGTCGAACATGCCCAGAATCATCAGTGAGGCCATGCCCTGCGTGGGCGGTGTCATGTTGTAAATTGTGCTGTTGTTCAGCTCGGTTTGCAGCGGCGTAACAAACTGCGCATGGTGATTGTTCAAATCGGCAAGGCCGATGGGGCTGCCCACGCGGGTCAAATCCTCGGCCATGGCTTGTGCCAGTTCACCGCGATAAAAATCGTCCAGCCCCACCTGGCCCATTCGCGCCAACGTGTCACCCAAGGTGCTTTGCTTGAGCACACTGCCTTCAACTGGCACTTGGCCATCCATCAACAAATGTTTGGCAAAGCCGGGAGCGGTTGAAAGCTCATCAAACTTCACGCGGGTTAAACGTTCCTGGCTACTGCTAACCGCCACACCATTGCGTGCATATACCACCGCATCGCTCAACAAGCGGTTCAATGGCAACTTGCCACCCCATTGCTTGGCAACTTCTTGTGCTTTGATCCAGCCACCCACGGTGCCCGCTGCGGTGAGTGCAGCCAATGGACCGCGGTTTGGAATGGCATCGAACCCTTGCTCTGTGTAAAAAGCGCGGGTGGCTTTTGCGGCAGCTTTGCCGCAGGCATCGATACCTACCGGTGCCTTGCCGGGTTCGCTGAGCAGCCAGAAACCGTCGCCACCAATCGAGTTCATGTGTGGGTATACCACTGCAATGGCAGCGGCGGCGGCAATCATGGCTTCAGCGGCGTTGCCACCTTCTTTCAATACATCCCGGCCAGCCTGTGCGGCCAAATGGTGGGGCGCAACGAACACGCCACCCAGTGCGCGTTTGGTGTGAATCATTTTCTTTACTCCCTTCTATTGCTTAGTTCAATACGCCGTAAAACATACGAACGGCGGTAATGAACAGGAAAAATGCGAACGCCAGTTTCAGTCGTGCTGCGGTGGTGGCGTTGGCCATGCGTGCGCCCACGGGGGCCATCCACATGGTCATGGGCACAATCAGTGCAAAGCCAATCAAATTAATGTAACCAATGGTCAATGGTGGCGTATTTTCAACGTTCCAGCCATTGAGTAAAAACCCGATTGCGCCAGGAATGCTGATGACCATGCCAATGGCCGCAGCCGTGCCCACAGCCCTGTGCATGGGCACGTTGAATGCATTCAGAATCGGCACACTCAGGGTGCCGCCACCAATGCCCATCAAGGTAGAAAAGCCGCCAATGAATGTGCCCATCATTTGTTTAAAGGGGCTGCGTGGCAAACTTTCAGCCACGGGTTTGGCTTTGCTTCGAAATGCCATATTGGCTGCCACCAGCAAAGCGACGCTTGCAAATACAATCGACAACACATCGCCCGACACATAACCACTTGCAAAACTGCCAATGACCACACCAATGAACAAAGGCAACACCAGGCTTTTGAACAAGGGTTCATCCAGATTGCCCTTGGCCTTGTGGCTTTTTGCCGAGATGAATGAAGTGGGAATGATGGTGGCCAGCGAGGTGCCCACAGCCACATGCATTTTCACATTTTCATCCACACCCAGCAGTGTGAACAGGTGGTATAACACCGGCACAATCACAATGCCGCCCCCCACACCCAGCAAGCCTGCCAGCAGCCCTGCGATTGCACCTGTGATGGCGAGCGCCACCACCAGCCCTGCCAGCCAAGGCAGGGAGTATCCACTCAATAATTCCATGAAAGCTCCTTGCTTAGCGTGCCTACCAGCCTATGGCTTTGGGTAGCCAGGTTGCAACCGATGGGAACACGAAGATGACTGCCACTGCCAATGCCTGCAACATCACGAAAGGCAATACACCCACATAAATATCCCGTGTGGTAATGCCCGGCGGCGTAACACCTTTCAGGAAGAACAGTGCCCAACCAAAGGGTGGTGTCAGGAACGACATCTGCAAGTTCATCGCGATCAGGATTGCCAGCCAAACCATGTCGGTGCCGTAACCGATGAACACCGGCAAAAACATGGGCAAGGCAATGTAGGAAATTTCAATCCACTCCAGGAAGAACCCGAGAATAAACAGCAGGCCCATCAGGAATAACAAAGCGCCAACTTCACCGCCGGGAATCATGTCGAACAATCCGTGCACCATGTCTTCTCCGCCCAAGCCGCGGAAGGCCAGCGCGAAGGGCTGTGCGCACAGCAAGATGAAATACACCATGGCTGAAATGGTCAAGGTGCCGTGCATGGTGTCTTTCAGCAACTGCATATTCATGCGGCCAAAGCCAACAGCGATTAGCAATGCACCCAAGGCGCCCATGGATGCGGCCTCTGTTGGGGCTGCGATACCCGCTACGATGGAACCCAACACGGCGAGCACCAGCAACACAGGCGGACCGACATCACGCAACAGTTTTTTCCGCAGTTCTGCCCGGTTGATTTTCTGGCGTTCTTCCAGTGGCACGGCGGGCACCAGCTTGGGCATGAACATGCCCAACAGAATGAGGTAGGCGCAGTAAATACCAGCCAATACCAAACCGGGAATGAGCGCGGCCGCAAACAAGGTGCCAACCGATTCACCCATGATGTCAGAGAGCAGAATGAGTACCAGGCTGGGCGGAATAATTTGCCCCAAAGTGCCTGATGCGCAAATGGTGCCGCAGGCCACACTGGGCGCATAGCCGCGCTTCATCAAGGTGGGCAAGGTGAGCAAACCCACTGTAACCACGGTTGCGCCCACAATGCCAGTGGAGGCGCCCATCAACACACCCACCAACACAATGGCCAAACCCATGCCGCCTTTCAGGCCACCCATGGCGGTGCCGATGGTGTCGAGCATGTCTTCAGCCACCCGGCTTTTTTCCAGCATTACCCCCATGAATGTGAACAGCGGAATGGCCAAGAGAGTGTAGTTACTGACCACACCAAACAGGCGCGCTGGCATCAGGTTAAACAGCATGGGCCCGAAACCAATGTAGCCCGCCACGAAACCTGAAACAGCCAACGCAATGGCCACGGGGATGCCGATGATCATCAGCCCCAAAAAGCCGGCAATCATGCCCAGCACAATCCATTCATTGCCCATCATGAGGCCACCTTCGCGTCTTTAATTTGAATCACAGCCTGCAACAGGTTGGCAATCGCTTGCACCATGAGCAAAGCAAAGCCCAGTGGCAGAAATATTTTCAGCAGGTATCGATACGGCAAGCCACCGGGGTCGGGTGAGCCTTCCAAGATGTCGTATGCCTGCATGACATATGGAATTGATAAATACACAATGACCAATGCAACCAGAAAGGTGAGCACTGCGCTGGCCAAGTCGATCCAGCCCTTGCCCAATGGGCCAAAGCGGTCATACACAAAATCAACCCGTACATCGGCCTTGTGCTTCATGGCGTAGGCCAAACCGAACAGGGCGATGGGAGAGATCAAATGCCACTCCAGTTCTTGCAAGGCAACTGGGCCGATCGAGAACAGGTAACGAAGAATCACGTTGGCAGCTACGAGAACAACGAGGGCAAGCACGCACAAGCGTGCAAGCCCCCCAATGAACTCGACAAATGCCTCGAGTTTGGGGATGGCTTGCTTCATCACAACAACCGCTTATTAAAGATTAAGGAAGGTTTTTTCGCTCAGTGCTGCCCAGGATTCATGCTTCTTCTTGAAGGCCATGAATGAGGTATGCACTTTCTTGGCCAGGGGGTCGGAAGCAGCCACGCTTTCCAGTGTGTCCATGGTGGCTTCTTTCAGTTTGTCTACGATTGGCTTGGGCAGTGCCTGTGCTTTCACACCCTGGTTTTTCACGAGATCCTCGAGCGCCTCGGCATTCACCGATTCCGACCAGGCCAGGCTTTCCATCACGCTGGCTTGCGCCGCCATTTGCACCATCATCTGCAAATCTTTGGGCAACTTGTCCCATGCTTTTTTGTTGATCAGCAGTTCAGTCACATTGGTGGGTTCGTGCCAGCCAGTGGTGTAGTAAAACTTGGCTGCCTTGTGCAGGCCAAGGCGGCGGTCCTGGAAGGGACCGACAAATTCAGCTGCATCAATGACGCCACGTTCAAGTGCCGGGAAAATTTCGCCACCGGGCAGTAAGCGAACGTTCACGCCCAGTTGGCTGTACACCTTGCCAGCCAGGCCAGGAATGCGCATTTTCAATCCATTGAGGTCTGCCACCGTTTCGACAGGTTTGCGAAACCAGCCTGTCATTTGCACGCCGGTGTTGCCCATGGGCATGGCGGTCAGGCCGAAAGGCGCATACACCTCTTGCCACAATTTCATGCCGTCGCCGTGGTACAGCCAGGCCATCATGCCCTGCGTATTCATACCAAAGGGTACTGTGGTGAAGTACTGGGCAGCCGGTACTTTGCCCGACCAGAAGTAAGCATTTGCGGCATTCATTTCAACGGTGCCCGCTGACACCGCGTCGAAACCTTCCAGCGCAGGGATCAGTTCTCCGGCTGCGAAGTGTTGAATTTTCAGGCGACCACTCGACATGGTTTCCACCTTCTTGCAAAAGTCGGTGGGGCTGCCAGGACCGGCCACATAAAAGGGCGAGCCAGGTGGGTAGGCGTTGGTCATTTTCATGGTGACCTTGCCATTTTGTGCATTTGCAATACCGGGTACAGCCAAGGCTGCACCACCTGCGGCTGCGGTGGCAGCACCTGAAATAAACTTGCGACGATCAATTGAGGTCATGGAACACACTCCTGCTGCTTGGAAAACAAAGGGTTCGCCGATCGCACAAATGGCGATTGGTCATAACCCTTCTTTAGCGAAAGGTGTGCCAGCTTTGAAATATTTTAAGTGTTTGAAATATATGGTTTTATTGCAAATAAGGGTTTACCCTTGGTCTGTTTTTTCAACACCAGAATGAGGCATTGCCTCAGTGCACTTCAATGCCATTTGTATACCTTTTGTTTACTTTTGTTGCCAAATCGAATGCGATTGATACATTGAAAAAATCAATCGGATTCAGATGGATTTGAAAAAGGGCACTTTGATGTCGAATGTATTCACGCACCCAAAATGTGGCACTGCACCACAACAGGGAGCCTGGTTTTTATAAACGCGCGCCACCCCGGCGGTGTTTTACACGCTTCAACAGGTTCTTGCATTCCACTGAAATAATGTCGGGCTGTCCAAACAGGTATTTTTGTGCAAAGGCCAAAAAGCTCTCCTGTGTGTCGGTCAAGGTGTGGATGTGAAGGCTTTGCAAATCCGACATGATGTAAAGACTCGCTACTTCCGGTTGTGCGGCCAACTCGGTCGCAACCGCTTCAATCACGTGGCTTTTCACCTTCAAATCAACAAAGGTGCTGGTGACCTTACCCAGTTTTTCAGGGTTTACGACTGCTGTGAATTGTTCCACTGTGCCTTCTTCCAGCAATGCTTGCACCCTTGCGCGGGCGTGGGCTCGCGAACAACCCAGCTGTCGGGCAATGTCAGCAAAAGACAAGCGTGAATCTTTGATCAGCAGGCTGAGCAGGGCAGCATCAAGTTCGTTCATGGCAAATTCCGGTGTGGGTTTGCCACGAACGATGCAAAAGCTGTACCCGCTCAGGTTTGGGCGGGATGTGAAAGCAAACTGGAGTAACAGTCAAACTCAATAGCCTTCCATTCAGTTTTGCATGACCCGCCATAGCCCTGCGTGTAGTAAAGCAAGGGAACTTGGGCATTCAACGCAGTGTGGGCATCAACCACACTGTCTCCCACGAAAGCGCTTGCACTGGGCTCAGCCCCCAGTTGCTCCAGTAATTTGAGTAACGGCAGTGGGTGGGGTTTTGAATATGGATAGGTGTCAGCCCCAACTACTGCGTCAAAGTATTGAATCAAATCCAGATGTGTCAGTAATCGTCTGGCCTGTTGTTCCAGCTTGTTGGTGCACACCCCCATGGAAACTCCAGCCCGTTTCAGCATCTCCAGAAAATCCACCACGCCAGAAAACGGCAATGAAGACTCGCAAAGCTGATCGGTGTAAAGCTGTTCATATCGCTTCGACAATTCAGGATGCAGTGTCATGTCAGCGGTCAGCGCCTTGAGCGCGGCACTCGCAGTCGCACCAAGTCCGCCGTGCAGTGAATCGAGAAGGACGGTGGCTTCGACGCCGGGCAAACCGCACTCAGCCAATGCCTTGTTCAGGCTTCCCATCAGGTCGGGCAAGGTGTCGACCAAGGTGCCGTCAAGGTCGAAGACAATTGCCTTTCGGCTGTTCATAAAATGCTCATTCATCATAAAGAAAATGTTTGGGCTTGATTGCCGTAGTCTTGGTGGTGGATTAAGCATTGCCCGGGTGTCACGAACGCGACTACGTATTGAGTGGGTTCATCCGCACCGTACACCAGCAAAGGGTCTGCTTGATTCAAACTGACCTGGTGATTGGGGCTTTTGCAGCAAGACACCGAGAAACCCTGCCATTGACCCGCCATGGCGCGGTGAAGGTGTCCGGTAAATATATGCAATAAGCGCCCTCGGTGGGCTTGCAAGGCGTTCAGCAGGGTTAGGGGATTGCTCAGCTTGCATCGGTCCATGCCTGCAATTCCTGCGTCGAACGGTGGGTGGTGCATGTACAGCAAGGCTGGTACGTGGGGATGAGCCCTGAGTGTACGTTCCAACCACTGGATCCGTTTTTCACACAACTCGCCTTCATCGTGATTGATTTTGTGGGTGTCCAGCAAAACATGTAGCAGGCCATTGCTGGTGAAGCTGCGATGAGCAAATTCATCTTCATAGTCCGCTTTGTCAAATATCTTCTTGAAGGTCTCACGATTGTCGTGATTGCCGATCAGTAATTCGGCAGGCCAATCCAGTCGTTGAAGTCTCCTTTTGAGTGCTTGATAAGAAGACTCATCGCCAAACTGCGTCAGATCCCCAGTGATCACCATCAGGTTTAAGTCGCTGTGGTGTTGTTCGATGTGTTGTAGCGCCAGGTCCAGTTGCCAAAGTGGGTCTTTGCCATACAGGGCTTTTCCTGGGGGCATGATGTGCAGGTCAGACAGTTGAATGATTTTCATCGGCAGGTATTCCGGAATGGGCTTTTGCGTAGAGGCACTGCTCTGTTTGTGCGCAGAAATCCTTGCTTGATCCATCAAACACCAGCTCGCCTGCCCGCATACCGATGATGCGGTCTGCGTATTTTTTTGCCAAGTTCACTTGGTGCAAACTGCACAACACGGCAATGTTGTGTTCTTTCGCAATTCGCTTCAGGTCCTCGAGAACCAGTCTTGCTGACTCGGGGTCGAGGCTTGCCACAGGCTCATCTGCCAACAACACTTTGCTGTGTTGGGTTAGCACACGGGCAATCGCAACACGTTGTTGCTGTCCACCCGACAGGGCGTCCGACCGGATGTAGGCTTTGTCGAGCAAACCAACTTGATCCAGGCTGCTCAGCGCAAGCTGTTTGTCCCGGTGGGAAAACCTGTTCAGTGCAACTCGCCACCAAGGTGTATGGCTTAGCCGGGCCATCAAGACATTGTCCAAAGCCGACAATCGCCCGATCAAATTGTGCTGCTGGAAGATAAGGCCGATGGACTGGCGTAGGGCGCGTAATTGCTTTCTGGAGGCCAGGTCAATTCGCTCGCCCAGCACCCAGGTTTCTCCGTTGTCGGCGCGTTCCAAACCAGTCAGGCACCTGAAAAGTGTGGTTTTTCCAGCACCGCTTGGGCCAAGGAGCGTGACAAATTCACCTGCCTTGACTTCAAACGACACCCCCTTTAATGCCTGCGCGGCCCCAAAACTCTTGCGAACGTCAATCAATTGAAAACCGTTTTTGCTCACACCAATCTCCTTCGCAACATCGCACTCAAGTGATCGATGATGGTGACCATGATGAGCACGGCCACAGTCAGTGTGAACAATCTCTGGAAATCCAGCAGATCAATCGCTGCCTTGATCTCAATCCCGATGCCCCCCGCGCCCACAATTCCAAGCACCGTGGAGGTTCGCACATTCGCCTCCCACACATACAGCGACACCGAACTCAAATTGGGCAATACGGCTGGGAAGACAGCATGGAACATGATCTTGCCTGAACCTGCACCGGTCATGTTCGCCGCCTCAAGAGGCTGTTTGGGCAGGGTTTCAATGGCTTCACTGTTCAGCTTTGCAATCACGCCCAGCGAATGAATGATCATGCCCAACACGCCCGCAAATGGACCCAGGCCGACGGCAGCCACGAACAGAATGGCAAACACCACTGTGTCGATGCCTCGACAGGCATTGCACAGCCAGCGCACTGGCCACGCAAATTTACCCATGGGGCTGATGTTGTTCGAAATCAGCACTGAAAGGGGCGCTGCAAGCAATGCGGCGACCAGTGTTCCCACGGTGGCAATGGCCACTGTTTCAAATGCACGGTAGGCAATTACATCCAGCTCTTGCCCATACGGTGGCCAGGCGGTGGCCATCCAGCCCAGCATGCGCGGTATCCCATCCACCAAGGCGGCTGGGCGGACTTCGGACACCACCACACACACACCAACGAACACCGCAATTGCAAACAACGTGAAGATCTTTAACCAGAGTGCTCTGGAAGCCCAGTCAAGACCGGGCTCCAGATAAACACCCGTGGCCAACCGAACCGGGGGTACTTTGCTGCTCATTCCTCAGGCCTTCAGCACGCCCAGATCGGTGCCCATGGTTTCAAGTTTTGCATAGGGCGCATGGTCGGTGCTGATGAAGCCGCTGTAGGGCCAGGGCAGCATTTTCTGCGCAACGTCGGCGGGCAGTCCAGCCAGCGCAGCTTGTAGCCGTTTGGCCATCTCAGGGTCAAATCCGCTGCGAATGACTACTGGTTCATTGGGCAAAGGTTGAGATTCCCACACCACCCGGTTAGAGGTTTCCGTGATCTGACCATTCCTGATCATGGTGTTCCTGTGCGTGTCCCAGCCGGTCGCCAAATCCACCTGGCCATTCACCGTTGCCATTTGAGCCGCTGCCGCAGATGCGCCTTCAGCATACTTTCCGAAGTAATTTTTTGGATCAATGCCTTTGCTTTTCAGAAAGTGGGTGGGCACCAGCCAACCCGATGTAGAACCCACATCCAGCATTTGCATGGACAAGCCCTTTGCATCTTCCGGAAAGCGCGTAATTTTAAGATCGGGTCGGGCAACCACGATGGCCTTGTAGTAATCGCGACCCTGGATGGTCAACATGCCAATCGCCTGTGCTTCGCCTTTCTTTTTGGCCAATACATAGCCCCAAGGACCCATTTGGGCTACATCAATTTGTTGGGTGGCCAAAGCAACGGAAATACCGGCCCAGTCATTCGCAACGCGCAATTCAAGGTCGGCACCAATCTGGTCGCAAATCATTTTGTAAACCGGCTCCCAAACCCTTTTGGTGTCAGCCTGTGTAGGTTGTTGAGGGCCAAGACCCACCCGGATCACTGGACGTTTGTTGGCCCTGACGATGGCTGGCGCGCTCAATGCGGCGGCACCCAGTACCAGTCCGGGGATAGTTTTGGTTACAAAGTCTCTGCGGTTGCTCACGATTGCCTCCTGGCTGTTGAATGCACCCTTGCACTGTAGGCGGCTTGCATGACAGGCGAATTAATGAATTCGCAACAAAATCGGCGCAACCTATAGATCATGTCTATGGTTGAAAATCTGCTTCCGGAATTAAAGGCCTTTGATGCCACAGCCCGTTTTGGGGGCATGTCGGCGGCCGCGCGCGCTTTGGGTTTGCGCCAACCCACCATTTCAGCGCACATTGCCCGATTGGAAAAACACTATGGCGTGGAGTTGTTTCATCGGCGGGGACGACAGGTTCAGTTGACCGACTTTGGGCGAAACCTGCGCGAAATCACGAACCGGATATTCAGGGCTGAAGAAGATGCACGCTCCTTGTTGTTGGCAGCGCAAAGCCAGTTTCAGGGACGACTTTCCTTGTGTGCTGTAGGGCCATACAACGTGGTCCCCATGATTTCACGCTTTCGGGAGAACAACCCGTATGTCGAGGTGTCTGTGAGCATGGGCGATTCCAGCGATGTGGTAGAGCGCATTCTGGATTTCAGAGGTGACCTCGGGGTTCTGGTTCATCGGGTGGATGACTCACGAATACATTGCGTCCCTTTTCGAAAGCAGCCCCTCTTGGTGTTTGCCAATTGTGCTCATCCTCTCGCACAACGAACGTCAGTCAAGTTACGCGATCTGGCCTTTTGTAATTTTGTGGTTCGGGAATCAGGCTCCACAACCCAGAAAGTTTTCAATTCATTTTTGCAAAGCGAAGGTATAAAAATTAAAAGCAGCGTTGAAATTGGAAGCCGTGAGGCTGTTCGTGAAGCGGTTGCCGCAGGTCTTGGTCTCGGTGTTGTTTCAGAAACAGCCTATGTGGAAGACCCACGGTTGGTTCGTTTGAAAATTCAGGAGCCGTTGCCAAGTACCTACTCACATGTCATCTGTTTACAAGAACGCAGTTCAGTACCTTTGGTGGCGCGGTTTCTACAGGTTGTGGATCAAATGCGCTGCTCGTGAACTCCTGTCCGGATTTAATGCGCAGGAAGTTCTTTACCTGGGCTCATCTTGTCATGCAGTCCAAATTTATCCACCATGGTTTTTGTCGCTTCGTTCATACCCAACAAATTGACCTTGATCTGATTGCGTTTGAACTTGAGAATCACTTTGTCCAAGGCACTCACAGCCGTAATATCCCAAAAATGAGCGAGACCGATGTCGATAGTGACCTCGTCAATCTCTTCCTTGAAGTCGAATGAATTGATGAAAGCTTCAGCCGATGCGAAAAAAACTTGGCCAGAGATGACATAAGTGCGGTTGCGTCCTTCATCTTGCGTGCTCGATTGCACGTGCAAAATACGGCCTACCTTGTTGGCAAAAAAGAAGCCCGACAACAGCACACCCACCAACACACCCTGCGCCAAATCGTGCGTACCCACCGTCACGGCCACCGTGGCGAGCATCACAATACTGGAGCTTTTTGGGTGCTCTCGCAGGTTGCGAATTGATGCCCAGTTGAATGTACCAATCGACACCATGATCATGACAGCCACCAAAGCAGCCATCGGTATGAGCGCCACATAGTCGCCAATGAATACCACCATAATCAACAAGAAGAGGCCTGCACACAAAGTGGACAGGCGGCCACGGCCACCCGACTTCACATTGATCACAGACTGCCCGATCATGGCGCAACCAGCCATACCACCCAAAAATCCTGCGGCAATATTTGATACACCTTGGCCCACACATTCGCGGTTTTTGTCGCTGGGTGTGTCGGTCATGTCATCGACAATCTGTGCTGTCATCATTGATTCAAGCAAACCCACCACAGCGAGCGTGATTGAAAACGGGAATATGATTTTTAAAGTTTCAAAGGTCCAAGGCACGTCGGGCAGCAGGAACACTGGCAGCGAATCAGGCAACTCACCCATGTCGCCCACGGTACGAATATCCAGCCCCACCGCAATACTGAATACGGTCAGTACAACGATGGCCACAAGTGGCGATGGAATTGCTTTGGTGAAGTAGGGCAGCAGGTAAATAATGCCCAGGCCCGCCGCTACCATGGCGTACACATGCCAGGTCACGTTAATTAGTTCGGGCAGCTGCGCCATGAAAATAAGAATGGCCAGTGCATTCACGAAGCCTGTGATGACTGACCTGGATACAAAGCGCATCAATTTACCCAGTTGCAACACACCTGCAATTATTTGAAGCACACCCGTTAACAGCGTGGCCACCAAGAGGTATTGAAGGCCGTGGTCTTTCACCAGCATTACCATGACCAAAGCCATTGCACCCGTGGCTGCGGAAATCATGCCAGGCCGCCCGCCTGTGAAAGCAATTACGGTTGCGATACAAAAAGAGGCGTACAAACCTACTTTGGGGTCGACACCGGCAATGATGGAAAAGGCAATCGCCTCAGGAATAAGCGCCAGCGCAACAACAAGGCCGGCCAAAAGGTCATTTCGGACGTTGGATAACCAGTCCGTACGGAAATTCTTCATCATTGTTAATCAATCAAAATTTTGGAAAAGTAGCAGGCGTCCGGCAACTCGGGGAGGCCAGACCAATCGAAAGGACAACGCTGAACTTGAATTTTTACAAGGGTCGGGGCGGGGTTGGTTAACAGTGCAGGCGCGAAGGATACCCGTTTGCCAATGGGTGTGTCAAACCAGAATAATCAGTTAATTGACCAAAAATTCATCAATTTTCTAAATATGTTCTAATAGAGAGGTTCACAAAGTAAACGAATGGAGCAGTGACCATGTCGACAGAAATAGAAAATACCGAGTATGAACACACCGAACACAAGTTGAGCTTGCGCAATTTACAGGCCTCTGATTACCCCGATATCAAGCGAATTATGGAGGTGGTTTACCACAGCGCTGGCGGTGCTTTGCCAGAAGCCAAATTCCGTTCAATCTTAAAAACATTTCCGGAAGGGCAAATTTGCATTGAAGACGATGGCAAGGTGATTGCCGCCGCCTTTGCGGTGGTGGTCGACTATGACAAGTTTGGCGACAAGCACACCTACATGGAAATCACCGGCAACATTTATGCCACCACGCATGACCCCAAGGGTGACGTGCTGTATGGCATTGATGTATTCGCCGATCCCGAATACCGCAACATGCGTTTGGGTCGCCGCCTGTACGAAGCGCGCAAGGAATTGTGCCAAAACCTCAACCTTCGCGCCATCATGGCGGGCGGGCGAATTCCCGGCTACAAAGACCACATGAAAGACATGTCGCCGCAGCAGTACATTGCCGCAGTGAAACGCAAAGACATTTACGATCCCATTCTTACTTTTCAGCTCAGCAACGATTTTGAGGTGAAGCAAGTGCTAAAAGGCTACTTGCCGGAAGACAAGGAATCGCAAGGCTATGCCACCTTGCTGGAGTGGTTCAATATTTATTATGAACCCGAAAAACCCATGCTGTTTGGCGCGCCCAAAACCACCGCACGCTTGGGTTGCGTGCAGTGGCAAATGCGCGAATTCCACAGCGTGGAAGACGTGGTGAAACAGGCTGAGTACTTCATCAATGCGCTTTCAGATTACCGCTGTGATGTCGCCTTGTTCCCCGAATTTTTCAATGCACCCCTGATGGGCCTGGCGGGCAACGGCAATTCCTTGGAGGCGATTCGTCACCTGGCCACTTACACCGATCAAATTCGCGACGAGATGAGTCGCATGGCGGTGAGCTACAACATCAATGTGGTGGCCGGTTCCATGCCGGTGATGGAAGATGGTGCACTGTACAACGTGGCCTATTTGTGCCGCCGCGATGGCACGGTTGAGGCGCAGTACAAAATTCACCCCACACCGCATGAAAAACGTGAATGGATGATGGAGGGGGGCAGCAAGCTGAGTGTGTTTGACACCGACTTTGGCAAGATCGGAATCCTGATTTGTTACGACTCCGAGTTTCCAGAATTGTCGCGTGTGCTGGCCGACAAAGACATGCAAATTTTGTTGGTGCCTTTCTGGACCGACACCAAAAACGGATACCTGCGCGTGCGCCGTTGTGCCCAGGCCCGCGCCATTGAAAATGAGTGCTATGTGGCTATTTCAGGGAGTTTTGGTAATTTGCCCAAGGTGGACAATGTCGACATTCAGTACGGGCAAACCGCGGTGTTCTCGCCCTCCGATTTCGCATTTCCACACGACGCCATCATGGCAGAGACCACACCCAACACCGAGATGACCCTGATTGTGGATGTGGACCTGGACAAGCTTCAAACTTTGAAAAACGAAGGTTCGGTTCGCAATTACCTCGATCGCCGCCGCGATTTGTACAAGGTGGTGTGGCTAGGCGACGAGTGAGGCGTCAAACAAGGCTCCCAACTTTGCAATGGCCACTGCGGTGTCGTCTGTCACCGGGTGGCCACAGTTCAGCCGTAAACAGTTTTTGTACAGGCCGCTGGCAGAGAATACGCTGCCCGGCATGTAGGCCACTTTTCGGGCAATGGCCTTGTTGAACAGGGCTGCGGTATCGATGTCTCCCGGCAATTCAACCCACAACACGAAACCACCTTTGGGTTCTGAAATTCGGGTGCCCTGCGGAAAATGTTTCAGCACCAAACTGCCCATGGCTCGCACCTGCGTTTCAAACTGTTGGCGCAAGGTACGCAAGTGCCGCTCAAACGATCCTTTCTCCAGATAATGTGCAACAGCCACCTGCGTGATCGGGTTGGTGGAACCACTTAAAATCCGTTTTTTCGAAAGCACCTGTGCGGCGTACTTGCCGCCTGCCACATAGCCAATTCGCAGCGATGGGCTCAGTGATTTCGAAAATGAACCACACATCAGTACCCGGTCGCTTTGCTTGCCGGCTTTCAATGGCCGTGGTCGAAAACGCTCGAAGTACAGGTCGGCATACACATTGTCTTCCACAATCGGGAAGTCGTATTTCTCGGCCAACTCCAGCAGTTTTTTTCGGTTGGCATCGGGCATTACAGAACCCATGGGGTTGCTGGCGGTGGGGCACACAATACAAGCCGCGATTCGGGTTTGCTTCACTGCAATTTCCAGTGCTTCAAGCGACATGCCATTTTCCGGACTGCTCGGAATTTCCAGTGCGCGCAAGCCCAGTGATTCAATCATTTGCAGCAGCAAGTAATAACCGGGCGACTCAACTGCCACAATGTCGTTGTGTTTGGCCACGCTTTGAAGGGCCAGGCTTAGCGCTTCAGTACACCCATCGGTGATCACCAATTCATCGCGTTTCAATTTCATGCCCATCAACTCAAACCGCTGTTGCAGTTGCTGCACCAGTTCAGGCTGGTTCGGCTCTACGTGGCTACCCAGGGTAAGCAGGTCAGGGCGGGTGCGGTTCACTGTGGCGTAGCTTCTACGCAGGGTGGCAATCGGCAACAGTTCGTGGGCGGGAAACGCAACGCCCAATGGTGCCACACCCTCGCGGGTTGAACTTCTAAGCAACATGGCGATTTGATTGGCCACCTCCAGGTTCACCGGTGGTTCCAGCACGATTGAATCAGGCGCCTGGGTACAGGCTGCAGCATTGGGCAGGGTGCGGGCTTGCACGTAATAGCCAGATTTCGCTACAGGTTGCACATAGCCCCGGTCTTCCAGCAAGTTCAATGCTTTTTGTACCGTGTCGATGGAGTAATGCCATTGCTCTGAGAGCTTCCGGATCGACGGCAGTTTGTACCCCGCTGCAAAGTGATTGTTTTCAATCAAGGCCTGCAGGTTCAACGCCAGTGTTTCGTATTTGCAAGAGGAGTTGTCCATGGTTCAAGCCTCGGTTTGCTTTTTCAGTTGCCACACCATGAACACACCCGCCACCATCAATGCAGCCGCCAGGTACAGCGAGCCGCGATAGGTGCCTGTGCGTTCAGCGATCAAACCGGCCAAAGCAGGCGCCGCAATTTGCGACACGCCATAACTGAGTGTCATGCGTGCCATGGCCTTGCTGGGGTTGGCGGGAAACTGGCGGCCTGCAATGCTCAATGTCAGGTTCACAATGCCGGCGAATGTACCGCCAAACAGCACGGCGCTGATCATGTTGGCCCAATAGCCGTCGATCAGGGCAGCCATCACAATTGAGATGATTTGCAGCAGGTAAGCCAACACCAAGGCTTCAAAAACGCCGGTAACGCGCGCCACGCGGTCCCACACAAACGAGGAGGGAATCGCGGCCAAACCAACCACTACCCACACCCAAGGGCCTTTGCCCTGAAGTTCGGGCAAGGTTTCAGCAATGGCCACAATAAAGGTGGCGCTAATCACATAGCCAAACCCGGCACAGAAGTAAGCGCCCAGCATCAAGCGCATCCACTTTGCACTGGGCGGTGGTACATCAGCCACTTGTGCTTCAGTGCTGCCAGCTTTGGCTGGCTTGGGCATCCATATCCAGGCTGGTACAAAGAAAAGAATTCCCACCACACCCAGCACCCACCATTGCTGGTCCCAGGCCAGGTGGTCGACCATGGCCATGACTGCAAGGCCAGACAAAACCAAGCCCATACCCGCGCCGGCAAAGTGCAGGCCCAGTTCGGTTTTCAGGTTTTGGCGGGCCAGCCAGTTCATGATCAGGCCCGACGCAATCAACATGCCTGCGGTACTGGACACACCCGAAATAAAGCGCAGAAATACCCACAGGTTGACATCGGTGGTCAGGCCCATGCCAATGGTGCTGATTACGGCCACAATCAGGCCGAAACGGTAAAGCAGGTATTTGTAATCAAGGTTGCTCAGTGTGGAGGCCAGCAAGGCACCGCTGATGTAGCCGATGTAATTGACCGTGGCCAACCAGCCACCATCAAAGGCGCTTAAGCCAGCCTGCTCGCGCATGATGGGCAGCAAGGGGGTGTAAGAAAAGCGGGCCAAACCCACGGTCAGGATCAGTGAACAAATGCCTGCGGCAATCACTTGCCAACGTTCCAGTTTCATGGGGGCCACCCGCACAGAAGTCAAGTTCCAGAAGCAGTACAGATTTTTCAGTGCTTAATCTGTACTGCACATTATTTAATTATCCTGAATCTGTACTGAATTTGCAAAAGTTCTTAAAGTGAGTGTTCCATTTTTACTCCAAGAAAGGAGTTCGCCATGCAGCACTTTCAAGCCATTGCCCTGTTCGCATTTTTAAGCATTATTACGCCCGGGCCCAATAACCTGATGATCATGACCAGCAGCATGAATTTTGGCGTGCGAAAAAGCCTGCCGCATTTCTTCGGCATTATTGTGGGCTTTCCACTGATGCTGCTGGCCATGGGTCTGGGTTTGAATGCGGTGTTTGAAAGCTTGCCTTGGTTTCACACAGCCCTGTTGGTATTCAGCTTGCTGATGATGGTGTATTTGGCCTGGCGAATTGCCAGCTTCTCACCTTCAGAGGATGCGCTGAAACCTGGTTCCAGGCCCTTGAGCTTTGTCAATGCCGTGCTGTTTCAATGGGTCAATCCCAAAGCCTGGTTCATGGCGACTGCTGCCGTGGCGCTTTTCCCGGCCAGCTCGAACACGCCTGTGCTGGACGTGTTGATGGTGGCCGTGATCATGGCCAGTGTGGGTTTGCTGTGCGTGGGTTTGTGGCTGGTGTTGGGTGCGCGCTTGCGGGCCTTGATTAACAGCCCGCTGCGCTTGAAGTGGTTCAATGGAACCATGGCCGCCAGTCTGGTGCTGTTTTTCGCATACAGCACCGTTCAGGCGGTTTAGTTTCAGGGTAAAGACAAACGCCAGATATTCCAGGTGGTGGTGCCAAACTGGCGCGTGAAACTGCCCTTGTTGTAGGGCAGACCATACCGGGCTGCCAAAGCCTGTACTCGGGGTGACATTTCTGCATAGCGGTTGGCAGGAATGTCCGGGAACAGGTGGTGTTCAATCTGGTGGCTCAGGTTGCCCGACAGAATATGGAACAACTTGCCACCGGTAATATTGCAGCTGCCCAGCAGTTGGCGCACATACCAGGCTGCGCGGGTTTCGCCCTCCACTTCTTCTTTGGTGAAGTGGTGCACACCTGCTGGGAAGTGGCCGCAGAAAATAATCACATTCGACCAAATGTTGCGAATGCCGTTGGCGATCAGGTTGGCCACAATGGTGAAGCCGAAACCAGCCAAGGCAATATTCACCACATCAAACCCAAAAAATACAGTGACCGGTACCGTGACTGCTGCACCAAGAACCGGCCAGCATACGTAGTCTTTCAACAGCTGGTGGCGTACTTTCCAGCCGATTCGTTTTAGCATGGGAATAATCTCCTTGAAGCTCTTCTTGCCTGCCAGCAGCTTGTCGGCCTCCAGATCGTGCAGGGCCACACCCCACTGAAACATCATCATCAGCACAAAGTTAATCACCGGGTTGAACAGGTATTTGGCATGCCAGCGTTGGTCGTCGGTAACGCGCAGCACGCCGTAGCCAATGTCGGGGTCTTTGCCGTGCACATTGGTCCAGGTGTGGTGCACCACATTGTGGCTGTGTTTCCACTGGTCAGAAGGGCAAACGTTGTCCCATTCCCAGGTGTTGGATTGAATATTGGGGTCGCGCATCCAGTCGAACTGGGCATGCATGATATTGTGGCCCAATTCCATATTCTCAATGCTTTTCGACACGCCCAGCATCACCGCGCCCAGCAGAAGCACTGCCCAGAATTGTGGCCAGCCTGTGAAGGTCCAGTCGCTCATGGGCAACAGGAAAAAGCTGAGAAACACCACAATACGCCCGGCCAGCATCAGGCTTCGCTGCCATTTGATTACCGAGAGAATGTAGGCGCGGTCTTTGCTGCCCAGCGAGTCTGCAATTTCATTGCGTATGGCGTCCATTTCGCGACCGAATTCTTCAATGTCGCTGGCGCTCAAATGTTTTGGCATGCCCATGTTGTGTCTCCTGCTTCCCGTGTTACTTACACTTCAATTTCTGCGTCGCCCACCGCGGCGCACACGCAAATCTGAATCACTTGTCCAGTTTCATTGATCAGCGCGTTCGTGCGCAAATCGCGCACACAGCCGCTGGCCAGTTTCACATCACAACCGTGGCAAATGCCCATTCGGCAGCCGTGTTCCGGGTTCAGGCCGGAATCCTCGGCCAGGCGAAGCAGGTTGGTTTCACCATCTGAATTGGCGCTCACATTGCTGTTCAGAAATTTCACCACACCCGTTTTCACCTCGGTGGGAACGCCTGCCAGTTGGGCGCGGAATCGTTCGGTGTGCACCTGGCGGCTTAGCCCTTCGGATTCGTAAAGTTTCTCGATTGAATCGAGCATGGTTTGCGGCCCACAGGCGTACACATCGCGTTTTCGCCAGTCGGGGCAAAGTTGCTCGAGCTGCTCTTTGGAAAAGTGGGGGCGTTTGCCGGTAATGTCTTCAGGTTTCTGGCCAGGCTCACGGGTGTGCACCAGGTTCAAGGTGTACAGCTTTTGCCTGTCCGCAATTTCTTTCAGTTCACGCCCAAAAATGACGTCGTAAGTGTGGGGTGCATAGTGAATGTGCACAGTGTTGGGCATGCGCTCTTGCAGCACCAGGCTGCGCAGCATACTCATAATCGGTGTAATGCCGCTGCCCGCAGTAATAAACAGGGGCAGCACAGGCTGTGCATCGGGCAGGTAAAAGTCGCCTTGCGGTACACCAATCGGCACGTAATCGCCCACTTTCAGCTTGCGCACCAGGTGGTGCGACATGCGACCGTTGTCGATGGCTTTCACCGTAATGGTGAAGCAGCCGTCATTGCGTTCCGGGGCTGAGCTGATTGAATAAGTGCGCGTGAAATGCTGCCCGCCAATTGGCACGCCAATGCGCAAGTGCTGGCCTGGGCGGTGGCTTCGCCAGTTCAGGCCAGGGCGCAAGGTGATGGTGCGTGAATCAGAGGTTTCGTCCCAAACTGCTTCAACCCGCGCTTGAAGTGCATGGGTGCTCCACAAGGGGTTGACCAGTTCAATGTAGTGGGAAGTTCGTAGGGGAAATGCAAAGGCGTCGGAGACTTTCGTCACGAGGCCAGCTACACGTTTGATCAATGAGTTGTTCAACTGCGCGGATCCTGCCTCAGACTGCATTGTGTCTCCTCGTTTTTGTATTGTAAAACGAGTGTGCACTGAAACACATTCCAAGTCATTCCGCACTGCACCAGCGGTCAGTGATTTACTGACAGCGCCCAGGGACGGGCGCTGACTTGCATCGGCTTAACGATTCCGACCATAGGCGTCGTGGGAGGAAACCCATTCATCCGCCAGAATGGCGGACAGCAAGGACAAATCTCCTGCCAGTACCGTGGCGCCCACAATTTCCGCCAGTTTACGCGCCTTGCCAGTGCCCTCGCAGCCCAGCATTTTCAGGCACTCGGCCTGCGTGGCCAAGCCTGTTCCACCACCCTTGGTGGCGCAGATCACCGAGGGCAATGTGACAGAGAAATACAAATCTCCATCGGCTGTAATGTCCATGAACACCATGCCGGTGTGGCTTTCTACCACATTGGCCTCATCTTGCCCTGTGGCAATAAACAAAGCGGCAATGCCGTTGGCCGAGTGGGGGCCGCTGTAGGCACTGCCAGCCAGTTGTGCGCCTATGGCACTGCGCTGGCGTTGCTTGAAAATGGTTTCAGGAGTGGTGCGTGCCAGCCTTTGCAGCACTTCGCGCTTGATGGTGGCTTCCGCAATTACACGCTTGCCCCGGCTGTGTAGCAGGTTCATGTGCGAATGTTTTTTGTCCGTTTCAATGGCGCCACTCAGGGCAAAGTAACTAATCGCCTCCGGGCTGTTTTTCAATACCCATTGGCAGGCGGCATGCGTGGCTTTGCCGCACATGTTTTGCCCGGCCGCATCGCCAGTGGTGTAGTTGAAACGCGTGTACACCATGCGCGCCACTTGCCAGGTTTGAATGTGTTCCAGCTTGCCGAAGCTGGTGGTTTTCTCTGCTTCGGCTTTGACCATGGCCAGGTTTTCATTGATCCATTGCAAAAACCGTTTGGCCGCGCGGGCATCCTCGAATTCAAAAAGTGGCGCACGTTGCATGTATTCCTCGGCCACCGTCACCTTCACGCCGCCCGATTCGCTCACCATGCGCATGCCCCTGCTATAACTGGCCACCAGTGTGCCTTCGGTGGTCGCCAAAGGTACATAAAACCAGCCTTGTGCATGTTCACCATGAATCAATACAGGCCCTGCCACACCCACCGGCATTTGCACCACACCAATGAAGTTCTCGGTGTTGCTTTTCAAACTTTCAGGGGGCAGGGAATAGGTGCCAGTGTGATGCAAGCTGGCTCCGGTTTGTTGTGTTAAAAATTCGCGGCGCGCTTTGGCAGCATCTTCCGAGTAGTTGTCGTCAAATCGTGGAATGGGTGTGCGGGTCATCGGCTGGCTCTTTTTTCTGCTTATTTGCGTTTGGGTTTGTTGCTGCGTGTGACTGCGGCAATTGATTCCTCGTAGCCACTCACCAGTTTGCCAATGTTCTCCAGCTTGGCCTTCAATACATCCAGTTCCATTTGGGTGCGGTCCAGTTGCATGGTCAGGTGGGCGTTGTCTTTCTCCAGCCCCACCATGGTTTTGGTCAATTCCCGGTTCTCCTGTTCCAGTTCTTTGTTGGCCTGGTACATTTTCAACAAGTTGGCTTGCAAGCCTTTGACCTTGTCCTGAACACCATCTACTGTTTGCTTGATACCGGTTTCAAACTGATTCACCTGGTCAACCACGGCATTGATCAAATTGCCTGCCGGAAGACTGGACGCCCGTTTTTGAGCGACCGATTTCAGTTTTCGCAGCGCCTTGCTGCCTTTTTCCGCCATACCCATGATTGTCTCCAGTTTGTTGTTTTTTGAATTTGCTCGCCAAGAGTAGCAAGTTTCAGGAATTCGGTGGTGTCGATTCGTTTCAATCCCGAGAAATGCACTGCTCACGATTGCTGTTTAATCATTCGTTTGATATATTTTTAAATCAATCGATTGAATTAATTCTGGACTTCCCCATGCTTCAAGACAAGCAGCAGTCTGCACGGCAAAAGCTGGTGCAGGCTGCACTCATCACCTTCGCCGAAAAGGGCTATGAAGGAGCTTCCACGCGCGAAATTGCCGACAAGGCGGGAGCGAACATCTCCTCCATTCGCTATTACTTTGGTGACAAGGCTGGTCTTTACAGGGCGGCTTACACCGAGCCGCTGTGTGGCACGCCGTTTGAACAGGGCATTCCTGATTTGAACAGCACCGACGTGGATAAAGCCTTAAAGCAATTGTTCCGGGATTTCCTGGAGCCCTTGAAGCACGGTGAAACCTTTCGCCTGGTGATGAAATTGCATTTCCGCGAAATGATTGAACCCACCGGTGCCTGGGAGCATGAAATTGATGCGGAAATCAAGCCGCAGCACATGGCTTTGGTGAACATGTTGACCGCCTATTTTGGTTTGAGTAAACCCGACCTCGACATCCAACGCCTGGCCTTCGCAATGATGGGCATGGCCGTGAATTTTTATGTGGCTCAAGATGTGGTCGATGTAATTTGCCCCAAATTAATGAGCAATGCCAAAGCCATCGATACCCTGAGTGAACGCTTGGCTGGTTATGCCCGCGCCATGCTCGACAGTGAAAGCAAACGACGCAAACAGGATTGCAGCAAATGAAAATTCCAATGGTTTTAAGTCAGTACCCCGTCGCCATGCTTGCGGCAGTCTTGCTGTTGGGTGCTTGTTCACCCGGCACCGAGCAAGCCGCACCTGGTGCTGCAAGTGAAACGGAAGTTCCCGGCAAGGCCAGCTTGTCGGTTGAACTGGCCGCGGTGGAGGAGAAAACCATTCCTCTGACCCTGTCCGTGAATGGCAGCGTGGCTGCCTGGCAAGAGGCAGTGATTGGTTCGCAACTCAATGGGGTACGAATTGATTCTTTGCGCGCCGAAGTTGGCGATGTCGTAAAGAAGGGGCAAACGCTGGCGCTGTTCGATCAACAAACAGTGAATGCCGATTTGGCACAGGCCAAAGCGGGCGTGGCCGAAGCACAGGCTTTGTTCGAGCAGGCAAAGCTGAATGCTGACATGATTCGCAACATCACCGACGCAGGTGCAGTCAGCGCGCAAGAACGCAACCAGGTCATTGCAGCAGAAAAGTCGGCACAGGCCCGTTTGTTGTCGGCTAGGGCGCTACAAACCCAGCAGGAAATTCGCTTGCGCAACACCGCGGTCATTGCGCTGGACGACGGCGTAATCAGTGCGCGCACGGCGACTTTGGGTTCGGTGCCCGCCCCGGGGCAAGAGCTGTTCCGCTTGGTTCGCCAGCAGCGCCTGGAGTGGCAAGCTGAGGTGACCGACGCAGAGCTGGCCCGAATTTCTGAAGGCATGGCAGCGACTGTGTTTAGTGGGGGCGAAGCCATCCAGGGAAAGGTGCGCACACTTAGCCCAGTCATCAATGCGCAATCACGAACCGGCATGGTGTACGTCGATGTTCCCGGCGCCTACGCCAAGGGATTGAAACCGGGCATGTACCTGCGCGGCGAGTTTGATTTGGGCCAGCAAACCGCGACAGTAATTCCGCAAACTGCGGTGATTGAGCGCGATGGCTTTACCTACGCATTCACCGTGGACGAAGCCAGCAGCAAGGTGCAGCGCATCAAGTTGCGCGTGAACAAGGCGCAAGGCGAATTCATCGAGGTGTTGGAAGGTGTGAAGCCCGGTGACAAGGTGGTAAAAAGCGGTGTGGCTTTCCTGGCCCATGGCGATTTGGTGAAGGTGATTCAGTGAACGTCTCGACCTGGTCCATTAAAAACCCCATTCCTGCGGTGATGCTTTTTTTCCTGCTCACCGTGATGGGGCTGTACAGCTTTTCCAGCATGAAAATTCAGCAGTTCCCAGACATTGAACTGCCCACCGTGCTGGTCACTGCCAGTCTTCCTGGTGCATCGCCTTCCCAGCTTGAAAACGATGTTGCCCGGAAAATTGAAAACTCGCTCGCCACACTGCAACAACTCAAACACATTTACACCAAGATTCAAGACGGCATTGTCAGCATCACGGTCGAATTCAATCTGGAAAAAGACACACAGGAAGCCGTGGATGATGTGCGGTCTGCCGTGTCGCGCGTGCGTGCCGATTTGCCCACTGATTTGCGCGACCCGGTGGTCAATAAACTGGAATTAAGCGGTGCACCTGTACTGGCTTACACCATCGCCTCCACCGCGTTTGATGAGGAAGGTTTGTCCTGGTATGTCGACGACACCATCACCAAAACCCTGTTGAATGTGAAAGGTGTGGGCGCGGTGAACCGGGTGGGTGGTGTAACACGCGAAGTGGTGGTCGAACTTGATCCCTTGAAAATGCAAGCGCTGGGTGTCAGTGCGCTGGATGTGTCGCGCCAGCTGCGCAACACCCAACTGGAAGCCGCAGGTGGCCGGGCAGATCTGGGCGTTGGCGAGCAACCATTGCGTACCATCGCCACCGTGGAGAATGCCAATCAACTGAAAGAAATCTCGATCGCTTTAAGCAATGGTCGCCGGGTAAAGCTGACTGAAATTGCCACGATCAAAGACACGATTGCAGACCGGCGTTCTGCTGCTTTACTGAATGGTCAAGATGTGGTGGGTTTTGAGATCACGCGAAGCAAGGGTGCCAGTGAAGTGGAAGTGGGGCGGGGGGTGGCCAAGGCGCTGGCTGATCTGCAGGCTCAGCGACCCGACCTTACCATTGTGGAGGCGTTCAACTTCGTGGAGCCCGTGAAAGAGGATTTCGACAGCTCCATGAAAATGCTTTATGAGGGCGCCTTTTTGGCCGTGGTGGTGGTGTGGTTTTTCTTGCGCGACTGGCGCGCCACCTTTGTGTCGGCAGTGGCCTTGCCCTTGTCGATCATTCCGGCGTTTGCTGGCATGTATTACCTCGGCTTCAGTCTGAATGTGGTGTCACTTCTGGCCATGTCGCTGGTGGTGGGTATTTTGGTGGACGACGCCATCGTGGAAGTGGAAAATATTGTTCGACACTCCAGAATGGGCAAGAACCCGATTGATGCTGCACGCGAAGCCGCCGATGAAATCGGTCTGGCCGTGATTGCAACCACATTCACCTTGATTGCCGTGTTTCTTCCCACTGCCTTCATGAGCGGCGTGGCTGGCAAGTTTTTCGTTCAATTTGGCTGGACAGCCTCACTGGCCGTGTTCGCCTCACTGGTGGTGGCGCGCATGTTGACCCCAATGATGGCTGCGTACATGCTGAAACCTGCCGGTCATGAAAGCGAGAAAAACGAGCCCGGAAAAATGATGGCCCGCTACCTGGACTGGGTGCGCTGGTCGCTGGCTCACAGGTGGATTACCTGTATTGCAGCGGGTGCCTTTTTCGTGGGCTCCATCATGTTGATTCCACTGTTGCCCACCGGGTTTATTCCGCCCGATGATCTGTCACAAACCCAGGTGTATCTGGAACTGCAACCGGGCAGCACGTACGAGCAAACTCGTGAGGCTGCGGAAAAAGCCCGTGAGCTGGTCAGTGAAGTGGACTACGTTCGCAGTGTGTACACCACCATTGGCGGTGGTTCTGCGGGAACGGATCCATTCATGATGAGCGGTCAGGCCGAAGTGCGCAAAGCCACGCTCACGGTGCTGCTCGATCCGCGCGGTGAACGTGCCGTGCGCAAGCAAGTGACCGAAACACAAATGCGTGAGGCGCTGAGCAACTTGCCCGGTGTGCGTTACAAGGTAGGTTTGGGTGCGTCTGGCGAGAAGTATGTGTTGGTGTTGTCGGGCGACGATGGTGACGCGTTGTCCAAGGCCGCCGCTGAAGTAGAGCGTGATCTTCGCACCATTCCTGGTTTGGGCTCCATTGCATCCAGTGCTGCTTTGGTTCGTCCCGAAGTCTGGATCAAACCCGATTTTGCCAAGGCTGCTGATTTGGGCGTCAGCACCGCAGCCATGGGTGAAACCCTGCGTGTCGCCACGGTCGGTGATTATGACGCGGCCTTGCCCAAACTGAATTTGTCTCAACGACAAGTTCCAATTGTTGTTCGTCTGGATGACGAGGCAAGAAAGGACCTCAGCTTGCTTGAGCGCCTCGCAGTGCCCTCTGCCAAGCCCGGAGTGCCCAGCGTGCCTTTGAACCAGGTCGCCACCTTGGGTATCAACGCCGGTCCCTCGGTGATTGATCGTTATGATCGTGCCCGCAATGTGAACTTTGAAATTGAATTGCAGGGTCAACCTTTGGGTGATGTGGCAGCCGCTGTTCAGCAGTTGCCCAGTATCAAAAACCTGCCACCCGGCGTGGCCCAGCGAAATATTGGTGATGCCGAGGTGATGGAAGAACTGTTCGCCAGTTTCGGTTTGGCCATGCTCACCGGTGTGTTGTGCATTTTTGTGGTGCTGGTTTTGTTGTTCAAAGACTTCCTGCAACCAGTCACCATTCTTGCCGCGCTGCCGCTGAGTTTGGGGGGAGCATTCGTGGGCCTCTTGATTGCTGGTAAAAGCTTCTCCATGCCCTCACTGATCGGCTTGATTATGTTGATGGGCATTGCCACCAAGAACTCGATTCTGTTGGTGGAGTACGCCATTATGGCGCGCAATGAAAAGGGCATGAGCCGGCTAGATGCGGTGGTAGATGCCTGCCACAAGCGCGCCCGCCCCATCATCATGACCACCATTGCCATGGCCGCCGGCATGCTGCCCATTGCAATAGGCACTGGCGATGCGGACACCAGTTTCCGCAGCCCCATGGCGATTGCGGTTATTGGTGGTTTGATGACATCCACCTTCTTGAGCCTCTTGGTCATTCCCGTGGTGTACACCTTGATGGATGACTTTGAGCATGGCATGAAAAGTTTGTATCAAAAAATGGGTTCAACATTCAAGCAGTCTGGAGCACGCAACACATGAAAGCAGCCGCAAAGAAATTCAAGACCATCGAAGTGGATGGCAAGCAACGTTATTACGAACCGGCACCAAAGGGAATCAGCGCCGCCAATTTCAAGAAAGTAGTGGAAAGCAGAAGGTCGGTGCGCAAGTTCACTGACAAACCCATTCCCAAAGAAGTGCTGGACGAATGCCTGGACATGGCCTTGTTGGCCCCGTGTTCGTCAGGCTTGCAGCCGTGGGAGTTTTATGTGGTCAAAACGCCTGCGAAAAAAGCGAAGCTGGTGACCGCTTGTCTGGGTCAGTTGGCCGCAAAAACCGCGCAGGAATTGATCGTGTGCGTGGCGCGCGTAGACCGTGTCAGCGACTTTTCCAAGAAAATGATCAAAGACTGGCCCATGCCGGAAGTGCCCACACTGGTGCGCCGTTATTACCAGTTAATTCCCTACAATTATTCGCCTGGCCCCTTGAACAGTTTTGCCTTGGTGAAAAAAGCAGCATCCAATGTGGGTGGTTTGATTGCGCCTTTGCCTCGCGGCCCCTACACCCGCAGTGAGGTGGAATTGTGGGCCGCAAAAAGCGCTGCACTGGCCTGCGAAAACCTGGTGCTGGCTTTCCGTGCGCACGGGTTCGACACCTGCATGATGGAGGGCTACGACGAAGCCCGCGTGCGTAAATTGTTGAAACTGAATGACGATGCTTTCCCCATCATGGTGATTGGTGCTGGCGAGCGTGCCGACGATGGCGTGTTCTGGCCTCAAATCCGTTTTGAGCGGGAATTGTTCGTACACGAAGTGTAATTGTTCTGCTGCGGTAAGCCCTTAATCCCGGTTTGCATCTGCCAAGGCTCACCCTGAAGTATCAGCAAGACAACTTCAGGGGAAATGCTTTGAACTCACGCACACGACAACAATTGCTTTGCTCACTGCTGCTGCTCGCGGTGGCCGGTTGTTCATCCGAATCCGACAATGTTTCTGCCCGGCCCTCGGGCAGCAACACGCAGGCTTCGGGTTTGTCTTGCAACAGCAATTCGAATGCGGCTGACGGTGCGCGGTGGATGTCAGCCTGGGGTGTTACCCATGTCACCGGCACGGCGCCTGTGGAAACAACAGTTCGAAACATTGCCCGTGTCACGGCCAGTGGCAATGCGGTGCGCATTCGTTTCATCAACCTCAGCGATCAGCCCATGCAAATTGGTGCTGCAAGCATTGGTATGCGGGAAGGCGCCACAGGCGCAAACCTGAAGTTGAACAGCAGCAAGGCAGTCACCTTCAACTGCGGCCAAACCAGCGCCACCATTCCGCCCCAAACCGAATCGTTTTATAGCGACCCCATCGCGTTCAAGGTCAACAATCAAGACGATCTTGCTGTGAGTTTGTATGTGAAAGGTGCAGACAATCCCGGTGAGTTTGGTGCCACCTGGATTGAATCCTACAAACTGCCCAATGGCTCGGGCAATCAAACCCTTGAGGATTCCGGGGCGGGTTACGGTTTGATCGATGACACCCGATTTTCCACGCCTCCCGGTTTGCCTATCATGTGCAATGGCTGCACGGTGTACGCGCTTCGCGACATTGAGGTGCTCACCAAGGATGCAAAAGGAGCCATGGTGTTTTTGGGCAGTTCCAGCTTCCATGGTTACAACACCAGCCAGAATGGTTTCAAGCGCATCAGCGATTTGCTGTCAGTTCGCATGTTGAATGAAATTCCGCAGGGACAGCGCGACACGATTGTGAACCGTGGCATCGGCGGCGACACGCTGCAAAACGCCAGTGCAACACGGTTGGAACGCGACGCGTTCGACACCGTGGGTGTCAGTTCGGTGGTGGTGTGGGTAACCAATGACTTGTCCAGCCGAAGTGCCGATGAAATCATCGCCAATTACCAGGAAGTTATTGAACAAGCCCATGCAAAGGGCATCAATGTGTATTGCCCAACCTGGATTCCCGGTGCGCAATCCTTCCAGGCCAATTTGACCGGCGAACGCGCCAAGTTGAACGACTGGATTCTAAACAGTGGCGAGTGTGATGGTGTGGCGGATTACAACGGTGAAGTGGAAGCGCCAGGCGGCCTTACATTCCTGCCGCAGTACAACAGTGGCGATTTCATTCACTCCAACGATGCAGGCCATGAATTGTGGGCTGCGGCTACACCGTTGAGTGAATGGGTGAGTAAAGCCAAACCTCGCTGAAATTTACTCCACCAAATACTGAACCTTGGTGACCACGCGAATTTTTTTCATCACAGTGTTCTCGCCGCCGTAATCGCCCAATGGCGCTGAAATTGAAAACAGTCCCTGAGTGGCTGTTTTCAATGCACCCACCTTGACGCCTGAGTCGGCTGCAAAAGTTTGTGCGGCCTCCTTGGCGTTGTCGGTGGCGGCTTTCAGCATTCGGGGCTTGATGCTGTTCAAGTCGGTGAAGTAAAACTGAATGAAACTGGATTCAATCAAAATACCTTCATTCAAGAACACATCGCTTTTCAGCGACGCTTGTTCAACCGCATCCACCTTGGCCGTTTCCAGCACAAAGCCACCCTGCGCACGCCAGCGTTTGCCAGGTTCTACAAAGCCACCGTTTGGGTTCACGTTTTCAAAAATGGTCACAGGTTGCCGGCGAATATCGCTGGCTTCAAAGCCCATGCCCAGCACCAGGCTTTCCAGTTTTTCCAACTGCTTCGTCCAGCTGGCACCCGCGGCTTGCGGCGTTTCTGCAAGTACCGAGAAAGACAGGTTCCAGCTGGCTTTGTCCGATTTCACCACTTCCTCGGCCAGGCCTCGCACCTCAATGAACTGATCATACTTGCGAAATTCCTTCACCGCAGTGGCCATTAAAAAACCGGCCACCACCACACCCGCTGCCAGCACAACAGAGCCCAGAAGGCCCATGCCGCGTTGTTGTTTCGGTGAGTACAGCGCGCTTCTCGACATGAATTTCTCCTGAATATTGGGCTTTGCTGATGTTGTACAGCTTCAACGTGAAGAACGTTTTACTTTAAATGCCGTTGTCCATTCATTGAACAAATATTTGAAGAAGGCTCCGATCAGGCTCATGGACGGTTTGGCCTCAAGACCATCTGCCAATCGGAAAATTTGTTGGTAATACCAGGCTTGCGCGCCCAGCACATTGATCAATTTCAAGGGAAGTACCGGGCTGGCTGGTGAAAAAATACCTTTGTCTGTCAACTTCAGCATGTTTTCAAAACTCGCGGCACGATCAATTTTTCCATTGATCAATTGCTTGGGTGTGTCCGGGTGTGTGCACAGCGGGCGACCCAGTCCAATCACATCGCACACGCCGTCGCTCAATGCCTCTTCCATCGCTTCCCGGCTGCGAAAACCACCGGTTACCATCAAGGGCATGGTGGCCACTTCTCGAATGGCTCTTGCGTAGTTCAGAAAGTAAGCTTCGCGTTTTTTGGTGCTTTCCCGCTGGGCGGGTTGTTCGTCTTTCACGGAATCGGCTGCACCGGTGTGGCCCAGCAAACGCGGCTGCTCGTAGGTGCCCCCTGAAATTTCCAGCAGATCGATTTTCTCGTCATTCAGCCACTTCACCACCTGCAAACATTCCTCATTGGAAAAACCGCCTTTGCGGAAGTCATCCGAATTCAGTTTGACGGCAACAGGAAACGCAGGCCCCACCGCTTGGCGCACGGCGCGCACGGCTTGCAGCAAAAAACGGGCACGGTTTTCCAGGCTGCCGCCCCATTGGTCAGTGCGCTGGTTCGTCACTGGCGAGAGGAAAGACGACAGCAAATAACCATGTGCCCCGTGCACTTGTACACCGGTAAAACCGGCTTCTTTGGCGATTCGGGCCACGCGTGCAAAACGTTGAATCAGGTCCAGAATTTCATCCTCGCGCAGGGCTCGGGGTGGGGCGTAGTTGCCCAGCAATTCCAGTTGAACAGCAGAAGGGCCAACGGGTTGGTTGGTGACATAGCGGGGCGACTGTCGCCCGGCATGTGAAATTTGCATCCACAAGTGGTTGCCATTGCTGGTGCCTGCTTTGGCCCAGGCGCGCAGGGCATCCATGCCGTCGGGCTCGCCGTGTTCGGGGGCTGGGTCAATGGATACATTGCCGGGGCGCTCCAGAATGTTTCGGTCAATCAACACATTGCCCGTGATCAAAATGCCCGCACCACCCTCGGCCCAGCGCTTGTACAGCGTGGCGTGGCGGTGCGTGGCTTGCAGCTTCGAATTGGCCACACCTTCTGTCATGGCGGCTTTGCAAAGCCGGTTGGGAACGACCACGCCACAAGGCAGTGTGAAGGGTTGCTTTAATTCGGGTTGCTTCAGTTCAATCGAATTCATGTGTTAACCAATCCAGAGCAGTGAAAGTGACAGCGCACCCGCATAGAAAACAGCCAGAGCCAGTGCACCAGTAATTTGTTGAAAAGTGGATTTGTTACCCAGTATGTTCCACAGCCACAGTGCGCCCATGGCCAGCAACATTTCCGGAATCAGGGGGTAAAGCGCAAAGCCCTGCACCTGGAGCACCTCTTGTGCATGCCACAGGTTCATGGGGCGTGCAGCCCATTCCCAAATCAGGAACCCACCCAGCGAGAGTGCTGCCACCACGGGGTAGGGTTTTGAGGTAGCCAGTGCCAGCCAGCACACTTGCCACAGGAGCATGATCCACAAGCCCATGAAATAGACGGGCACCGCTCCACCCAAGCGCACAATGCCGTGATCGGGAAAGGTCAATGTGCCCATGCGTTCCACCAGCATCCAGTCGGCGCAGGGCAGGGCAATGGACAGCGGCAGCAAAAACTTCCACAAGCGGACCCATTCGCCATGCCCCCTCAACACGTCAGCCAATGGAAGCGCAATGTTGTAGGCCACCGCAAACACCAGCAGTGCAACGCCCAAGGTGTTGCCAGTGGTGTTCAAAGCAACCGGAATGGCAACTGCAAAAAATGCGGCGTGAAACACCAAGGCATCACGCACACCCTTGGAATTGACGCGGTTCATCGCGCGGCTCCCCTTATCAAGGCATTCAGAATGTTGATGATCTCTTCGCTAAGCTCGGGAATGTCGGGCGGGTTCTCCAGCATCAGCCACTCGGCCAGCAACTCATTGATGCCGCCCACCAAGGCCACGCTCACCAAATGGTAGTTGCGTTTGGGCAGCTCGCCTTTGCTCACCAAATTGTTCAGGTAGGCTTCAATCAAACCGGCCATGTCATGAATGGCTTCGCGCCGGCGTGCTTCCATCTGTGGGCTCACACCCACCACCTCAAGAACGCCCACCCTGGCATGTCGGCTGTCTTCCAGGTAGTGATGCACCATGGCGCTCACTGCCAGTGGTATTTGTTCCGACAAATTCAGCTCGGGCGCGGACATGGCTTTCAACACACCTGCACGAAGATCTGCGATGATATTGTCGTACAGCGCGCGAAGTATCGCCTCGCGGCTGTCGAACAACTGGTAGAAGTGACGTGCCGTCACTTTGGCTTCGCTGCACAAGGCTTCAATTGTGGTGCGCCCGTAGCCTTGCCGCGCAAACAGTTCAAGCGCTGCAGCCAGCAAACGTGCCTTGCGTTCCTCGGCGCGCTGTTCAGCAGCCACGCCTCCATAAGCCCTCGTGGGTGTTTTGCTCATTCAATGTTCACTTTTGACAAGATTTCTTGTCCAAATTATAGTGAGCTTGTTTCAGAAAGCGCAACCAAAGATTAGGGGCAGGCATCATGTTCACACGCATCAGTCACTTCGACGGCACCCGCGATGCTCTGCGGCCAATGCAACGCGTGGACAATGTGCGCGAGGCCGCCAAAGATTTTCGTCGCGACATGTTGGCCAAACCCCAGGTGCTGTTCTACAAAACCTTCGAGTTGGTGCGCGTGCCATACCCCAGCAAATTTGCCTATCTGAATGCATTCGGTTTGCCCACACCCTTTGTACATCTTTGCAACCGTTTGTTTGTCATTCAGTTTTCCAGCAGTGAGGGTGTCAAAACACTGTTGGTCAGCCCGTCCGATTGGGAACACCAGCGTGCCACGCCATTTTTCGCGTACCTGGATGCCAAAGCAGGCCCCCTGGTGGGTGTGATGGAAGCGATGGTGCTGAAGAAAACCTCCACCGTACTGAAGTGCCTGGCCAGCATCGGGCTGCGGCCTGAGGATGTGGACTACATCACTTACGATCACCTTCACACCCAAAATGTAAGCCGCTGGCTTGGCGCCAATGGGCAAACGCCGATATTCCCGAACGCAAAGCTGTTGGTGATGCGGGAGGAATGGGAAAGTGCGCAGGCTTTGATTCCCTGGCAGAACCAGTGGTACTGCCCCCAAGGCACGCAAGGCATTGCACCTGAACGCATTGAATTGCTGGATGACAGTGTCTGGCTGGGTGACGGTGCGGTTGCACTGGTGCGCACCAAAGGTCACACCGAGGGGAATCACTCGATTGTGGCCCACACCGGCCAGGGTTTGTTGGTGACCAGTGAAAACGGGGTCAGCCTCGACGCCTACGAGCCCAAGCACTCCAGCATCAGCGGGCTTGCAGACTTTGCCAAAAGAACTGGCGCAGAAGTGATCATCAACGGCAACACGCAGGAATACGTGGTGGACCAATACATTTCCATGGTGCAGGAAAAAAGCATTGCCGGACCAAGCCCGGTGGATGATCGTTTTCCGAATGTGGTGCCGTCTTCCGAGGCACAGCCTTACTGGCTGTTCCCCGGTACTGCTCCCACCGCACGGTCGGGTAGTTTTGAGTTCGGGCGGTTTGTGGTGTCTGCGTAATTACTTGATGTAGCTGCAGCAGTAATCCACGGGTGTTTTCACTTTCAACTGGAATTTGGCGTTGGCCGGTACTTCGAATGACTGGCCACCCGTAATTGCTTTCCAGCTTTCACCTGGCAAACACACATCCATCTCACCCGCCAGAATTTCCATGATTTCTTTTTCTGCGGTACCAAATTCATAGTCGCCGGGCAGCATCACACCCAATGTTTTTTTCGTGCCATCAGCAAACAACACTGTGCGGCTTGTGACCTTGCCATCGAAATAAATATTGGCGGCTTTTACCACGGTGACATTCTCGAATTGAGCCATTTGATTTCCCTTTGAATGCAAAAAATTTGGATGCTGAATGATGCCTTAATTTCATTCGATTGCGGTGTTCTACTCCGCGTATTTGCTTTCTCGAACCCCCCCAATTTTGATCCCCCTAAATGGGTTCTTTCGTGGTTTTAATACAATTTTTAGAAAAAACCCTTACATCGTGTAAGTAAAAACCTTACATATTCGGTATATTCGCTACCTAGTAATGGTTAACCAAAATTAGTTAACCCCCCCTTCAATCGGAACATCAGCAAGGAATTCACATGTCGAACGAAATGGGTTCTGTTCAAAGTATGGACACTTTGCCGGGCATGAACAGCACAGATTTGTCATTGGCCTCCACTGTAATTCCCGCTGATTTGTTCAACAGCATTGTGTCGCAAATCACGCAAATTGATCTTTCGCTATTTGGCATGAACAGCCAGTTTGATGCAGCCACTGCCGCGATTTCTCCAAGGGACTTCACTGATTTCTCGCAGTCCTCCTCTCCCATTAACTCCTCCGCAGCATTTGCAGAATCCATCGTGGTTCAAAACGCTGACTTTGCTTGATTCAAGGAAAACACCATGAACTTTGACAGCCCAGTAGTAGCCTCTGTGACCAATATCGACGGCGACGTGTTTGTGAAGCGAAACGGCATTGAAACGCCTCTTCGCGAAGACATGGTGTTGCAAGCGGGTGACGTTTTGCGCTCCACCAGCAACTCCATTGCAGTGCTCAGCATTCCAGGCACACAGCAACAAATTCCGGCATTCCTCGAAATCTCCAATGGCGGTGTGGCCACGCTGGGTTTTGACCCCGATGCAGGCCCCAACGGTCAGGTGGTGATTACATCCAATGCTGGCGATGGTTTGGGCAATGTCACCTTGGTGTCCGAGTTTGATGGAGAAAACCAGGCGGCAGTGCTGGATGGTCAGGAAGCCACCGGAGAAATGAGTGGTCTCTTTGGTGCTGGCCTTCTGGGGGCTGGCGCAGGCCTGGGTGCTCTGCCATTGGCAGGTGCAGTGGGTGCTGCAGCTGTGTTTGCCGGTTCAGACGATGACAACGGCGGTGGTGGCAGCGGTGGTGGAAATCCCGGCGCCTTGCCTGCAGAAAATGCGGGTGGCCTGGCAGAAACCATCAGTGACCTGACCAACAATCTGGGTGAATTGACCGAACCCGTGCCCGTGGTGGGCGACGTGGTCGACGCCGTGGGCAATGTGATTGAATCCACTTTGGTGGGCGACAACAACGGCGGTTTGAACGGAATTTTGACAGGCTTGACCGATGGCTTGACCAGCGGGCTTGAAGCCACACCTTTGGCACCGGTGGCCAACGTGCTCGACATGGGTCTGGGCACTTTGACCGATCTGCTCGGTGTGGCCGCCAACCAGGTGAGCGGGTTCGGTGAAGGAACACCACTGGCACCCGTGTCTGATTTGGTGGCCAGCCTGTTGGGAACCACAGGCCCCAATACCGATGGTGGTGTTGGCGGCGTGGTGGGCACCGTGGTGAACGTGACTGACAGCGTCGGCCAACTGTTGGCTCCGGTGCCGGTGCTGGGCGACATTGCAGGCACTTTGGGTGGTGTGGTTGATTCAGTGGCCACGGGTAACAACGACGGTGGTTTGGCCGGTGTCCTCAGTGGTCTGGGGGGTGGCCTTCAAGAAGGTTTGGCTCCCACGCCTTTGGCCTTGATCGGAGAAGGCGGCAACACCTTGCTGAACACCGTGGGTGGTTTGTTAGGCGGCGTTGGCGATGCGGTGTCGTCGGTGGGCGCCAGCACACCCGCTGCACCAGTCACTAACCTGATCGGTGATCTCGCGGGCTCTTTGGGTGGTGATGTCAGTAATGCCTTGGGCAACATTCCATTCCTCGGCGGTGCGCTGGACAGCTTGACTGGCGGGCTTGGCGGCGGCAGTGCCTTGGGCGACATTCCACTGTTGGGCGGCCTCTTGGAAGGTGGTGCCGATGGCGGCTTGTTGGCCGGCGTGCCTGTATTGGGCGATGTGCTTGGGGGTGATCTGCTCTCCGGCGGCGGTTTGCTTTCCGGTGGTGATGCCTTGGCGGGTATTCCAGTGGTCGGTGATCTGCTGGGTGGTTTGACCTCATCCATCAGTTCGACCAGTGGTGCTGAGGGTGGCTTGCTCGGTGGTTTGCCATTGTTGGGTGACCTGACCAAGACGCTGGGATAAAAGCTGCTCAGCGCATACTTACAGTGCTTATCAGAATATCTCGGTTGATGTAATATTCATTGGATTGCCCGACCCGGCCCACTCGATCTACGGACAGCCCATGAAAACCCGCATCACCGAGATGTTCAACATTCAATACCCGCTGGTGTGCCCCGGCATGACCTACGTGGCCAATGCCGATCTGGTGGCTGCCACAGCCAACGCTGGTGGTCTGGGTATTCTGGCCATTGGGCATTTGACGCCCGAACAAACCCTCTCTGAAATTCGCAAGGTTCGAAGCCTGACCAACAAGCCTTTCGGCATTGGTTGCGCATTGATCATGCCGGGTGCCCGTGAAAATCTTGAAGTAGCCCTGAATGAAAAAGTACCTGTAATCAATTTCAGCCTGGGCAGCCCTGCCGATGTGTGCAAGCGTGTGCACGACTACGGCGGCAAAGTGATTGTTACCGTGGTGAATGCCAAACATGCCCTAAAGGCCGAGCAGTCGGGTGCAGATGCCTTGTTGGTGACCGGCCATGAGGCCGCAGCGCACGGCGGTGCAGTTACATCATTGGTGCTGGTGCCTGCAATCCGGCAGGTCACCAAGCTTCCAATTATCGCAGCCGGTGGTTTTGGCACGGGTGGCGGTGTGGTGGCAGCCTTGGCCTTGGGTGCAGACGGTGTGGCCATGGGCACGCGCTGGGCCGCGTCGAAAGAAAGCCCGGTGCATGCCAACACCAAAGAACTGATTGTGAAAAAGGAAGTGGAAGACACCATTTACAGCAAGAACTTTGACAGCATTCCTTGCCGGGTCATGACCACGCCCAACTCCAAAAAAATCATGTCGAAGCCATTCAATCCGGTGCGTGCCATGTGGCGCGCCTACCTGGCCGCGCGTGAAATGAACAAGCCTTTGCTGGGTATTCTGAAAGACGTCTTCAAAATGGGTTTGGAGCAAACACTCACGGTTACCTTTTACGGTGCTGCCGTTTTGCAAATCAAGAAAGCCACCATCGAGGGCAACCACACGCAGGGTGTGCAGTTGATCGGTCAGGTACAAGGTTTGGTGCAAGACGTACCCACGGTTGAGGAATTAACCCAGCGCGTGATGCGAGAGGTGGAAGAGGCCTTGGGACAGGTGAACCAGTTGGCTGGAAATGCGGTGGGCAGTGCACCCGCTGCACCCGAGAAGATCACACGCATCGCTTGACCGGAATTATCAATTTTTTGTGCGCTTTGAGGCGTTTCTTTTTGCCCGGCTTCCTCTATGATCAAGTGAGAAAATCACAAAATCCGATCCAAGCGGGTTTGAAAATCAGGAGGAGCAGATGAAGACAGAGCACGACTACATTGTGGTGGGTGGTGGTTCCGGCGGTTGTGCCATGGCAGGCCGCCTCAGCGAAGACTCAGCACTCGATGTATGCCTTCTCGAAGCCGGGGGCGATGGCACCGGTAATCTGATCAATATTCCCAGCGGTGCGGTGGCCATGTTGCCCACCAAAATCAACAACTGGGCATTCGAAACTACACCGCAACCCGGCTTGAACGGTCGCAAGGGTTACCAGCCGCGTGGCAAGGCCTTGGGTGGTTCCTCGGCCATCAATGCCATGGTTTACATTCGTGGCACGGCATCGGACTACGACCGTTGGGCCAATGAAGAGGGGTGCAGCGGCTGGTCTTACAAAGACGTGCTGCCTTATTTTAAACTCAGTGAATGCAACGAGCGAATTCGCGACGCCTACCACGGCAACAGCGGCCCGTTGAATGTGGCCGATTTGCGTTCCGACAATCCCTTTCAGCAAATTTATCTGGAAGCTGGCAAGCAAGCTGGTTTCAAGATCACTGATGATTTCAACGGTGCCGACCAGGAAGGCGTTGGCATTTACCAAGTGACCCAAAAAAATGGTGAACGCTGGAGCGCAGCGCGTGCCTATCTGTTTCCGCACTTGCACCGCAAAAACCTTACTGTGCACACCAAGGCCATGGTTCAGCGTGTGCTGTTTGAAGGCAAGCGTGCTGTAGGAGTTGAGGTGTCCATCAACGGTCAGCTGACTGTATTGAAAGCACGCAAAGAAATCATATTGACTGCGGGTGCCATTCAAACGCCGCAATTGTTGATGGTTTCCGGTGTGGGCGACTCTTCAGAGTTGGCACGTCATGATATCGATGTGGTTCATCACTTGCCCGGCGTGGGCAAGAACCTGCAGGATCACCCCGACTTTATTTTTGGTTATTCCACCAAAAGCCTGGACACACTGGGTTTGTCCATTCGCGGTGGTATTCGTTTGCTGCGTGAAATTTTCCGCTACCGCAAGCATCGCCGTGGTGCGCTCACCAGCAACTTCGCCGAAGGCGGCGCGTTTCTGAAAACCAGCCCCGAGTTGAAAGACCCGAACGTGCAACTGCACTTTGTGGTGGCCATGGTGGATGACCACGCTCGCAAAATGCACATGGGGCATGGCTTTTCGTGCCACGTGTGTTTGTTGCGCCCGCGCAGCCGTGGCAGCCTTACCCTGCAAGGCAACACCATGGACACGCCACCACTGATCGACATTGGCTTTTTGAAAGATCCTCGTGATCTGGATGATCTGGTGGAGGGCTTCAAATTGACCCGAAAGATCATGCATGCGCCTGCCTTGGCCAAGTGGATTTTGAAAGACAAATTCACCGAGCATGTGCGCACCGATGACGAAATTCGTGAAGTGTTGCGCAACAGGGTTGACACGGTTTACCACCCCACAGGCACGTGCAAAATGGGCACCGATTCCATGGCGGTGGTGGATCCACAATTGCGTGTGCACGGGCTGGAAGGTCTGCGCATTGTCGATGCGTCTGTGATGCCCAGCCTGATCGGTGGCAACACCAATGGTCCTGTCATGATGATGGCTGAAAAAGCCGTGGATCTCATTCGTGGCGTGTCGCGCGTGCCCGCACTTGAACAGGCCGAGCACAATGCAAGAGCACGTCAGGAACACTTGGCGCAGGCGCTTGTTGCACAGCCGGTGTGAGTTTTCAATGAGCAAGCCTTTTGAGTTCCTATTCAGGGTGCGTTATGGCGAATGCGACGCGCAAGGCGTCGTTTTCAATGCCCGGTATGGTGACTACACCGATTTGGCAGTCACTGAATATTTGCGAGCAGCCATTGGCAGTTATCAGGAGCTGGTTCGCCTGGGCTATGAAACCCAGGTGGTGCGTTTGCTCACGGAGTGGAAAGCACCCGCGCGTTATGACGATGTGCTGTGTGCCACAGTCGAGCCCACCCATTTCGGAAACACCAGTTTTACACTCACAATTGCATTCACCAATTTGGTAAGTGGGCAGGTAATTGCCACTTCACAAGCCACTTACGTGTTGGTGTGTGCCAAAGAATTCACCAAGCAAATTATTCCTGCAGAATTAAAAAGCGCCCTGCAAGAGGGCGCTGTGGGCAAGCAGATCAATCAGGCTGGCTGATCAGGCCGCCAGCGAATAACGCTGAATCACACGTGCGCGTTTGCTTGGGTGAATGTTGATTTTTTGTGCGTTTTTGCCTGCCACTTCCAGCAACCTTGGGTTCATGATGGCAAACCACAGGGGTGGTACATAGGCAATCAGGAACATGCCGAAGTACCCCGATGGCAAGCTGGGCAGCTCCGGAAAATCACGCAGCGACTGGTAACTGCGCGCCGGGTTGGCGTGGTGGTCTGAGTGGCGCTGCAACTGAAACACCACCAGGTTGGACACCAAGTGGTTGCTGTTCCAGGAATGGTGTGGGGCGCAACGCTCGTACTCACCATTGGGCAACTTCTGACGCATCAAGCCGTAGTGTTCAATGTAGTTGGCACTGGTCAACTGAAATGCACCCCAGAAGGCTACCACGGCCAACACCGGCACCATGGGCCAGCCAAACATGGCGATCAGCGCGGTGTACAACACCAAGGTCATGGCACCGGCTTGCAGCATTTCATTGCCTGCATTCCAGCGGCTTTTGCCTGCGCGTTCCAGGCGTTCACTTTCGAGCCTCCAGGCGCGTTTGAATGCCCCTGGAATTTCACGCAACATGAATTCGTAAATGTGTTCACCCATGCGTGAGGTGGCCGGGTCTTCCGGTGTGGCCACATCGCGGTGGTGGCCACGGTTGTGTTCGATCGAGAAGTGACCATAGCCACCCAGCGAGAGGGTGAACAGCGCCAGTGCTTTGTCCAGCTTGCGTTTTTTGTGGCCCATTTCATGACCCAGGTTCAAGCCAAAGCCCAGCAATGAACCTGTGGTAATGGCCACGGCCAGCCAGTGCAGCCAGTGCAAATCGTGCGTGGCGAGAAAAACCACGTTGAACAAAAAACCGAAGGTAATAATGGGCACCAGCAGGTAGGTGATCACGCGGTAGTACTTGGTGTTCTCCAGTTCGGGCACCGCCTGTTCAGGCGGGTTTTGTTTGTCTTCGCCAAACACAAAATCGAGCACGGGCAAACCCAGATAGAAAAACGCCAGGAAAATCCACAGCCACTGCGTGTGGCCGGTGTACAGGTACATGATTGGGCCGAGCGGCGCGGCAAAGGGCGCGATCACCGACAACAGCCACATGTATTTCTTGGGGTCTTTGTATTGTGTAGCGGGCATGGTATTGGAAGTCATTGTTGTGCACTGGGTTGTTCAGGATGGTTTCATCTTAGGCCTGCAAGGCGATGGACAACACCGCGCAGGGTGGCATAAGATCGTCATAAAGTGACAAAACCAAAATAACAACAAACACCACGAGACAACACACTTGACCCAATCTCTGCATGAATCAGTCGCAGCCTTAAAGCCTGCCTTGCACCCTGTGTACGCGCGTTTGCTGTGCGCCGAGTTGCAGCGTCGCGGTCATTTGCCCGAAGAAATTCTGGACGGTTTGCCCCTGAACTGGCAGCAGCTTCACGAAAGCAACCAGTTCATGAGTTTTGACCAGATGCGCCAGCTGATTGAGCACGCACTCAAGCTAAGCAACTGCCCATGGCTGGGTTTGGAGGTGGGGTTGAGAACACCGGCATCGGCCCACGGCACGCTCGGTGCAGCCATGATTGCCAGCAAGAATTTGCCCAGCGCCATGTTACTGCTGCAGCGCTACGCAGGCTTGCGCCAAAACCTCGCCAATTTGAAGTTTGAACCTGAACCCGAGTTTGCCGCAGTGCTTGAAGAATGGGTTGATTTGGGCCCGGTTCGCGAGTACCTGCATTGCCAGTTGCTTGGTGGTTTGGTGCAGTTGCTCACAGCGATGACGGGGCAAGAACTGCCACAGCAACTTCGAATCGAGTGGCCGTTTGAAGCCCCGCCCTGGGCTCATGAATATCAGCGAATTGCGCAACACAACAGCTTTGGTCATGCGCAGTTGCGTGTGGTGTTGGGCAGCACTCTGGTGAACAGCCCCAGCCTGGCTGCCGATGATGAAGCCTTGCAGCGCTTGCTTCGCGATTGTGATTTGCAGTTGCAGCGCCTTCAAGCCGGCGGCACCCTAGCCCAGCGCGTGCGCATGCTGTTGCAGCAAACCGAAGGGCACATGCCCACCTTGCAAAGCATGGCTTCCAGGGAAAACCTGACCGAACGCACCTTCATGCGCCACCTGCAGGCCGAGGGCACCAGCTTTCAGCAATTGCTGGATGAAGTGCGGCAAGAACGCGCCAGCTGGTTGCTGGCCAACACCGACACCACGGTTGAAGACATCGCTTACGCGTTGGGCTACGAGGACGCATCCAATTTCAGCCGAACATTCAAACGCTGGTGCGGCCAAACCCCCAAGGAATACCGGCTGGCACATGCCGCGTGAAAGTGCATGCCACCCCTTAATTTGTTTCTAATTGACGTAATATTTGAATAACTTTGTAATGTTTTGTTGATCCAACCATCGAGGTATTGAAATGCCCGCAGTTATGCAAAATCAAGCGCACGCCAAGTTACTTGAGCCATTGAACCTGGGTTTCACCACCTTGAAAAACCGCGTCATCATGGGTTCCATGCACACCGGGCTTGAAGAAGAGCCACCAGAGAAACTGGCTGCGTTTTTCGCACGCCGAGCACAAGGCGACGTGGGTTTGATGATCACCGGTGGTTTTGCCACCTCGGAAACCGCTGTGTTGTGGCCCGGCGCTGGCCGCATGACCAGCGAGCAAGACGCCATTCGTCACCGCACGGTGACCGATGCCGTACACGCCGCAGGCGGAAAAATTGCGATTCAGTTGTTGCACGCAGGCCGCCAGGCTTACAACGTGAACATGGTTTCAGCGTCGGCCAAGCAGTCGCCGATTTTCCCATTCACCCCACGCGCGCTAACTGCAGAAGAAATTGAACAGGAAATTGATGGTTTTGCCAGCGCGGCTGCGTACGCCAAAATGGCAGGCTACGACGGTGTCGAAGTCATGGGTTCGGAAGGTTATTTGCTGAACCAGTTTTTAACCGAGCGTGGCAACGAGCGCACCGATGAATGGGGCGGCACTTTCGAGAAACGCATGCGCTTTCCGCTGGAAGTGGTGCGCCGCATTCGCGCCAAAGTGGGTGCAGAATTCATCATTGTGTACCGCATGTCCATGCTTGATCTGGTGCCCGATGGTCAAAGCCTGGAAGAAACATTGCTGCTGGCCCGTGAACTTGAAAAAGCAGACGTCACCATTCTGAACACCGGCATTGGCTGGCACGAAGCAAAAATTCCAACCATCGCCACGCAGGTGCCGCGCGGCGCATTCACCTGGGCCACCCGCAAAATCAAGGAAGTGGTGTCCATTCCTGTGGCTGCGTCGAACCGCTTGAACATGCCCGGCGATGCTGAGCGCGTGTTGCAAAATGGCGATGCCGACATGATCGCCATGGCCCGCCCGTTTCTGGCTGATCCCGACTGGGTGTTGAAAACCAAAGAAGGTCGGGTGGATGAAATCAACACCTGCATTGGTTGCAACCAGGCTTGCCTGGACCACACCTTTGGCGGCAAGCGTTGCAGCTGTTTGGTGAACCCGCAGGCTTGCCACGAAACCGAGCTTGTTTTTGTGAAAACAACCGCGAAGAAAAAAGTGGCGGTGGTGGGTGCAGGCCCGGCGGGCATGTCGTTCTCGCTGACGGCTGCACAGCGCGGCCACGCGGTGACCCTCTTTGATGAGGCCAAGGAAATTGGCGGGCAGTTCAACATTGCCAAGCAGGTACCCGGCAAGGAAGAATTTCATGAAACCATTCGTTACTTCAGCACCATGTTGAAGAAAGAGGGTGTTAATTTCCAATTGGGCAAACGCATTAACGCCGATGATCTGAAAGACTTTGATGAAGTGGTGCTGGCCACCGGCATCATTCCCAACGTGCCCAGCCTGCCCGGTGTTGATCACCCCAAGGTGATGGGTTATCTCGATGTGTTGAAGCACGGCAAGCCGGTTGGGCAGCGTGTGGCCATTGTGGGCGGTGGTGGTATTGGTGTGGATACCGCCGAATTTTTGACTCATCACGCAAATGAGCACGGCGTAGCGCAATCCCCCTCTACCAGCATTGAAGACTTCTGCGAATTCTGGGGCATTGATCGTGAGCAAAATGCGCGTGGCGGCATTGCCGGCGTGAAGGCCAACCCGGAAAAAGCATCCCGACAAATCACGATTTTGCAACGCAAGCCCAAGAAAATTGCAGGCCCCGGAAAAACCACGGGCTGGATCCACCGCGCCGCGCTGGAAGCCAAAGGCGTGCGTTTGTTGTCGGGTGTGGAATACATTGGTGTTGAGGATGCAGGCCTGCGCATTCGCACCCCCGATGGTGCCGAGCACTTGCTGGAAGTGGACAACGTGATTGTGTGTGCAGGCCAGCACCCCAACCGCGAACTGGAAGAATCAGTGCGCGCTTTGGGCAAGCCACTGCACATCATTGGCGGTGCATTCAAGGCCGCTGAACTTGATGCCAAAGAAGCCATTAACCAAGGCGCTCGACTTGCCGCAACAGTGTGACCAGTCAACACGCCAACAACAAGGTTGTTTTTCCAACGGCTTACACGCGCACACTGGCGCGTGAGCAGGGGCTGGACCACAAAGGCCAGCTTCTGCTGTTGAAAGGCACGCGCTTGGCTCCCGCAGATCTGTTCGAGTTGAACCGTTATATTGATTCAGAAACCCAGGCCGTGATTGTGCGCAATGCTTTGCAGCTAAGCGGCAACCCGGCACTGGGCTTGCGCTGGGGTGCCAATTTGCACCTGGCCGCGCACGGCCCACTGGGCACCTTGATTGCTTCATCGCCCACCTTGGGCCATGCCTGGAAAGCGACTGAAAAGTTTCACGACATACGCGGTGGCTTTGCCCGCATGGAAGGGCACATTGCCAGCGATCACTTTGCGGTGATCATCAACATGGGCATCGCGCTGGATGAAGTAGGGCGATTTTTCTGCGAAGCAGTGCTGGCTACCATGGTCAACCACCTGGGTATGATCATTGGCAATTCCAAACCCGCATTGCGAGTGGAGCTGGCGTATTCTGCCCCGCCGTATGCCAACCAGTACCCCGAATTTTTGCATGCACCTTGCCTGTTCGGCAAACCGAAAACAAAAATTGTGATTCCCCATGGTTTGGCCTTGATGTCCAATCCCATGGCCGATCCGGAAACCCACGCCATGGCCTTGGCCCGTTGCGAGCAGTTGTTGCTTGAACAGCGCCGCCCCAGCAACTGGGCAGCCAGGGTGACCGAGCTGTTGCGCAGCAACCCCGGTCAAATATGGACTTGCGAGCAAGTGGCAAGCCATTTTCATTTGTCATCGCGCACCTTGATGCGCTACCTGCGCGATGAACAAACCAGCTACCAAACACTGCGCGATTCCGAATTAGCACGGCAGGCCAAACTCAGCTTGCTGGTCAGCAACAACACCGTGGAATCGGTGGCCCTTAGCCTGGGTTATCAAGAAGTCTCCAACTTCAGGCGTGCCTTCAAACGCTGGTTTGGCATGTCGCCGCAAGCATTTATTGAACAAAGCAGGGTAAATTAAGACAGCCTGTCGCTATTTACCCCCATTGTGTCCGGCTTTGCCCTAGGCCAAACAGCATGCATGCAACAAGATGTTTGCATGAGCTCCATGTCCAAATCCGTCACCCTGTTCCTGCGCCTGTGCCAAGGGCGTTTGCTGGCCGCCCGCAATCCTGAAAAGGTATGGCGGGTTGGCGAGCGCGTTACCAACCTGCTGCAAAAACTGTCCCGAATGCCAGCGGGTTGCACCGTGCAGCACCGCACAGTCAATGGCGTACCGGTGGAAATTATCGAGAACCACAGCGCACACGCCAACACCAGTCAAACCCTGCTGTTTTTGCATGGCGGTGGTTTTGCGTTTGGCAGCGCCGCCAATTACCGGGCCTTTGTTGCACGTTTGTGCAAAAAATCGGGCATTGCCCGCGCCTGGGTGCCCGATTACACCCTCATGGGCAAAGCCCCTTTCCCGGCGGGTTTGAACGATGTTGTTGAAGTGTGGAAAGCCCTGCTGCACGAACACGGCCAGAATGAATTGCTGCTGGCAGGCGATTCCGCAGGCGGCAATTTAAGCCTTGCGCTATGCCACGCCATGAATGCCAGTGAACTTCGCTTGCCTTCCCGTGTTTACCTCAGCTCGCCCTGGCTTGATCCTTCTTTGGGCGAAAGCGATTTGCGCCCCGAAGTGGTGGACGCATTCCTGGGTCACAACGAAGCCAAAGCCCGTGATTGGCTCAAGCGCATGTTTGCCACCCCCTATGCCGATGTTCACGATCCGGCAAACCCTTTGATTTCGCCGTTGTTGGGTGATTTGTCCCGTTTGCCGCCAGTGTATGTGCAGTGCTCCGCCAATGAAGTGTTCATGGTCGACAGCCTGCGCTTGATGAAGCAGGCCCAGGCGCTGGGCACCGAGTGCTATGTGGATGTGTGGTCGGGCGTGTTTCACGATTTCATTTTGTTTTCTCCCACCATGCCCGAAGGTCGTGCCGCTTTCGCAGCCGCCGCCGCGTGGCTTGGCCATGGCGAGGTTCGCCGCCCCCCTTGTTTCCAGAATCGAATTCGACAACTGTCGTCACCACTGTAAGGTCTTCGCATGTTCACTTCCTACTTCAATGAAACCCACGACGAAGCACGCCGCAACATTCGCCGCTTCGTCGAGCGACACATTCAACCCAACATCAATGAATGGGAAGAGGCGGGCACTTTTCCCCGGGAAATTTTCAATCTGGCTGGCGATGCCGGTATTCTGGGCATTGGCTACCCAGAGGAATTTGGTGGCAATTCCGAAGGCGACTACTTCATGAGCCTGGTGGCCACGGAAGAATTGTTGCGTGCGGGTTCCGGTGGTTTTTTCTCAAGCCTGATGTCGCATGGCATTGCACTGCCACCCATTGCGAAGTGGGCCAGCCCCGAGATGCAAGAACGCATTGTGCCGCCCGTGCTGCGTGGTGAAAAAATCATTGCGCTGGCCGTGACCGAGCCCGGTGGTGGGTCCGATGTCGCCAACCTGAAAACCCGCGCTGTTGATTGTGGCGACCACTACAAAGTGTCGGGTTCCAAAACCTACATCACATCGGGTATTCGCGCCGACTATTACACCGTGGCTGTGCGCACCGGTGGCGATGGCTATGGCGGCATCAGCATGTTGCTGATGGAAAAGGGCATGCCCGGCTTTACCACAGGCCAGCCTTTGAAAAAAATGGGTTGGTGGTGCAGCGACACCGCCGAACTTTTCTTCGACAACGTGGTGGTGCCAAAATCGAATTTGATTGGCATTGAAAACGGCGGATTCATGATGATCATGACCAACTTCGAGGCCGAGCGTTTGGGCCTGGCTTGCTACGCCAACACCTTGTCGGAACTGGCATTCAACGAGGCCTTGAATTACGCCAAAAACCGCAGCACTTTTGGCAAGCCCTTGAGCAAACACCAGGTGATTCGCCACAAGCTGGCCGACATGGCCACACAGCTGGAAGCCAGTCGGGAATTCACTTACCGGGTTGCAGCCCGCATGCAGGCCGGTAAACCTGCGCTGAAAGAAGTGTCGATGGCCAAAAACTTTGCCACCAAAACATCTGATTTCATTACCTATGAAGCCGTGCAAATTTTTGGGGGTATGGGCTTCATGCGAGAAAGTTTGGTGGAGCGTTTGTACCGCGACAATCGAATTGCATCGATCGGCGGTGGCACCTATGAAATCATGAATGAAATTATTGGCAAGCAGTTGGGCCTGTAAAAAAGAAAAGGACTACACACCATGTTGGCAGACTATCCATTGAAATACCTGGCCTTGCACTGGCCCAACATTCGGTCCATGGGCTGGGCGGCTATTCGCAATGCAACGCCCATTACCCGACCCGGTACCTTGCCGCAACTGCCTGTGCACCACAGCATGCATGTGCCCGCGCTGAACGATGAATTGCTGGACCAATACGTGGCCTGGACCGGTGCACCCGCGAATCGCTACCGCACAGAAATGCCTGCACATTTTTGCAGCCACTGGGCCATGCCCATGCTGGCCAAGCTGGGTAGCCTTGCGCCTTACAATTTGTTGTCGCTGTTGAATCAGGGTTTGCGCATGCAAATTCACAAGCCACTGAATCGTGGCGAGTCAATCGCCCTGCGCGGCAGTTTGATGGACGTGACTGATGATGGCGACAAAGTGCGCATTCACACCCGCGTGCAGGCCAGCAACCCCAAGGGTGAATTGGCGATGGTCATCGACAGTTACTCCACCGTGCCCCGTGCAAAACCAGCGGGCAAAAGCAAACCCGCCAAGCGCGATGAATTTGAATTCACCACCGCAGGCCACTGGAATGCCGAGGAAGAAGATGGCCTGGCGTTCGCCATGCTGACGGGCGACTTCAATCCCATTCACACCATCAAGGCTGTGGGCAAACGCACGCGTTTTAAAAGCTGTATTTTGCATGGATTCGGGCAATTGGCCCGCACCTGGGAAGTGCTGCACAACGCAGGCCACACGGTGGCCGATCTTGATGTGCGCTGGATCAAACCACTGCCTTTGCCCCATGCCGGCATGCAGGTACAAACCAGCACCACGCCCGATTCTGAAGGTTACACACAGCTGCGTTTGACTTCTGCAGATGGCATCTTGCACATGGTGGGGCGCTTCAAATGAAGTCGATTCGAAAAGCCGTAATTGTCGATGGCGTGCGCACCCCTTTTCTGGATTCAGGTGGTGCTTATTCGCAGCTTATGACCTATGAATTGGGTGGCAAAGCCATTGCCGGTTTGGTCAACAAGACTGGTGTTGATGCAAACCGCGTGAACATGGTGACCATGGGCACCGTGCTGCATGAAATTGAAACCTCGAACGTGGCGCGTGAAAGCATGTTGAGTGCTGGCTTGCCCGCCACCATTCCCGCTTACACCACCTCCATGGCCGGTTTGTCGGCCAGCGTGGGCTTTGCCAATTTGTGCGACATGATCGCCTTGGGCCGAATCGACGTTGGCATTGCAGCGGGTGTGGAAAGCTTTTCCGATATTCCCATTCGTTACTCGCAAAAAATTCGGCGTGCAGCCATGAAGGTGCGGCAAGATGCTTCCGCAAAAAACATACTGAAGAACCTGGCCAGCCTGCGCCCGGCCGACTTGAAGCCCGAGATGCCCACTGGCACCGACTTCACCACCCGCAAAACCATGGGTGTGTGCGCCGAACAAATGGTGCAAAAGTTCAAGGTAAGCCGTGAAGACTGCGACGCCTTCACCGTGCGCAGCCACCAGTTGGCCATTGAGGCACTGAACAAAGGCCACTTCGAGGGCACCATTATTCCGGTTCAGGTGCCGGGTTTCAAACACCCCATTACATTGGATAACACACCCCGCAAGGACAGTAATATCCAGAAGCTGTCGACCATGCGCACTATTTTCCGAAAGGACGGCGTTATCACCGCCGCGGGTTCATCCCGTTTTACCGATGGCTCGGCCGCCTTGCTGGTCACCAGCCTGGAAGCTGCACATGACATGGGCTTACAGCCCCTGGCCAAGGTGGTGGATTATCAACTGGCCGCAGTGAAAAGCCTGGAAGAAGAAATGTTGCTGGGGCCAGCCGTGTCCATTCCTGCCTTGTTGGCCAGAAACAAGTTGAGCATGGCCGACATCGACGTGTGGGAACTTCATGAAGCCTTCGCCGCTCAAATCTTGGTCAACATTGCGTGCATGCAGCGCAGCGAATTCGCGGGTGAGTACTATGGGGGTGCGGTTCCTGGCGATTTGCCTATCGACAAGCTAAACACTTGGGGTGGTTCGCTTTCCCTGGGCAATCCGTTTGCGGCTACAGGTATTCGCTTACTCACCACCGCAGCCCGCAGGTTGCAGGTGGAGAACAAGCGTTATGCCGTGGTGTCCAGCTGTGCAGGGGGCGGCTTGGGCGCCGCCATACTGCTGGAAAACAAGGGGGCTTTGAACTAGCGTCTTAATGATGAAGTAAATCAATCATCGTCATCGTCGTCATCGTCGCGGTCATCCCAATCGTCGTCGTCATCGTCATCATCGCGGTCGTCCCAATCGTCGTCGTCGCCCCACACCCGGCGATCGTCGTAACCGTCGAAACCAAGGGCGGCATAGGCTGACGGAATCAGGATGTTGATGTCGATGGTGGGGCCATGACCGCGGCGGTAATCATCGCCAGCCTGGGCCAATTGGGAAAAGGCAAGCGTGGTGCCCAAAGCGATGATGGAAATAAGCGTTTTCATTGAGTACTCCTGATGAAAATAGGCTGTAGGACTTTTTTGAAGCAATGTCATCGTTTAACTCTTGGTGACCTTGGCAGGTTGACAAAATGAATGTGAAATTTCCATGAAGCAGCCGGCGTGCTGATATTCTTGTATCAACTTAAAAGAACAGAAAAAATTCGGGAGACAAACAAATGAGCGCAGCGCAGTACGAAAAATTCGAAACCCTGCTGGATTGCCTGGACCATTGGGCAGCCACACAACCCAACAAGGTTTATTTCACACAGCCTTTATCGGCCGAGAAAACAGTGGACTACACCTGGGCTCAAGTGGCTGATCAAGTCAACCGCATGGCGGCTTATTTGCAGTCGCTGAACCTGCCCGAGAAAACCCATATCGGTATTTTGGGCAAGAACAGCGCACACTGGATCATGGCCGACCTGGCCATTTGGCGGGCAGGGCATGTGTCCATTCCCTTGTACCCCACACTGAACGCTGAAACTGCTGAATACGTGCTCGACAACAGCGACTCAAAAATGATTTTCATTGGCAAGATGGACGAGCTGTGGCGCGTGGTTGAGAAGGGCATTCCAACCGATATGCCCACCATCACTTTGCCTTTGGCGCCTGAATTAAAGCACGCCAAAAAATGGGACGACATCGTGGCCGCCACTGCGCCCACGCAGAAGCCGGTCAAGCGCAGCAAAGATGAAATGGCCACCATGCTGTACACCTCGGGCAGTACCGGCAAGCCCAAGGGCGTGATGATCTCGTTCAACGCCATGATCAGCGCACTGCGCGGCACCTCGCAGGTGATGAGCTTCAGCAACACCGACCGCATGATTTCCTACCTGCCGCTGGCCCACGCCGCAGAACGCGCCATTCTCGAAACCGGCTCGCTGTTCTATGGCTTTCATGTGTACTTCTCGTTCGGGCTCGACAGCTTCATTCAAGATTTGCAACGTGCACGGCCCACTTTGTTTTTCTCGGTACCCCGTTTGTGGACCAAGTTTTACAACGGCATTTGCGGAAAAATTCCGCTGGGTGTGCAGCATATTATTTTCCGCATCCCCATTCTTTCCGGTTTGTTCAAAAAGTTTTTGCTGAAAAAACTAGGCCTGTCAGAAGTGCGCATGGCGCTGAGTGGCTCGGCACCCTTGGCCCCGGCCTTGATGTCTTGGTACCGCAATCTGGGGCTTGATTTGCTGGAAGGCTATGCCATGAGCGAGAACTTCGCGTATTCCCATTGCAGCCTGCCCGGCAAAGTGCGCGTGGGCTATGTGGGCAACACCTACCCCGGTGTGGAATGCAAAATTTCCGAAGTGGGCGAGGTGCTGGTGAAAAGCCCCTGCAACATGATGGGCTATTACAAAAATCCGGAACTGACTGCAGAGTCTTACACCGCCGACGGTTTTCTGAAAACCGGCGACATGGGCGTAATCGACGAGCAAGGCCGCTTGAAAATTACCGGCCGCGTGAAAGAATTGTTCAAAACCAGCAAGGGCAAATACATTGCGCCTGTGCCGATTGAAAACCGCTTGAACGGCCATGAATTGATCGAGGCTGTGTGTGTAACAGGCCCCTCGTTTTCACAACCTTTTGCGCTGGTCATGTTGCCCCTTGAGGAACACAAACAAGTGGAGCAAAACCCCAATGAAGCGGCACGGGTTGAAAGTGAAATGACCGAGCTGCTGAACCATGTGAATGGTCAGCTCGAAGCGCATGAGAAGTTGAGTTGCATTGTAGTGGTGAAAGACCTGTGGACCATGGAAAATGGCTTCCTGACCCCCACCATGAAAATCAAGCGCAATGTGATCGAGGAGAACTATCTGCCCAAGGCAGAAGCCTGGGTGAAAATGAAAAAACCAGTGGTGATTGAGCAGTAAACGAGTTGCAAGTCGGCATTCTTACAGGCCCCAATTTGAGTGGGTGGTAGGCAGTAAATTGCTTCGATATTCTTCGGTAGTTAACACCTGTTTGTACTAATTAACGGTGTGTTAACTATCTGTTTAATAAGTTGAAACAATTGGCCTACTAAAAAAGGGGTGTTGTATGAGTTTGAATCGGTTTTTCGGTGCCAGCATTTTAAGCTTGGCTATTTTAGCGGGCTGCGGCGGTGGCGGTGATGGCACTGCGCCAGCAGCAGGTGGAGGTGGAGCAGGCGGCGGTGGCGGTACCACCACTTCAGGCCAGCTTACCAATTCACCAATCGATGGTGTCAGCTACAGCGCAGCACCAAGCGGATTGACAGGCACCACCATGAACGGTGGCATGTTCAATTTCCAGGCAGGTGACACAGTTACCTTTAATATCGCCGGCTTGCAAATTGCAGTGCCAGGTGGCGCACGCATTACACCCCAAACAATCGCTGAAGAGTTGGCTGATGGCAATGCAACAACGCAAGCCAATATTCTGGCCAACCTCACCACGTTTTTCCAGACCATAGACAGCGATGGCAACGCCGAGAACGGCTCCGTGACCATTCCTGACAATATTGAGTTCGCGAACGCTGCTGATCTCTTGAACAACCTGGAAATGGCGCCAGCGGACTTTGCCATGGCATTCCAGACAGCGATTGAGGGCGCATATCCAGAAGGTAGCGAGCCCACAGTCGTTGATTCGACAGAGGCCATGCTTCGCTTCTACAGAAACGAGCTGCAAGGTAACTGGCGCTTGGTCAGCGCTACCGGCGCTGGCGAAACCATCACCAGCGATGCCAATTACCAAGTGTTGTTGAGCTTTGATGTTGGTAATACGAACGCTGCAAATGACGGCGTTGTGAATTCGTTTGTGTTCTCCGAGTTCGATATCAGCGATCCTGCCGATGAGTTTTCATTTGTTGGCGTGGGTACTACCAACTACAACAGTGAAACAGCTGAATTCCAGTTCACCAGCTTGCCGCGCGCTTTGGTTCCCGATTTCACAAGCCCACCCGGTACTAACAACTCTTCGAGTGAAAGTGATCCATTTTTGTACTCTTCAAAAGTTGCGCTTGACGGCACACAACTGGTACTCACTTTGGTCGAACAGGGCATCACGATCGTTGCCACCTTCGAGCGTTTCAATAACGTGAAGGACAGCCTGATCGGAACCTGGTACGAAGTACTTCCGCCCGAATTTTCAACCGGTGGACCTACCACTGTCGCCGCGCCTGCTGAAAATGGCAGTGTGGATTTCGGCGATGATGTGGCATCCGTGTTTTACTACTTCCTGTCCAATTCGCGCGTTATGTTGGTGTTCACCGATCTTCCTGCGGTTGACAACGGAGAAGAGGCCAACGGTGTAATCGTAGCTGACTACACTCTGGTCAATGGTCGGTTGACCTTCACCAATGTGTTGCTTGATTCGGTGAGTGACGTCTCAGCAACCGATCCTGCTGTGGGTGATGGCGACTTTGTCACTGTGGCTGCTGCAACCTTGAACGACACCAAGCGCATCTTGACTGAAGGCGACACCAGCAATGAGCAGGAAACCTACGAAATTTATCGAATCCTGTCTTTGAGCGAACGTGTGGGTGCCTTTGAGCAAGCAGCCCCTGCCGAGGCTGTTGAAGCGAGATAATTCGCCTTAAGTGCCAGCGTAGTTGAAATAAAAAAGCCCGGATTCTTCCGGGCTTTTTTTACGCCAGCGTGCCTTCTCTAAAATCTTGCAAGGCCTGCCGAATTTCCTGTTCGGTGTTCATCACAAACGGGCCGTATTGCGCAATTGGCTCATTCAACGGCTTGCCTGCAATCAGCAAGGCTTTGGCATCGGCACTGGCTTCAATCACCACGCCATCGCCTTCGTTCTTCAAAATCGCCATGCGTTTGTCGCCCACCACTTGGCCGCCCACCTTCACTTCACCTCGGTAAACAAACACCACCGCATTGTGTTGCGCAGGCAGTTCTTGCACAAATTTCGAACCCGCAGGCAAGTGCAAATCAAGGTACAAAGGCTGCGTGCCCTCGCGGCTTACCGCACCTTCCACGCCATGGCTGTTGCCTGCAATCACGGTCACCGCAACACCATCGGCGGTTTTAAACTGGGGCAGGTCGTTGTTCTTGAAATCGCGATACCAGGGCGTGCACATTTTGTCTTTCGCGGGCAGGTTCAACCACAGTTGAAAGCCTTCCATCACGCCTTCTTCCTGTTGCGGAATTTCACTGTGAAACACACCGCGCCCGGCCGTCATCCACTGCACGCCGCCGTTTTCCAGCAAGCCTTTGTTGCCCTTGCTGTCCTCGTGCAGCATGCGCCCGGCAATCATGTAAGTGATGGTTTCAAACCCACGATGCGGGTGGTTCGGAAAGCCCGCAATGTAATCGTTGGGGTTGTCGCTGCCAAAGTTGTCCAGCATCAGAAATGGGTCTAGCCTGCGCTGCAGGTTTTGCGTAATCACGCGGGTCAGCTTCACGCCAGCACCATCGCTGGTCGGTTGGCCCACCACAATGTGTTCCACGGTGCGCGGCTGTTGTACAGAAATTGGTTTTGGCGCGTTCATAAATACCTCTCAATGAACTGATGAATACTTCGATTTTACCGCACACCACAAGGTGCGGAAGGCCTTGTGGAACAAACACTTCCAGTAAAAGAACCTGGTTTCATATTGCACTGCAAAATAATTTATGCAATTGAATCAATGGTTTGCTGTGTTTCTAAAAACAAACGCTCGTTTGAAATTTAGAGTGTTTTTCTAACGTTTACAGTTGTTAATGACGAAAATGATTGATACATTGATCGATGTAATCGTTAGTACCAAAGTATAAAAATAGCTGCAACCAAAGGAGTACACCATGAAAGTCATTCCAGTGCGCCGTGACGTCAAAATCAACCTCGACGAGTCCCGCATCAACAACTGGCACGAAGCCGGTGAGCACGTCACCCATTTCTTCAACGCACTGTCGGTGTTGTTCCCCGCAGGCGAGCGTTTGTTCATGGATTCCGTGCGCGCCTACAAAGACCAGGTGACCGACCCCGAACTGAAACAAGCCATCACCGCATTCATCGGCCAGGAAGCGCTGCACAGCCGCGAGCACGAGGAATACAACGAGATGATGGACCGCAGTGGTGTGCCCGCTTTGAAGCTGGACAAAATGCTGTGGAAATTGCTGGGTGGTTTGCAAAAAGGCCTGGGCAAAAAATTATCCTTGGCTGGCACCATTGCGCTGGAACATTACACCGCCATCATGGCCGACGCCGTGTTGAAAGATCCCAAAGTTACTGGCGAGAAATCGGACGAAGGTTTCAAGCAAATGTGGCAGTGGCATGCGTACGAAGAAACCGAGCACAAAGCCGTGGCCTACGACGTGTGGAACACCGTGATTCCCGACAACGTGTACAACCGCTTCATTCGCCGCTTCGGCATGGTACTGGCCACCGTTATTTTCTGGCCCGTCATTATGTACTTCCACGCACGCCTGGTATTCGCCGACCCCAACACCAAGGGCAAGCACCTGCAAGGCTACAAAGCCGTTGCCAAAATGTTGCTGGGCAAGGAAGGTATTTTCCGCAACGCGATGAGCGACTTCTTCGACTACTTCCGCGCCGACTTCCACCCCTGGGACCATGACAACAGCCACTTCATGAAAGAGATCGACGCTTTCGTGGAGAAGGTCAACCAAGCCATGCGCAACCCCAACCCCGAAGTGAAAAAAGCAGTGCGTGCACGCATGAGCAAAGCTGTAAGCAAGGCACCAGTGGCCGCATAAAAACAATAATTTTTTCTTCCTGAAAACCGGATCATTCGTAGCGGGGTGGTCCGGTTTTTTTATTTCTGTGCCGTTTTTTGATTCAGTTACACCGCCCTTCAAATGAGGGGGAGGTAGGTGATGCTATTCGCTGGAGAGTAAAGCTGGGTGCGGGTTCTGGCTGCTGATTATTTATTAAGCAGACGGGCGAGGGGAGTGGATTGCTTGCTGTTGTATGACAATTAATTTAGTTTATGTACTAGCTAAATTATGTGGCTTACGGGTGCAGGCTTTGGTGTTGGCCCGCGGTAGCTATGGTGGGTTGCCATGTTAGTTGGTTGGGTAGACCTTACAAAGGGGCTTACTCGGTTGAGGTACCCTCAGGGGTGATGTTCGAATAAATGGATATCGCCGTTATTGTTCGATAAAACTAGTTAGACATCACAAACACAGTGAGGGGCGCGATGCCAACAATACTCGTACTTTTCAGCAGCCCAGCCGACGAAGTCAGGCTTCGCGTCGACAGAGAACACAGACGGATTGAGCAAGCGATTCAAGCCGCGGGAAAGGGCCGAGAGGAACTGGATCGTCGTCACGCTGCGACGCTAGGTGATCTAACGAGTGCTCTGAACAGTACGAAATATGAAGTGCTGCACTTTTCGGGTCATGGGTCTTCCAGTGGCCTCTATCTTGATACTCACCACGAGCCAAGCGGCGTCGAACTATCGGCCCATAGGCTTGCAGAAATCATCAAACACTCACAAAGCGACCTCTGCGCACTGGTTTTAATGTCGTGCTACTCCACCGACACTGTGACCGATCTAGTTCCAAGCGCGCCTTACATCGTCTCTGTAACGGGGCCTGCTGACGATCATGCAGCGATTGAGTTTGTTGGTTACTTCTATGAGAATTACCTTCGCACGAAATCGGTGGAAGTCTCATATCGACGGGCAAACGCAGCTATCGGCGACCAGATCTCAACGATGCTGACCTGCAGAGCCGCTCAAGACTTCGCAAAGGATCGACTGGTTGTCTACTCGCCACAGCACGAGGACCCTGTGTATGTCGACTTCACTGATGCCAGAGCGACGATTGACAAATTGGATATGTCAACGGAGAAATTCATTGACATTCTTCGGCGAAAAGTACGAATCCATTTCTGGTTATTCAAGGGCGAGCGCGATAACGCAATACTTCCAATCGGTGGCTTCTTTGCCATTTTCTCATGGAAGAACGCCAAAGACATTGTTCATTGTCACCGAATATTCCGTCTCAAGCCGGATTTGCCTGATGAGACGTACACGGTGATCGCTCTGTTGATCGCAGGCTATAACGATGTTTTTCTAAACAGCTACCGGGAATCCCGCAAAAGCGCGACTGAGCAGAATCCGCGCGCCTTCGTGCAGGGTCTCGCTTCTCTCCACAGAGTTTTTCAGGACTGGTTCGTAGATCCCCAGGGCGTTGAAAGCTTGGGTGCGTTGAATCCAGCTTACCTTAAGACAATTCAAGCTAATTGCTGGGCGAATCTATCCAAAGCAGATGAAAAACTCGCTGGTGGCGATCCGAGCCAAGCGATGATATTTGCAGAGATGGCGCTGAGTTCAATCCACGATGCGATCAACGAGATTGTCGACAACGTTTCTGAATAGTGGCCTCTATGCGAGCCGCCAAACGAGTGATGTCTAATCATTCATTCATCCAGAAGCAGTGGGGTATGGCGGCGTTTGGGCCTTCATTTCATTATGACTCAAACGCCGCCATACCCCACTGCTCCGGTTAAATCGCACGTTAGGCATCACCAACTCCCACTCTCTTTGACCGACTTGCGGAGGTGCCTATCGACTACTAGCATCAGTCTGCGAGGTCGACTCTACTGGTCTCGCGATCACTTTCCTCTCAATTGACTAAGGAGCATTCATGGTAAAGGCAGTAACCATCTTCATTGACGACGACAAAGAACTCGCAGCCATTAAGGTTGTGCCGCTAGGGTCTGCACTTTCTTCAGCGCCACTGGACGCATCCACAACAACCACGACGAGCCAGGCAACGGCAAACGCAACTTACAACCCGGGTAACGGACAAACGGACGTAAGCGCCGACGTAACGTACGATTTCTGATTATTCGGACGCCGCATCATGATCTTGGTCGTTGGTAGCGCTCGCGATGGACATGTTGCGGCGGTTTCAAAGTGGTTTGATCTGAGTGCAGTTGAATACCGAATTGTTGATCCATTCAACTCAAGTTCAAATGGTTGGTCGATTACATTGACAAGCAAAGTTCATCTTGCGATAAACGGCGCGAATCCGCTATCTTCAGCACCTACGGTGGTTTGGTGGAGACTTAAGCCAGCTTACGTTATGGCTACTGAGTCAATCGATGCATTCTACGATCAGACATTTGCCCTAAGGGAGTGGGGAATTACTCTAGATTCCATCGCGTCAATCTATCCAGCTGCGAAGTGGATTAATCCGCGTGCATCGTTAGCCAACAACAAGCTGCATCAGCTTACCGTGGCGACAAGCGTCGGGTTGGACGTGCCTAGAACGCTTGTCTCTAATTCCCCAGAAGAGGCTAAGCACTTTTTGCGGTCGCTAGAGGGAAAAGGGTGCATTCACAAGACCCTCTCGCCCTACATTTCACCGATGGGCAGGATGAAATACACGACTTGCATTTCCGATTCACAGATTAGTGAACTGGCTAACGAGTTATCACTCTGCCCGAATGTTTTTCAGGAGCAACTGAATCCAGACTACGAGCTTCGGATAATGATCGTCGGAGGAAGCGTTTTCGCGACTCGCATAGACTCGTCGGATCGAACGACCCCAGATTGGCGCCGAGAAATGGATGCCGATATGTATTCGCCAGTTCTCCTCCCCAAGGAGTTGGAAGGACAATTGCTACTTCTGCATCAGCGCCTTGGGCTAATAATAGGAGCGTACGATGTCATCGTTGCGCGCGACGGAACGCCATATTTTTTAGAGGTGAATCCTGCCGGTCAGTGGCTTTGGATTGAAGAGAAGACAGGTCAGGAGATCACGAGAGCCGTAGCGGAGCTTTTGGCTGCGCGGGACACAGCTTCTTCCCACTGATCGGGCCGCCTGTCCGACGCCGTTGACGGATCGCGTCAAGCCGAGTTAGCTTTTCCGTACGCACTGCGCTGAGTGATGCTTGGAGAGATCTTGCACTTCATAGTGCGGACCCACGCCTACGGGATAGTAGGTAATTAACCAGGAGAAGATTTATGTGGAAGGTGTACGTGCAGGACGCGACGACAGGGGCAATTTCAGAACACAGTACCGGCGCAGACGCAGCTACTTGTAAAGCTGCCGCAGCCGGTGTCGCTGGCCCGACTCTGATCCTCTGGGACGGCGCCGTTCCTGCGAGTCAGCTTGATCAAGACAAGCTCTTTCAGGAAGTGTTCGCCGCTAACGGAGATACGGTTTCCCAGATTACCCTCGGCTTGACCATGCCGGAACCACAAAAGAACGCAGCTTTGTCGTCCTGCCCAGGCCGTTGTTTCTGCGTAGTTGCCCATGGCCGGCGTAGGTGCGAGACCTACTACTGCTTTGCCAGTGGTCTCTGCTACTGGGTTTCGTGCGGTATGGGCTGCTGAGCGAGGCCTAACCACTCGCTCAAGCTGAATGCCATCAGCGTGACACGTCGTCGTCGCCAGCTTAGCTCGAACGTTAGGCATTTGACCGTGGCTTACGATGACGTAGTCAAAGAATTCATCGACTTTGTAAACCTGCAGGTCGGGGTTTACATGAATTCCATCGCTGGATTTTCTGGAGCAAAAATCCAGATGGAAAGGCAATCCGCAAGAGTGCTAAGAGCTCAGTCTCGGAAGATTGATGCTCGCGGCGATCAAGTTATTACCCATCAAAGTTTTGAAGATCCGCAGCGCCCGGATGTAATCCATTCGCGAATAGTTACCGCAGAAAAATTTATTCAAGAAAATTCCCTAGGAGGGATCAATCAACGGCAACTCTCATATTCCGTCATCGTCTTCATATTCACCTATTGGGAAGACGAAATACGACCAAGACTTGCTGCTGCTTCGAATGCTGAGCTCAAGAATGTCAAGTGCGAAATCATGGGCGATCTTAGGTGCATCCGGAATTCAATACTGCATACCAAAGGCGTGTTCACCCCCGAATGGCACAAAAAGCTTGTCGTATTGAAAGATTACTTCGCAGTGGATAAGCCAATCGAAATTAGTTACGAGCTTATGCATCAAATTTTTGTGAAAGTTAAGCAAGGTTGTACGAAGTTGATTCTTGAGTGGCTTGGAGAAGACCCTGGCGACCGATTTGATATTGATCAACTCAAAGGATTTGCAATTCAGAAGGGAAGCCGCAATGCCTAACATCCCGGTTAAGGCGCAGCCTCCGGCTGCTGGGACGTCCCGCAAGCGGGCCGCCCCTTACCTTAAACGTTATGTTTCGGAATGGCACGGAAGCACGATCAAACTGTTAGTCTGAAACCACCCAAAGGTATGAAGACTGTCCTTTCGTACAATCTTCCTGTCGGTTACGTCAAAGACGTAAAAGATCCGGCGGAGGCTGCAGAGCTTGCCAAGGAGCTGTTAATCTCAAAAGGACTTTGGAAGGAAATTCCCAAACCTGTGATGATTTACCTTCAGGCCCAATCTTTTGCAAATGCTGCAGCGCTTATATACGAAAGAGATTTGAAATCTTTGCCACGGAATCCACAAGGCATTAGTCCTTTTGTGGTGAATGCTGCTTTTAGTGCAGAGATGTACCTCAAGTGCCTGCAAAGCGTTAGTAGTCCTGTTGCCGAAACTCATATTCTGACCGCGTTATTTAAGACTCTGCCCAATAAATTGAAGGACCAGATCAACAAGAACTGTAAAGGTTTTGAATCTCAGTACCAGGTGGACAAAGGCGTCTTGTTTAAGGAACATTTAAAGCACATAAACAATGCTTTTGTGAATTGGCGCTACATCTATGAAAAGCACACAGAGCACGTCAATGTTCAGCAAGTTATTTTTGTCCTTCAAGTTTTACATGAGACAGCAGCGAAAGAGCTCGGGCTAGAAATATAACAAAGCGCTCAAATCGCAAGCTTGGTTTGATGGGATGCTGCTACCGCGCTCCTCTTACCTTAAAAGTTATGTGTTTTATTCATAGCCTGCTATGGCTAATAAACTACGGGAGAAGACGAAATGCCGAATTTCATCATCAATCGCAATACTCAGCCTAATGGCGACAACGAAGTTCACAACACCTCAACAGGTTGCCTATATATGCCAGCTCCGGAAAACCAAATTCATCTCGGATCTCACTCTTCTTGCCATGGAGCAGTAGCGCAGGCCAAGCAACAATGGCCAAACAATCAGATTAATGGCTGCTACTACTGTTGTAATCCTTGCCATACGAGCTGATGCCACATAACAATTCATTCAAGCCGACGCCGCGTAGCAGCGCGGCTTAATTCAGACGTTAGGCGACTAAAATATGGATGAACGAGAATTAGAAGACGCTCGAAATTCTCTCCTAGCTTGGGACGAAGGGATGACGCGATTTGCTGAATCCATTGTTTGGTTTCAGAACATTGAGCACACCCTGTCCATATGCATCTGTGTTTTTTCCCGCATGGATGAACAGATCGGAGAAATAATTACCGCTCGAATGTCTTTTAAGAATCGAGTGGACACGCTTGCCGCGTTGCTTTCTCATTACTCCGATAAAAAAAGCATGAGTGACGACGTAAAGGAACTTATCAATCGTCTTCGTTGGGCAGAAGAGGAAAGAAACCGCCTAGTTCATTCTATGTGGGAGCTGAGTGAAGAAAACCCGGGGCAAATAGAGCGTACTAAACGAGCCATAAAGAAGAATAAACATCAGAAAGAGGAAGAATTGTATTTCCCGGCTGATTTCGAAGAATTGCAAAAATTATTTGAAGGAATAAATACTGATTTGGTTTACCTATTGTCTGAAGCTTATCCGGATTTTTCTGACAACTTACACTACTAAGTCGTCTAACAATTCACTCAATTCGGACGAGCCAAACGACGGCGTGCCGGTTAGCTAATTCGTTAGGGCTCATTTCAATCCCGCCACCACCTCCGCTCAATGTTCCATATGACTACAACTCGTGATCCATTACAAGCTCCGCATCCAGAGAACGACTCCGCGCTTTCTTTTGGTGACTGGCTCCAGCTAGTCAACCTCACGGTAGTGGTCTTGGGCGGCATCCTGGGATACTTTCTTGTGGAGAGAGTGCGAGCTGGTGTCGAGGCCACCAAGGTTGAGGTTGAGCAGGCCAAGCTGTCGCTGGAACAGACCAAGCTTTCCATTGATATCTCGAAGTTCCTCAACGATATCCGGCCAACACTTTCCGACTCGTGTTTGGCACGAGCCACGTCGCCCACACAGGTGCAGGTGTCATGCGAGATGAAAAACATCGGAGCACATCGGGCCATTCTTGAGAAGCCGGTCCCGAAACTGCGAGTTGCAGGAACTGAATCATTCATCGACTCCAAGTACTTTGGTCAGAAGCTACTCTCCGGCAATGCGTTGCCACCGGGCACAGAAGGTTCTACAACCTATTACATTGAAACACCACAACCAGTTGACTGGTCACGGGTCGAAGTCGTCACTAGGTACATAGCGAAGACTGACGGACTAATTCTTGAGGTCGCGAAGACAACGTTGGCAGGCAAAGTAGACGCCAAGTTGATTGATGTGCTCGGGCAGCATGGCTATTCGTACACAAATCGGGTCGATGTTTCATCGCTTCGGCAACCTACTGCTCAGCCGTGATCCCTAACCATTCCATCGAGGGGACACGCTCCGGCCTGCGGCCTCCGCGCGCCCCTCATGTCAAACGTTAGGGGTATAGGAGAAGGAGCTTGGTGAAAGAACTAGCAATCATTGCCAATGTAGTAGGCTCGGCATATTTTATGGGCGGCATGCTGCTACAACACGATAAAGCTAAAGAGCTAGTGGAAAGCATGGACAGCGGATTTAAGGGGCTCCTATTAGAAATAAAGGAGAAGCAACCAGCAGAAACGATACGAATGCTTGTCAAAATATTTGGAGGCATAACGGGTGCTGCATTCGTCGGAATATTGCTTATGGGAATTCTAAGAATTCATTCACAACAGTTAGCCTTCGTTCTCTCCGTCACTTTTCTGGTGACTGGAATTTTATCTGGTTCTTTGTTTTGGGTACTGAAGCATAAAGAGGTTGTGAAGCAAGTTGGCCAATGGTTGTTGTTTTTTGGTGGAGGATCGCTCCTATTTCCTGTAATGGATGTGCTAACCAACGCAGAAATAACTAATGTGGTCTATTCAATGATGCAAGCTAGCTTTTCACCTCTGTTCACATTACCCAACGGTAATGGCCTTGTATACGAGGCAGCGGTTGTAACCGGGTTTTATACTGGTTTTGTTATCATTTTTTACGCTATTGCTTGGCTTTATGCTGCACCTATAGCATTGGCTGCCTGGTTCATCGTTGCAGTTCCAATATTTGGCGCCAGGGCTATAAGTCGAGCTTTTCCACAACAGCCTATCGTGGTTGTGTTTTTTGCGCTTTGGCTATTCAGTGTTTTTTATTTTTCATATGCGAGCAACCCCTAACAAGGCGCTCGTTCGGACGCAAACTACGCTCCGCTCCGTTTGCGCCGCACAGCTTGGTCGTTATAAATCTAGGAGAGGGTAGATGTCATCTGAGTTAAGCGGATCTTTAACAAGTGAGGTTTTTAAGAAGATCCTTAGAAACTCCCTTTCTGAAAAATTTGAAGAGGCTCTGTTCTTGTTTAGAGGAGCCGAAAAGTCACAAAAGCAAAAACTTGAGATGGTGACTAAATGGTACAGAGATCAGAGGCTTGTAATGGTGTTGGGCGCTGGCTCGTCCGTTTCATATGGACTTCCAAATTGGGATACACTACTTCAAAAGCTATTGCTAATAACTATTAAATCTGATGATGAAGAAAACGAAAAAAATGGAGAAAAGGCAGGCGTTTTGGCAAGGACCTTTAATAGCATATTCGAGCCAAACTCTTTGATTTCAGCTAGGTATCTCCATAATTATTTTAGAAAGAAAAACCCTAAATCTAACCTTGCATTTGAAAATGCTATTCGAGATTCGCTATATCATGGGATTGATATAAAAGACGACTCTGACTTACTTAAAGAAATTAGACAGTTTTGTATTGCGGCTGGGAAGAGCCCTAATTTGGATTCAATAATCACTTATAATTACGACGACTTGCTTGAACAATGCCTTCAAAAAATTGACGTCGACATCCCATTCTCATCAATTCATGCTAGAGGAATGAAGCACCAGCAGCATCATCTTCCGATATATCATGTTCATGGCTATTTACCTCAGAAAGGGCAGTTAACCTCTAAAAACAAAGTTGTTTTAAGTGAGGATGGGTATCATCAGCAATACACAGATGTATATGGATGGAGCAACTTAATTCAGATAAATAAGTTCAAGGACTTTAACTGTTTATTGATAGGCTTATCTTTCTCTGATCCTAACTTGCGGCGACTACTGGACATTGCCAAGAATGAAAGAGGTGATGATGAAGTTCATCATTATTGCTTTAAAAAAAGGCATGAAAAATCGAAAGTAAAATCACAATTGGAAAAGCTACTTACAGAGAATGAGGATATCCTGGATGAGAAAGTTGCTGCTCAATTACAACTAGATGAAGTCGTTAATGAGCTGATTAAATTGATGGAAAAATTCGAGGAAAATGATGCGCTATCTTTTGGTGTAGGCATAATTTGGGTGGACAAATACGAAGATATACCAGAGTTACTTAAGCAAATCAGAGTCGGCGTCAAATGATTTATAACAAAGCATTGCAGCGGACAAGCCGCTGAATGCAGCGTTATAAGCCGATATTAGAATCGAGGCGCCTCAATGAGAGAAGCAATCGCAGATGGCACAATTAGCTCAATTACTGAAATACTTAAAAATAGCGTCGGCGACTTCAAGTCAACTTGGTTTCGAGGCCAGCCAAATTACAACCACAAATTAATTCCGAGCATATTCAGGCAGGGAAATAAATACGGCATCACGTATGACGAACAAAGAATGTTCGAGGAATTCAAAAGACGCTACCCAGACCATTCATCAAATCACAAAACCACTTATGAATGGCTAACATTGATGCAGCATTACGGCCTCCCAACAAGGCTACTTGACTGGTCAAGTAATCTATTAGTCGGCTTATATTTTTGCTGCGCCTCTGACGAAGAGCTAGATGGCTCCCTCTATGTATTCGACCCAACCCACATGGAGAGAAACTATGGATTCAACGAGCTCCTTGAGATGCAGATACAGGAAAAGACCAGAAGCGAATTTTTCAATAGAATAATATATAAAATGTCAGGAATAATTGATGACGAATCACTTCTGAACGGCATCCGAATCGGGGAAATTAAGGAAAATTTATTCACAAGAAGCAAGTTTACAGGACTCTCTACTGGTAGCAGTGAAAATTTTGAAAGCTTGGCTTTGCGCACAAACTTGCCAAATACTGTAGATCACGACGGCAATCCTTTACCTTACATACATCAAGATATCAAAAGAGCTTTTTCCAATATTGTTCCATTCAAAGCCCCGCACTTGAATCCTAGAATCCGACAGCAACATGGTTTTTTCACTTTCCACGGCGGTATGTTTATTGATGGCGAAGAATTCATACCCGTCGAGGACATGGAGCAAGATCACTATGCCGAAAACTCACTTTTGAAAATAAAAATACAATCAGGAAGCAAAGCACAGCTTCTGAAAGAGCTTGAATATGTAGGAATTCGTGAGGCTACGTTATTCCCTGAGATGGAGTATCAAACAAAAGAAATTAAAAGAATATTCTCATCGCAGCATGGCTTATAACAATGCGCTCAACTATCGCTCACTCCGTTCGCTGGACGTCCAAAAGCTGCGCTTTTGGCTGCCCGTTAGCTTAATCGTTAGAGCTCAAGGGAGGAATTATCAGTTGGCCGATCTCGATAATGAAATTCAGCTCAAGGAGGAGGAGCTTTCGGTTCGCCTGAAAGCCATGCGAGATGAAGCATTACGGCGTTTTGAGGCGATAAACGGGCCTTCTTCATTGCATAGCCTTCACGCACATATAGGTCGTAACAACAATACGTTCGTAGATAGTGTGCGTATTCAATTTCAATCGCCAGATGACTTTATTGCGCGTTGGCTAGACGGATTGAAAGACGAAGTGCTGGAGAACCAAGAGGTTATTGCGCGTAGGCGTCGCTTCGGCGACAGGAAAAGGACAGTCGAACTCATTCCAGAGATGCTTCAAGACGATTTCTTAAAAAGTTATATTTATCTTTTTCTTGAAAGGAATTTTTATCGAAACTTTGTGGGGAGGGTCCGAGCAAAACCGGAAGAATGTCTTTGGCAACTATGGTTTGGACCTGGGAACCTGTGCTGGGGGCTTTTCATATCACCAGCACACCGTCTTGGTGAATGGACTAACGATAAAAGTCAGATGCGACGAGAACAATATCACTATTGGACTATTGGTCACGTAATGGCAACTGGGCTTGTAGTGCCGGATAACGAAGAGCCGATGAAGTTTGGCTCCGTTGCGAATTTCTTGCAGTTCTATGAAACTGTCTTGGCCAGAGTGTCTAACTCCGAGTACGAAAAGCAGATTTCAAAACGTTACCTAGACTATGCGAAAAGCTCGTTAGCCCCGCAAGACGTCCCACTACTCATACCGGAACTCCGATATGCGGGAAAGGAAACCAAGCATTTGTACCGGCTCGATTTTTGTGTCCTTAATCCGTTCGCCATGCAGATGGTGGGGTTTGAGATAAGCCCCGCTTCCTCTCACATGGCAATAGCAGGTATCAAGAGCAAGACCCAAGTTGAGCTCAATGCTGGCTTGGCCGAAAAATGGGCGAAGGAGTCCGATAAGAGGAATCGCTACTTCAAGGATTTTGGTATCAGCATAGTAACTTTCAGCGATCCTGAATTGGACGACATCGATGAATGCTTCCGTTCAATTGTTTCAGCAGTTGAGGAGCGCCCTAAGCATAAAGTGACATTGGCTGGGGCAGAAACAGCACTACAGGAAGCGTTCGGTGCAATTGAGGTCTAACAAATCATTACAGCGGACATTTGACCCGCCACCCATTTTTGCTGCCGCAAAAACAGGCGTCGCCTCAAATGCCGCTGAACTCTGGCGTTAACACTAGGGAGTTGAGTTTGAGCAATACGAACAAGCATGGACTCTCCCGCTATATCCCTGCCGATATCGAAAGGGATGTCCGAGTGCGCTCAAAGTTCGGTTGTGTTTTTTGCCGATCTGCGATCTACCAATATGAACACATTATCCCCGAGTTCAACGATGCTACAGAGCACAGCAGTGAACACATGTGCCTTTTGTGTGGACGTTGCCACGATAAGGTTACAAAAGGCCAAATATCCAAAGATAGTGTCCGACGGCAGTACGAAAAAGTTCAGACCGATGCGAATATCAAACGACCCTTTGATGATCTTGTTCTGGACAGCCAAAGCCTGACAGTAGTTCTTGGTTCTAACATTTTTCACGGAGCAAGAACTTTGATCGAAATAGATGGCGATGCGGTTCTCGCCATTGAGCCGCCAGAAGATGGAATGTCGTTTCCAACGATCTCGGGCGAATTCTCAGACGAAAATGGAGAAGAGCTTTTCCGTATCGAACGGAACGTCTGGTCGGGGCGGCCTGACGTTTGGGATATGAAAGTTGAAGGAAAGGAAATAGTTATCCGGTCCGCGCCAGGAAAAGTTGCTCTTAAATTAATTATTGAACCACCGAATAGAATAGTGGTTGAACGCCTCGATATGAGAACGAGGAGCGCTTTTTTAAGGTTAAGAAAAGGATCGCTTGAAGTTGGAAGGGTTGAAGCTGATGCTGAATATTCAGTCGGGTTGGAAAGATTTGAATGTGACGGTGCAGATGTCGGCGTGAAAGTGGACTCCGTTGGGGTGCAGGAGCCAATCTTAAAAACTGTCCGTATGGTTGGTGGGAAAGGTTTAACCCTTGAAGGAACGGGGATCTCTCTCGGGACAGGTACATCGAGAATGACTATTCTTGGGCTATCAATTGAGCATGCAACCAAGCGGTATACAAAGAGAATGGTGTTTCCTCTCCAAGAGGATCTGCAGGGTTATAGCGAAATTTTACCACCACGCATCTGATCGGACTGGTGTTAACAATCGGCTGCACAGCGACCGATTTTCCGCCGCCTCGCGGCTCCAAACCGGCGCGTGAGCCGGGCGTTAGAAAACTTATGTCTAGACTTTATATTCTTTTGCTTGCGCCTTTATTAACCATGAGTGGATGCGCGATTGTTGGACCTAAACTGGATTTCTATGATTCAGCGTTGATCGCAAAAGAACCCAACAGAGCAACTATCTCAGGCTCCAAAACTCAAGGACAGAAGCCGCTATCTCCGATTCTTATCTTTATGGACAGCATAGACAAGAAGGTGACAGGCCGAGCTAAAGAACAGCGGTGTAGTTTCAACAAGCCGTTTCCTGTTTTCCCAGGAACACATGAGCTTGTAGTCGTTATCACGGCTGGGGAGCCCTTTGCTTCTAGCCGCTTCGGGTTCGCTGCTCTTCAAGTTAATGCACTGCCTAATGCAAAGCTTATACTTAAGGGTGAAGTGTCGTCGAATGTCTCAGCGAAGGTTTGGGCTGAGGATTCGAACGGATCTATTGTTACTGAACAGGTTGCGGTAACGCTCAAAGATAGTCCTTCAAAAGGAATGCCGATAGGTTTTGCGGCCATAGAAGACTTATGTTCTTTGCCATGACCTTGCAGTTTTCTAACCTATCGGTCAAACGGACCTTGCGCATTAAGCTGCGCAAGTACGGTTACCTCAAACGTTAGCAAACCCCAATGACATTGGACCGCGCGAAGTCGCTGAACACATCTGAAGCAGTCGCCGCTCGACGGCAGGCGCTCGATCTTGCACATATGCGGCCGCTGGTCGAATTCGTCGCGCGCTTGCGGGCCAGTGCACCTGCTGGAGTGCCAGACTTCGATCCAATGGATGGAGGAGTCAACGCTGAATGTCTGTTTCTTCTCGAAGCTCCCGGCAGTAAAGCTATAGGGTCGGGTTTCGTGTCGCGTAACAACCCAGACGAAACCGCAAGAAACTTCTTTGAAGTCAATGTCGAAGCAGGGCTGCATCGCTCTCGTACTGTGATGTGGAATGCCATACCTTGGTACATTGGCGACGAGCGTCGTATTCGTGCAGCGACTGGTCGAGACCTCGGAGCTGCAAGGCAGCACCTCGCGGAACTTCTTGCGCTACTGCCTCGGCTTCGAATCGTAGTACTCGTCGGAAGAAAGGCGCAGAGGTACAGTCATGTTGTCGCCATGTTGGCACCAGCGGTCACGGTGCTCACTTGTCCCCATCCAAGTCCTCTGTCATTCAATGGCAGGCCAGAGCGCCGTGCGGAGGTACTAGCTTGTCTCGCCCAAGTGGTCTCAAAGTTGGGCTCATCACTTACCGCTCACCGCGAAACTTAGGCGTCTCACGCAAAGAGAGGAAACTGCATGTCGCCCTCCCGAATATTGACAAATATCTGCTCTGATCGTCTAGGCGAAAGCAAAGACTTCTATGTGTCACTTCTTGGGTTTGAAGTGAAGTACGACAGTGACTGGTACGTTCAACTGTGTAGCCCTTCGAATCGCGAACTTGAGTTCGGTATCATTTCGCGAACCAATGGGCTTGTACCTGCCCAGTATCAGAAAGCCCCTACCGGCATGTACGTCACATTTGTTGTCCCAGATGTGGACACCGTTTATTCCAAGGCGGTTTCGCTTGGTTTGACTATTGTTCAGGAACCCAAAAATGAGTTTTACGGTCAGCGTCGGTTTCTTACAATCGATCCAAACGGTTGTCTCATCGACATTTGCAGTCCATCGAGCGAGGCTGACAATTGAGATGTTTAGCATCAAGTCGCCATAAACTGAATCCTTCCATCGAAAGGTACTTTATAAGGCTAGCATCCTCTGGTGACCCTCATATCAAATGTCACTTAGAGAGAATTGCTTGATCACTATTCGCCAAGGATCGGTGGCAGATGCGCCAAGAGTAAGTGAACTTCTCGTCTCGCTATCTAAAGAATTCATCGTGACTGATTTTTCTGAGGATGGTCGAAGCTACTTCTTGAGCGAGCTTGCACCAGAAAAGATGGCAGAGCGATTGTCTGGAGATTTTCAGTTTCTGCTCGCCGAAGACAGTGGCGTTTTGGTTGGGGTGGCTGCCACTTATGCCAAGACGCACCTGTACTACTTGTTTGTTTCCAGGTCCCACCAAAGGCGTGGATTAGCAAAACGGTTGTGGACTCAAGTAAAGGAAAATAACCGCGTGGCAGGTACAAGTATCGTGTTCACGGTGAACGCTTCAAACTATGCAATTCAAGCCTATGAACGCCTCGGCTTTGTTCTAGCAGGCGAAGCTCAAGAAGTAAAAGGCGTGATCTTCAATCCAATGCAGCGCCGGGTATCTGGCTAGCGTCATCGAGTAGGTTGGATTGGATGTCCAAAAGGTAAGGGTAGGTTTTGTTGGTGGCGGTATTTGGGTTTTCTTGGGCGGTGAACTGAGCCATTAAAAACTCCTCAAGTCGTCGCTAAATATTCCATGCTCTTTTACCAGCTGGTTATAGGCTTCGATGGCGGCTTTATTTTCACGTTTCCACAGGTCGCGCTGCTTGGCATTGACCAATTCGCTCAGGGCAGTTTCCAAAGTAGTGGACAAATCGATTCCCAGCATTATGGCTTTTGCGAGTAAGTCGCTGTTTACGTTGATATTTGTCGGCTTCTTGGGCACCTGAGTATCATAAGTGGGCGTCATGTACGCATCTCCAGCGTGGGCATCGCACATAATGTATAAGCATTTATGTTGTACATGCAAGGCATGTAACAAGTCTTTCTAGCTCAGCAAAAACCACACTGGCCTGGCCCTTAGATGTTATGGACTCTGTTTTATGTTTGATGCGTCTGACCACTTGGCCGACGAGCTAATCGCGCTGATTGATTTGCCGCTCTTCGACGACTCGCTGCGTATACGAACCAGCGATGTTGCTTGTTCTCTCTCGCTAGAGCATTGGGCGTCGGTGAGGGTACTGCTTCGCTCGGGCTTACTCTCATCCGCCACTGTCGTTCATCGTGCCCAGTTTGAGGCGCTTGCTCGCTCCATCTGGCTGTTATACGCCGCGTCTGATACTCATCTTTCCAAACTGACGGCTACCTTGTCCTCAGAATCAGAGCAGGCTGCGAAAAACATGCCTCAAATAGCAGAAATGATGCAAGCTTTGGCAAATAGCGGCCCACAGCAAGCATACGATGCGTTGTGTCGCTTCAAAGACATCTCCTGGAAGGCGCTCAATTCGTACGCACATGCGGGAATCCATCCTATTCAGCGGCACCACGAAGGGTACCCTCTTCAGTTACTGCACAATGTTTTACGGAATGCAAACGGCATGGCGGTCTTTGCTGGAATGCAAGCAGCTGTCCTCTCTGGGCAGCAGTCGCTACAGCGCAGCATTTTAGCGTTGGCTGCAAAGCATTCAGTTTGTATGCCGCCGCCGCTATAATCGCCAAACAATCACAACATTAATCCCAAGGCCTTCTCAAGCATGAATACCGAGCAATCCAAGAACCCCATGCATGGCGTCACGCTTGAAACCATCGTGGTAAAGCTTGTTGAGCACTACGGCTGGGATGAGCTCGCCAATCGAATCAAAATCAATTGTTTCAAGAACGATCCTTCCGTTAAATCCAGCCTGAAGTTTCTTAGAAAAACGCCTTGGGCCAGAGAGCAGGTGGAGCAACTTTACCTATCTACATTTGCAGCACAAACTGAAGTGCGAAAAAGTTAAGTCGTCTGCCACGCGGTGTAATCACACCAAGCTATCACCACCCCGCAATTTGTAACCTCCAACTCCTTCTCTTTAAGGTGCCTCTTTTTAATTATTGCCAATGAACAAAAAGGTAGTAGTATCAGGTATGTACTGAACATCCAAACAAAGGTATTCCACAAAACTGCAACTTCGAATTTGCCACGTACCTCGAACGCCGGGCCTGCTGGAAAGTGAGCATTTTGATGTTTGTTTAAAAAAGTTGGAGATGTGTCATGGTCAAACTCGCGTTGTTCGTTCGTCTTGAAGCCAAGCCTGGTAAAGAGAAAGAGGTAGAGAACTTTCTACTAAGTGGTCTACCCCTTGTTCAGGCAGAGCCAGCTACTACAGCTTGGTTCGGTATTCGCTTGGGGCCATCAACCTTTGGCATCTTCGATGCATTTCCAGATGAGGCCGGGCGACAAGCTCATCTTTCCGGCAAGGTTGCAGCTGCGCTGATGGAAAAAGCGGGTGACTTGTTCGCCACGCCGCCATCAATCGAAAAGGTCGATGTTCTTGCGGCAAAGCTGCCGGGCTGACCAGGCCCACCACACAATTCTAAGGACCGACTTCAGGCATGAGTGACGAGTAATCGAATAATCCCATGCATGGAGTCACCCTTGAAAATCTCGTCATGAAGCTTGTTGAACACTACGGCTGGGATGGGCTTGCACTTCGAATCAGAATCAACTGTTTCAAGAATAATCCTTCCGTTAAAGCGCGGTGTAATCACACCAAGCTACCACCACCCCGCAATTTGTAACCCCCCATTCCTTCTCTTTAAGGTGCCTCTTTAAATTCGTTTAAAAGGCACCGCATGGCAGTTATCCCCAACCAAATCAATAATGTTCAAGTTCAATTTGGCTTGAACGTTCACAACAGTGTGAGGAACAACCCATCCGTTTTCTGGGTCGATCAATGAACAAAATTCAAAAATTAATAGCAGGCAGCGCTTTGGTATTGTTCGTAAACTCAAGCTGGGCAACTGAGGTGGAAGAACAAACCCTCTTGAAAAACTTGGCGTACGGGCAGTTGATCGAACTGAATCAATACAGCTCTGGGCAGCAGAAGGGCTTGATGTTGCGCCTGTTTGCAACGCCAGCTCGCGATGAAACTTGTGGGCTTGAAACTGGTGCCACTTGTAAAAATAATCACCTGATCACTGTTGCCACTTTCGATGAACTACCGGAAGTTCAAGTACACACATTGCAAGCGAAAGGGGAGTTTGTAAAGGCCGATTGGGTTGTACCTAAAACGCCTGAAACAACAGTTGACCAAGCCGAGTTGGTTCTTACGTTCCGTGAATATCATCGATTCTCGACTCGAGCAAATCCTAAGCTCCCCAAGAAGGTTTTTCAGGTTAATTTGAAAATAACTTCTGCAAGAGTTGAAGAAGTGCTGCTCACAAAACAGGTATCGAATCAATGAACTTATCAGTCAGGCTGGTGAAACTAATAAGCCACAAAGGATTGATTGTGTCGATTGCATGTGGAGTAGCCCTTGCTTGCGCAATGTTGTTTATCGGCCTGTTACACAACGCACAGCTTGAGTTTTATTTCCCAGGCAGTACCGTTGATTACCAATACGCTCTTGGTCTTTTCGGGATTTGGTTTTTAGTTGGTGCCTTTGGTAGCTTATTGCTTGGCGTTCTGTTTAAACGCATCTATAAATTAATTGTCCAACATACTTCCTGAAATTCATATGCGATCAATATTTACTGCCGTACTTTTTTGCTTTTCGAGTATCTCGTTTGCGCAAGCTAAATAGCAACAAGCCTCGTTGAAAGAAGCTCAAAGGTGACTATCCACATCCATGCGGTGATGGAGCACACGAACCACTACGACTTTTGAATCGCTTCCATCTCGGTAGAAAATGACATGGCTACCGAGCACGAATTTTCTGTATCCGGGCTTTATTCCCGATGCATCGATACCGATTTCTGGTTGGCGAGCAAGTAACCGAAAAGTGTCATCGAGTTGTTTTAGATATTTGTTTCGTTGCGGGTTTCCCCAGCGTTTTGCAGTAAAGCGAGCAATATTCAATAGGTCGTTGCGGGCCGCGACAGTCAGAAGGAATGGCTTTGTCATTCCGCTTCTTTGTCCAGCTGCGAAATTAGATCGTCGTAAGAATAGTCGGAAAGTCCGCTTTGCTCGCCTTCCTCCAGTAGGCGACGCAGTTGCGTCAGCTGAGTTTCGTTTTCTTCCAGCAAACGTAGCCCTGCTCTGACCACTTCGCTGGCCGAGCCATAGCGGCCATTCTGGACCTGTGATGCAATGAATTGATCAAAATGTGGGCCAAGAGAAACACTTGTGTTTTTAGCCATGGGAGGCCTCCGATACCAAATATTGGTATATTTTATAGACATGCTTATCACTAATCAATCAACCGCTCAGCGTTTTATTTGTTCTTTAAAGCGTAATAAACCCCCAACGCGCCATCTTCCTCCAGCGTCACCATTCGGTGCGCATCAATCGATACCACAAACTTTCTCTGCTCCCACTTGCCTTTCCAAGCGGGGTCTTTACATTCCATTACGCCAGTTCTTACCGTAGTTAACTGCTCTCCATAGGCAGAAAATCCAAGGCCTGTGTTCTCCAATGAAAACTGCAAGGGCTTGCCTTGGCTATCTACTGCTTCAGGGGGCAGGGTGGTATTCATTCTAGTCAGCACATCTTTCAACGGCAGTTCTTCAAGCACAAAGTGCAAGTGCCCCTTAGCGCAGGCACCCACTGGCGATGTTTTATTTTGTGCTGCTTTTAAATCGATACTCTTTCCAATCTGCGGTTTGAATTGATTGACCGTGGTTTCAAAACATCCAATCGGGCAGCGAACTTCCAGCAATGTCCAAGCCTTCAGCAAATCAGCGGTTGAGTTCTCTGAAGCGTGAGTCGATGTAAGGCCCAGCATCAGCGTTGCTACGGCGAAAGCAAATTTGATCATGTCCATTTCCTTAGCGGCCAATGCTTTGCAGGTAACTCGAGATTGCTTGTTCATGAGAATGTTTGTAACCAAGAGTTTCCTAAGGTTCAAACAAAAAAGCCAGGCACTTTTCAGCACCTGGCTTTCTCAAATCAAACCACTCAAACTTAAGCGGCTTTCACCTTCAAGCGCCATGCGTGCAGCAGTGGCTCGGTGTAACCGGCAGGTTGTTCCATGCCTTTGAACACCAGGTCACATGCAGCCTTGAATGCAGCTGAAGTGTCGAAGTTGCCAGCCATGGGCTTGTACGCGGGGTCGCCAGCGTTTTGCTGATCAACCACTGCAGCCATGCGCTTCATGGTTTCCATCACTTGCTCTCTGCTCACAATGCCGTGGTGAATCCAGTTGGCAATGTGCTGGCTGGAAATACGCAGTGTGGCGCGGTCTTCCATCAGGCCCACGTTGTTGATGTCGGGCACCTTGGAGCAGCCCACACCCTGGTCAACCCAGCGCACAACATAACCCAAAATACCCTGGGCGTTGTTGTCCAGTTCCTGCTGCTTTTCGGCGTCGCTCCAATTGGTATTGGTGGCCACGGGAACTTGCAACAGGTTGGCCAGAATGCCTGGGCGTTCTGCGTCGGCATCAATCTTTTCCAGCTCGGCTTGAACAGCGGCCACGCTCACCTGGTGGTAGTGCATGGCGTGCAGTGTTGCCGCGGTTGGGCTAGGTACCCAGGCGGTGTTGGCACCGGCTTTGGGGTGGCCAATTTTTTGTTCCAGCATGGCTTTCATCAGGTCGGGCATGGCCCACATGCCTTTACCAATTTGCGCGCGGCCTTTCAAACCACAGCTCAAACCAACCAGCACGTTGTTGCGCTCGTAGGCGGTAATCCATGCGCTGCTCTTCATGTCGGCTTTGCGAATCATGGCGCCGGCGTGCATGGCGGTGTGCATTTCGTCGCCAGTGCGGTCCAGGAAGCCGGTGTTGATGAAAGCAACACGGCTTGCTGCGGCAGCAATACAGGCCTTCAAGTTAACAGACGTGCGGCGCTCTTCGTCCATAATGCCCAGCTTCACGGTGCTGTCGGGCAGGCCCAGCAGCTTTTCTACGTGGGTGAACAATTCGGCAGCGAAGCCCACTTCAACAGGGCCGTGCATTTTCGGCTTCACGATGTAAACCGAACCTTTGCGGCTGTTGCGAATACCGTTAACGCCATTGCCTTTCAGGTCGTGCAGCGCAATCGTGGTGGTCACAATCGCGTCCATAATGCCTTCGGGAATTTCTTTGTCGCCGCCCCACAAAATTGCGGGGTTGGTCATCAGGTGGCCCACATTGCGCAAGAACAACATGGAGCGGCCATGCATGGTCACTTTCTCGCCATTCACGCCGGTGTACACGCGGTCGGCATTCAGGCCACGTGTGAAGGTTTTGCCACCTTTGCTCACGCTTTCTGTCAGGGTGCCTTTCAAAATACCCAGCCAGTTTTTGTAGGCCACAATTTTGTCTTCAGCGTCTACGGCTGCAACAGAATCTTCCAGGTCCAGAATGGTGGACAACGCTGCTTCCAGCACCACATCGGCCACACCGGCTGCGTCGCTGGAACCAATCGGTGTTGCGCGGTTAATAATGATGTCGGCGTGAATGCCATTGTTCACCAGCAATACTGAAGAAGGAGCAGCAGCGTCGCCCTGGTAACCCACCAGTTGTGCGGCGTTTTTCAGGCCAACGGTGCTGCCATTTTTCAAGGCAACTTGCAGCTTGCCACCTGCAATGGCGTAGCCAGTGGCGTCTTTGTGTGATGCGCCTTCCAATGGGAAAGACTGATCCAAAAAGTTGCGTGCAAACTCAATTACTTTTGCACCGCGCACTGGGTTGTAGCCGCCAGCGCGTTCTGCACCGCCTTCTTCGGAAATGACATCCGTGCCGTACAGTGCGTCGTACAGGCTGCCCCAACGTGCGTTGGCTGCGTTCAGGGCGTAGCGTGCGTTCAAAATAGGCACAACCAATTGGGGGCCAGCTTGGGTGGCCAGTTCGCTGTCTACATTGGCGGTGGTGGCTTGCACTTTGGCAGGCTGCTCAACCAGGTAGCCAATCTTTTTCAAGAATTCTTGATAAGCGGCCATGTCTTTGATGGGGCCGGGGTTGGCTTTGTGCCAGGCGTCCATTTCCAGCTGAATGCGGTCGCGCTCGGCCAGCAGGGCAGCGTTTTTTGGGGCCAGTGTGCTGACGATTTCGTCGAAGCCCTTCCAGAAACCAGCTTGATCAATGCCGGTGCCGGGCAGCACTTCATTGTTGATGAAGTTGTACAGGGGTGTGGCTACTTTCAAGCCATGCACTGTGGTGCGTTCTGTCATTTTGAAAACCTCGAGCTGTTGGAATAGGGTATTAGCCCATGATTGTAAAGGAATCGGATGTCATTCTGACACGCTTGGAATCGTCACAAGCGCGGGTGATTGGTCATTTCATCTTTAACTTTTTTGCAAAACTCTGGAAAACCCCAAGTCGATTGCAGCAACGCAGGCTTCAATCCAATTTGTGGGCTGGTTACTATTGGGTAATCGATTCGGGGTAAACATGCGGACTTTTGATTACATCGTAGTAGGGGCGGGCACGGCGGGGGCCTTGATGGCCAACCGGCTCAGTGCCAATCCCAACAATTCAGTGTTGTTGCTGGAAGCGGGCGGAAAGGACAACTACCACTGGATCCACATTCCCGTGGGTTACCTGTATTGCATCGACAACCCCCGCACCGATTGGCGTTTTCGCACCGAGCCCGATGCAGGCCTGAACGGCCGCGCCTTGATTTACCCCCGCGGCAAAACCTTGGGTGGTTGCTCCAGCATCAACGGCATGATCTACATGCGGGGCCAAGCCCGCGATTACGAAAGCTGGGCCGCGCAAACCGGCGACGAGGCCTGGAACTGGAACAATTGTTTGCAAGATTTTTTGGCCCATGAAAGCAACTGGCGGTACGACAACCCGCATGCCGAGTTGGCCGACACAGACCTGCCAAAGTTTCACAGTGGCAAGGGAGAATGGCGCGTTGAAAAGCAGCGCCTGCGTTGGGAAATTCTGGAAGCATTTTCTGAAGCGGCGCAGCAAGCGGGTATACCCGCCAGCGACGACTTCAACCGCGGCAATAATTTTGGTGTGGGCTACTTTGAAGTGAACCAGCGCAGCGGCTGGCGGTGGAACACATCCAAAGCCTTCTTGCGCCCCATCCTGAAGCGACCCAACTTAACCGTGTGGACCCAGGCACAAGTTAAAAATTTAATCATTGAACGCAACGCCAGTGGCGAACTGGTGTGCAATGGCGCGCTGGTGGTGAAGGGCGGTGAAGAAGTGGCGGTGAAAGCCGTGCGTGAAACTGTGTTGTGCGCGGGTGCAATTGGCACGCCACAAATTCTGGAGCTATCTGGCATAGGGCAGGGCAGCCTGCTGCAGCAACACGGCATTGAGGTAAAGCTGGACAAACCCGGTGTGGGTGCCAACCTGCAAGACCATTTGCAAATACGCGCGGTGTTTAAAGTGCAGGGTGTTAAAACCTTGAACATGCTGGCCAACAGCCTGTGGGGCAAGGCGCAAATTGGCATGGAATATGTGTTCAAGCGCAGCGGCCCCATGAGCATGGCCCCCTCGCAACTGGGCGCATTCACCAAAAGCAGTGCCGACAGGCCATACCCCAACATTCAATACCATGTGCAGCCCCTAAGCCTGCCCGCATTTGGCCAGCCTTTGCACAACTTCAATGCCTTCACAGCCAGTGTGTGTAACCTCAACCCCAGCAGTCGGGGTTCAGTGCACATCAAAACCGGCCGGTTCGACGAAGCACCTGCGATTGCACCGAATTACCTCAGCACCACTGAAGATCAAAAAGTGGCGGCTGATTCATTAAGGGTGACCCGCAACATTGCCCAACAATCCGCCTTGGCCAAATACAAGCCCGAGGAATTCAAGCCCGGCGTGGAGTTTCAAACCGACGAGGAATTGGTGCGTTTGGCAGGCGACATTGCCACCACGATTTTTCACCCGGTGGGTACAGCAAAAATGGGTGCTGCCAACGACCCCGCTGCCGTGGTCGATTCCCGCTTGCGGGTGATTGGTTTGAAGCACCTGCGCATTGCCGATGCCAGCGTGATGCCCACCATTACCAGTGGCAACACCAACAGCCCCACGCTGATGATTGCCGAGAAGGCAGCGCGGTGGATACTCGAAGGCTGATACACTTCGGGCATTGATTGCAGGGAATACACGCCATGAACGAAGTCATCATCAACAAAGAACCCGTTGAGCTATACAAAATCCTGAAATTTCAGGGTTGGTTGTCCAGCGGCGGCGAGGCCAAGAATGTGATTGCCGATGGCCATGTGTTGGTCAATGGTCAAATTGAAACCCAGAAGCGCAAGAAAATTGTGGGTGGCGATGTAATCGAGTTTGACGGCGTGAAGTACACAGTTAAACTGGGGTAATCGTTTTATCCCAAAGCAGTTTCAATCAAGGCAGTACGGTCATGGCAGTTAAAGACCAACAAGTTGTAAACCAATCCCAATGTGTTGAGGTGTATTTCGACGGCTCATGCCCCATGTGCCGTCGGGAAATCGCGGTGTACCAAAACATCACGCCCGATCAGCCCATAGCCTGGGTGGATGTCTCCAAACCCGACACGCCACTGCCCCAAGGGCAATCCAAAGAACAACTCATGGCGCGTTTTCACACGCGGACAGCGCAAGGCGAATTGCTCAGTGGTGCTGCGGCCTTTGTGCATGTGTGGGCGCAGTTGCCCGGCTGGCGGGTGTTGGCGTGGTTGGCCAAAGTGCCCGGCATGTTGTGGCTGATGGAGAAGGCTTACAACGGCTTTTTGCCGGTACGCCCTGCCATTCAACGCTTTGTTTTGAAATTCGACACCAGCCATTTGCCGCCCACATTGGTGGCCGACATTCGCACCGACCATGCCGGTGAAACCGGGGCGGTGTGGATTTACAAGGGCATTCTGGCGGTTTCAAGAAACCCTGAAATTCGCGCATTTGCCAGTGAACACCTGCAAACTGAGCAGCGCCATTTAAAGGCCATGAATGAACTGCTGCCCGTGTTTCGCCGAAGCTGGCTGTTGGTGCCCTGGCGCATTGCGGGCTTCATCACTGGTGCTTTGCCAGCCCTGTTCAGCTCGACTGCGGTGTACCGCACCATTGCGGCTGTGGAAACTTTTGTGAACTTGCACTATCAGGAACAAATCGAAAAGCTGACGGCTTTGGGAACCCACCAGGATCTGAAAGCGCAGCTTATTGAGTTTCAACTGGATGAGTGCGCACACCGCGATGAAGCAGCCTCAAAAACAACGAAGCCCGGCGGGTTGATCGCCAGGCTTTGGGTGGGTGCCATCGGGTCGGGCTCCAAGGTTGCAGTCACCTTGGCCCGTTTTCTCTAACCGTTCAGGCAGCCAATGCCGGTTTTTGAACCTGGCGAACCAATGCTTGCAAGCGTTTGCGTTGGAGGCGCATTTCAACTTCCATGGCTTTGAATTTGGCTTTGTAGGCCGCCAGGGTTTCGCCGTTTTTAATGGCGTTTTTCGTGTCCTGGTACCAGGCTTCTTTCAGTTTGGCCCAGTCTTGCAAGGCCTTGCTGTAGTGCTCGTATTCCTGCGCAAGGCGGGCCTTCATGGCCTCTACATGCGCATGCATGGCAGTGGGTTGTGCCTGCATTTTTTCTTCGGCGCGTTTGAATTGCATGGCAATGCGTGCTTTTTCAATGGCGAACTTGTCGCAGCGCTTCAGATTTTTGGTCAAGCCCACATACGACAAACCGGCAATCAGCCATTTGGTGGGGTCGATGTGAAACCACTTGATGCCGTTGCGATAGTCGTACTGAAACAGGTGGTGGTAGTTGTGATAACCCTCACCGTAGGTGAAGATCGCCAGGAAATCGTTGTCGCGCGCGGTGTTCTCGTCGGTGTAAGGGCGGCGGCCCCAAATGTGCGCCAGCGAATTGATGAAGAATGTTGTTTGATGGCACCACACCAGGCGGGCCAGGCCACCCAGCAGCACCACACCCCACAAGTCGCCCACCAACAGGCCAATAATTACCGGCAAACCGAAGTTAATGCCCAAGGCCAAGGCGGTGTAGTGTTTGTGCTGGAACATCACCAGTGGGTCTTTCAGCAGGTCAGGCGAATTGCTGAAGTCTTCTTTGCCGGATTCATATTTGCGAATCATCCAGCCCATGTGCGAGAACCAGAAGCCACGCTTGGCAGAATAGGGGTCGTGCTCGGTGTCGTCCACATGGCGGTGGTGCGTGCGGTGGCCCGAAGCCCAAATCAAAATGCTGTTTTGCACGGCCATGGTGCCAAAGAACATCAACACGAAGCGCACGGTCCAGTGGGCTTCGTAGGTGCGGTGTGCCCAAAGGCGGTGGTAACCGGCGGTAATCGAAATGCCATTCAGAATGGCCAACACCACAAATGACACCCAGGCAGCCGTGCTGTAGTCGTTGAACCAAGCGTAAGCGGGTACAAGAATGAGTGCAGCAATGGTGGTTCCGAACAGGGTGATTGCGCCGGGCCAGTGGATCGGGCTGTTGGGGTCAACTCGTGTGGTCATTGAAGGTTGGGTTTTACCAGTTGGTTCAAAGGATGAGGGAATCATACTGATTCTTGACCTTGGCATGAACCCAAATTTAAATATTTAATAATTGTTCTTGATTGTTGAGGTACAGCCGCAACGAAATCTTGAATTTCGAAGCGGCTAGAGTTAACACTTGTGCACTGAGTTTCGAAGATATCAGGCTGCGAGTTGCGAATTCGCGCCAGTCAGTTCACCACCCAGTACATCAATCAAACCGGGAATCAGCTTTCTCAATTCACCGGTCATCAAGGCAAAGTCGGAATCAAAGGCGTCGTCGTCGGCACTGAGGGCGGCCTGTTCTTTGATCACATCCAAAGGTGCAACCCTTTTTACTTGCAGGTTTTCATGCAGCACGAAAGACACTTTGTCGGCCCAGGTCATGGCCAGTTTGGTCACGTCCTTGCCACCTTTGATGTGCTTTGCAATTTCCTCCGACTCCAGCGAGTGCTTCACATAGCGCACAGTGGCGGCCTGTTCACCACGGCTTTTCAGTTCGCAGTCCTGGTCCACGGTAAAAGGGGGCGGGTTGTCGTTCTCGGCCAGCCAGGCGGTCATGGCCACGGTGGGCGATGTTTTGGTTTTGACCAAAGCCATGGCCACGCCTTCCACGCTTTTCATAAGCATGCCGACCAGTTCGTCGGCCTTGGCCGGGCTTGCAGCGTCAATCACCAGCCACTTGCCCTGCGGGTCTATCCACGCATTGATTCGGCTGCGAATGGCAAAAGCCCGTGGCAACAATTCGTCGGTCACGGCTTCCTTGATTTCCTTCATCTGCTTGCGGCCGGGCTTGTAGCCTTCGCGTTCTTCAATTTCCGCTGCGCGCGCTTTGGTGAATTGATTGATCACCGTGCTGGGCAACAGTTTTTTCTCCAAGCCCAATGAAATCAGCAACTGCTGGCCGCTACGGTGCACAAAGGGTTCGCCCTCGGCCTTTGGAGAAACCCAACCGCGCGTTTGCAAGTCCATGCCACCGCAGGCTTGCAGGGCTTGTTTGGCCAGTTTGTCTTCCAGCGACTCGGGGGTTTCTTCCCATTTGGTAAGGCGAAAGATGAACAGGTTTTTAAACCACATGGCTTGGCTCGTAGAAATGGAAAAAGGGCTGGCAGTGTAACGCAAAAAACCAAGGTGCAGCCAGTCGGCTTGAGGGCTGCCAAAGGGTTGAACAAATTTTCACCGGCCTTTCTATTTGATAGTAGTATTTCGATACGCTGTCATCAAAATACTCACAATATAGTCGGTATAACCGAATGCGCCTTACGCCGTTTCGCTGGATTTGGGTTTTGTGCCTGCTGCCTTTGGCAAGCAGTTGCAGCACGCCGCCCCAACGCGATTTCGCCGACACCCTCAGCATGTTTGAAGAACTGCGCCAGCAGTACGATGTGCCGTATTCCCGCATGGGTTTCCAGAAAAGCCCCTTGTTTGCCTTTGCCAAAGGCAAAACCCAGATCGTGATTGACGAAGCCTTTTCTGAAGGGCTTAGCGACGCAGCACTGCGCTATGTTTTTGTGCATGAACTGGTGCACCTGAAATACGACGACCCTCGGCGTGGGTATGATTTGTTGAAACGCATTCACCAAACCAACGCCAAAGACACCGAACTGATGAACAATGCCTTCATGACGCTTTTGGGCGTTTATGGTCAAGACCCGGAATTCAAAAATTTTCTCGACCAGGTTGAAACCCGTGCCAACCACTATGCTTCGCAGCATTTAATCGACCGTGGCGAAAATCCCTGCAAAGCCATTGCAGAAATTGAACAATACACAGGCGCGCGTTTTCGCTTTGGCACAGAAGACCTGTGCAAATGATTCAGCTGCCCCAACGCATTGTTTGCCTCACTGAGGAAACCACCGAATGGCTTTACTTGCTGGGTGAAGAACACCGGATTGTCGGTATTTCCGGCTACACCGTGCGCCCACGCAAAGCGCGCCTTGAAAAGCCCAAGGTGAGTGCATTTTTGACTGCCAAGATTGATCAAATTTTGGCCTTGAAGCCCGATTGCGTGTTTGGGTTTTCCGATTTGCAGGCCGACATTGCCAGTGCATTGATTCGCCATGGCGTGCAGGTCACGGTGTTCAACCAGCGTTCAGTGCCCGAAATTTTCAGCATGATGTACCAGGTGGCCGCCATGGTGGGTGCTGCTGAGAAAGGTGCTGCCCTGATTGCAGAAATGCAGGCGAAAGTGGAGGCCGTGCGGGCCAAAACCAGCCAATGGACTGTGCGTCCCAAGGTGTATTTTGAAGAATGGGACGAACCGCCGATCAGCGCCATTCAATGGGTCAGCGAGCTGATTGGCATTGCCGGGGGCGATGATTGTTTTCCCGAGTTGGCCAAGCAAAGCCTGGGCAAGAACCGCATTATTGCAAACAGCAATGAAATTGTTCGCCGCAACCCCGACATCATTATTGGCTCTTGGTGCGGCAAGAAATTTCGCCCTGAAACCGTGGCTGCGCGGGCAGGGTGGGGTAATGTGCTTGCGGTAAAGCACCAGCAAATTTTCGAGATCAAATCACCTTTGATTTTGCAGCCTGGCCCGGCTGCGCTCACCGATGGCCTGGATGCCTTACACAGCCTCATGGTGCAATGGCAAACCGTTCGGAATTAAAAACAATCGTTCTAAGTCCTTGAAGGCTTGTAATTTCTTACAGAAGTTGTAATGTTAAATGCCAAGGTGCGAAGGAATGCAGCATGAACGGACTCAACCCGGCAAAGCCAAGGCTTTCAAGACGAATACTGGCGGTGATTTTTACCATGATGGCAGTGTTGGTGATCAGCTTCTGCGCCGCAGTCATGTCGATTATTTACATGCATGCTGATGAAAACGGCATGGTTCCTCAGGCGTTTTCACTCAGCAATCAGCTGACTCAGCCCATCATCACCACATTGCCGCCTCACCAGGCTGGCCCCAACGCACCCAACCACAAAACACCCCAGTACCACATTTAAAAAACGATTTGCTCGGGGTGTGGGCCTATTTCGTGGCGGTTGGGTTGGGCATCCAGAATTTTGACCCGATCGGGATCGAAGCTGGCAATGAAGTGGTGCTTGCCCTCAGGTGTGGTGGTAAAGGCCACTGGGTGAACCAGCACTGAGCACCGCAACAAGTCGAACACCACAGGCAAATGTTCCGGGCATTCTGGCATGAAGCGAAAGGGCTTGCGCCAGTCTATTTCGCCCTCAGGCATTTTTTTAAAGGCACTGCACGCACGGTAAATGTCAGCCACTTCTGACACCACTTCTTTGGACACGCGCGACAAATTCACAAATTGCGTACCATTTTCTTCGCCCAGGTCTTCCAGGTGCACCACGCCGGGTTTCCGTGGCGTTTCAATGCCCACGGTAATGGTGGCTGTCGAAAAGTAATGACCTGCTTTTTGAGCTTGCGACAACAGTTCACCCAAGGCCATGTAGGCATTGCGGTTGCCGTACAGTGCATTGAAGTAATTCTTCGGAATGCGACCTGCCACAGGCAACTTGTAATCAGAAAGTTTCAACTGGCTGGGTGGGGCCTTGGGGCCACTCCACACAGCAATCAGTTTGACCTCGGTGTAATCCATGTTTTGTTCATGACGCCATGTGTTTGTATTTAAGCGGGTACTTCTGGATCAACAACTTCACTGCGTCTATATCGCTCAGCGGTGGCACCTGGTTACGCGCCCGGTATTCCTGATGAACAATGTCCAGCCACAAATAACAAACCTCCGGTTCCTCCATGCCGCTGGCCAACATGTGGCGCAGCCTTTCCAGCACGATGCCCACTTGCGGTGTGGCGTTGCCTGAACCGTTTAACCACCGGTAACCCGAACCAGCACTGCGGCCCAGCAATTGACCAAAAGTGCTTTCACTGACTTTCGTTTTTCCAAACACCCTTTGAAACATTTTGTAGGTGTCTTCCAGGCTGAGTTCGTTGTTCAAAGGAACCAGCGACTCATGGGTTTCGTACAACCTCAAAATTAAAGCAACCGTGGGGTCAAGCAGTTCCTCGCTTGAATTGCCCTCGGCTGGGCGAACAATTGAGTTAAATTTCGCCTGGGTACTGATACCGAACAAGGCGCACATTTTTGACACGGTTAGCCCGTATTTTTGCTTGAACAGGTTCAGGTAGGCACCTGTGCGTGGCTTGTTCTTGTTGTTAATTTGAGGCATGGCGCGTGATAAAGCAATCTCGTGGGTTAGTAATGATACGGAATCAAGACTCTCAAATTGTAATTTGAGTTAAAAATCATTATTTAACACAAATGGACAACGTATCATGTCGCTTTGTGGTTGACTGGAAATGGCTCAAGTTGATGAATTTAATCATTTTTTCGACCGCCACTGGGTGGCATATTCGCGAATGTCGAAATGTACATGGCTTCTGTAAACACCAACCCCCCCGAATGCGGGGTACTGTAGGGTTTTAGCCAATTGATCAATATTCACACCAATGGGTTTGATATCCATGGCGTAAAACTGTCCGCTCTCATCGGGCAAATGGCGAGAATGTCGGGCTGCACCCTCGATGATGGAATTCGTGTGATGGGTCCGCAAACCCGAGGTTACTTCAAACACGGTGTAGGCGTGGTGTTCTGCCAAAACAATTTGGGCCCATGCTGCCAGTTGCAACATTTCAACATTGGGTATGCCCACCCGGTTGGCTCGAATATCGCGAAGCATCCAGGCAGCAGTGCGGTAACCTTCAGGTGTGCTGAAGTCGATTTGAAAGCGGTCCGAACCGCGTTGAATATCCAGCAAGGTGTAGCTTGGGGTTTGCGTGGCACACGCCAGTTTGTCGAAGTGCGCCGCCAGCGAAACTGAACTTGCTGCGGCAAGAAACTGGCGACGGTTCATCATTGTTTTAGTTTTTAATTAAGGACAATGTTACAGCTAGTGGGACCAGCTGCGCAGCATGAGGCTACGATAGTTAAATGGGCGGGTGGGTTCATTTGAGGGTTGTATACACAACTCACAAATGCGTTACCTGTCCCATCGTTTCCTCCTGACGCTTCGCTGTCGCTGGCCACAAAACGATAACCAACCGGTGTGTCACTGAACACTGTTGTATTGCACTGTTTGTTCTTTCCCTGCCAATTTAATGTTTGGTTTCCCCGGCAAAAATCTACGTCGGCAATTGGGTTGCGAGTGTCATATCGCGACGCGAGGGCGCCGACTCGAACGCCGGGTATGCCCGCTGGTGTATTAGTGTCGATTGCACCATCGCCGTTAATGTCCAGGGCCACTGTGAAATTACCGCCAGCAGCAGTTGCTGGGGTATTTGATCTGAGTGTTACAAAACCGTTGCCACCCATGAAGCTCAGCATGTCGCCGGCAATGTCACTGTCGGATTCGCCTGCTGTGCCGTCTTGCCCGCCAATCGTGACTGGTTGGCTTAGCGTGATGTAGCCTTCAATTCGGCAATTGTCGGCTGCCATCGAGCAGCCCGCTGGCAAAACTGAAAGGCGGGTAATGAATTGACCATTCGATGCAGCTGGGCGGTTCACAAAGCTTGCAGGCAACAGGCCCACATCGATCAGGTTTTGAATCGTGGGTGTTAGCTTGCTGCCCTCATTGCCCGTAACCGGGTCTTCGGGAATCGTGACATCGGTGATGCCGTCGTTGTTCAAATCCACTTGTAGATCACCGGGGGCAGAAATGCCGCGCCGGTACAAGTCGGTGTAAGAATTCAGTGCGTCGCCCACCTGGTTGAGTTGATCAGCCTGGATTTTCGCGACAGAGGATTTTGCAGAACGTGCTTGTTGCTGAACCACAGCGAAGGCAATGATGGCACTGATGATGAGCACCAGCGCCAACTCGATGCTGAGAAAGCCAGTGTGCCGGGTGTTGCTGTGTTTCAGTGAGTCAAGCATGAGTAATTCGCCATGATTCAAATGAACAAGGGGGCAAAGTTGCCCCCTTATTTGATTTCACGAAATGTAATTAACGACGGCCAAAGGTCATTACCAAATTAACGGGGGCATCGCCAGTTCCACAAATCTCTGTCGTTTGAGCCAACGTCAATTGTCCGTTTGCTACTGTAACTGGATTTCCTGTACCTACTGTAAAGCTATTGACACCGTTTGCAACAGCTAAAGCGAGATCAGAACACTGATCGCCTTCAATGTTTGGCCAACTCAAAGTCGCTAGGCTGTCATCTGTAGCACTTGCAGCAGCCAACTGAATGGCACCACCATAGCTGTTATCTACTGTAGCTGAGCTTAGAATTGAGAGTTGAGCTGCGATAGTATTGTTCAAACCAGCGTATCCGGAGGTTGCTCCGACTTTTTGCTTGGTCTCACTAATAATCTCTGTAATTTGCTTAATGTTGTCTTGAACTTCTGAACGACGTGCATTGTTCTGGAATGCAATAAAGGCTGCAGCAGCAACAATCGCTGCAATGATCAGACCGATTGATACTTCAATCAGGGTAATACCGCTTTGTTTGCGGCGGGCATTCAGTGTGTGCGATGTAATCATTTTTTGATTCCTCTCCGAAGGGATATTGTGTAGTACATGTTGGCCCAAGCATTCCGTATATATACCAACAGACGAATTAATTGTAGATCAATCAGTTGTGGTGTCAAGCACTTATTTCAACGCATGCGTTGCATTCTTTTCACAGGGTCCAGTTCCTCGGTCATGCTTTGGCTGATCGACAATTGACCCACGTACAAAAACACCACCACAGCCGCAGCAACACTCAGTAACACGGCATTCAAACCCTTGGCCGTGTTGCCAATTTCATTGCGAATGTCTTCACCACCTTCGGTGCCCAGTTGAATCAAAATTTTGTCGAATTGTGGGTTGTTGCGAATGGTGGTAGCCAGGCGGGCCAGTAGTTTCGGGCTCATCAGCCCTTTGCTGAAGGCAGGTATGTAATCAGTAGGGGCCACGTTCAAGTGGTTCATGATCTTTTTCAAGTGCCAGCGCATCCACGGGTCGGCATTGCGTTTCAGGGTGTCGAGTGCCGATGACAATGTGGCTCCACTCTTTAGCAACACCGCCAGTGAAGTCACGAGCAAGCTGACCTGAAAATCGCGGTAAATGGAAAGTGGTAACAAGAACGGGGCAACCGGAAAGAGCAAGAAGCCCCAGCCCTGAGGCACCTGTTCCAATTTACTTCTCAAATTGCCTTTCCAGCGTGGGAGGGAATAAGTAAATGCGGCAATAGCCCCAATGACGCCAGCCACAATCAAACCGCCATGAGAGGCAACAATTTCCGACACAATTCGGACGGACATGTTGAACGGTGTCCACACTTCAGGCGGTGCCACTTTCACAATAATTGGAATGGATTGTGTGGCCAGCACGTAGCTGAAACCAGCCACACCGGGTATCAATACCATAGGCGGGAAAATGGCTTTCCAGATCACGCTTTTGGCTTCTTTCTGTGATTTAATCGCTGCGGCCAATGCACGCAAGGTGCCCGGTTTGTCTTTGGCTTCATCCACGGCGGCCAGCATCATGCGGTCGTTCTGAGGCATTACGGTGCCCAGAATTTGGCTAATCAAAAAGTCGTCGCCCAAACTCAGTTTGCGAACCATCAACTTCAAGGCCGCTTCCCGGCTGCTGTTGCGTGTTCGCTTGTGGCGGGCAATTTTCAGTTCTTCTTCCAGAAAGGTTTTGAACTGTTCTTTGTTTTCAATCGACTTGGCAAGCTGCTCGTAAAATGCTTCGCGCTTGCCGCGAAAGTCCATCAAGTTGATGGCATTGAAAAAATTGCTGAGTTTCTTTTTGAATGTCATGTTCAGGTGTAAGCCGCAGTTTCGGCGCGGTCGGCGTCGTTCATGATTTCGAAACGGTCAAAGCTGTCAAAACGCTCGCAATGGCGCGGATCCACTTCACCCAGCAATGCCTTGTGCAAGGTGTGTTCAAACACAGTTTTTCCATCCATATTTTCGGATTTAAAGTTGCCATCCGATTTTGAACGGTAGTACATCATCGCTTCATAGTCTTTGCCCTGGCGAATCAGGTTTAGCCACTTCCGGTCGGGCGTCAAAATTTCGGCCACCACACTCAAACCCGCCGTGCCGCGGTGTTTACATTTGGGGCAGCCGCCTTGCTTTTTAAAGTAGAAAAGGTCTCGCTCCAGTTCAAACCGGCTTTCCAGTGTGTCGAGTATTTCAAGCACATGCTCAGAATCGGACATGCCCTTTTGGTACAAGCGGCCTCCAATTTTGCAGTGTGGGCACAGCTTGGGTACCAAGGCCTGGTACACCAGCAGTGTCAAAATATTCGGGTTGGTCAGCACATCTCGACTCATACCGATTTCTTCGTTGGTCAGGCGCGGCACAATACCGGATATCAAATGCGCGTGCACCGTGCCGCAAGCCATGTGGCCGGTTTCAACAATTTGTTGCGCTGAAATTGCAGTGGCGGGGTCGCGAATTTCACCCATCAACACGCAGCCCGGGTCGGCTCGCATCAGGCCAGCAACCACTTCAGCGTATTTGGCGGCTGAACCTTTGCGGTCAAGCAAATCGCGCTGAATCGGAATTTGGTGCACGCCCCGCAGCGGGTATTCCACTGGGTCTTCAATCGAATAAAACGCATCCGTGCCATTGCCAGGGTGCGTTTCAATGAAAGTTTTCAGCGTGGTGGTTTTACCTGAACCTGTAACACCCGCAAAAATAATGGTTCCCGAGGGAGTGTTGGACGCACTCTTTAATTGCTTCATGTGCGAAGGGGCATAACCCAATTGCTCATAACTTAGAGTGGGTGCGTCAATATCGACATACAGCAAGCGGCACACCACCTTAATGCCGGCCCAGCCACGCATTGACTGATAACGCATGGCCACGCGTTTGCCACCCACCTCGCGGGCGGCGATCATGCAGTACAGGTTTTCGCCCACCGAGAATTGACTGTTGCTGTTGGAACCCTTGCCCGACGCGTTGTTGTAAGCCCATGCCACGGCACGCTCTGCTTGCAGCGGGGTATACACACCGCCTTGTTGGTCACGCAAAAATTCAAGTTCGCCATCCACGCGCAGCTTCACTTCGGCAATGTTGTTAACCACTTGCACGTGAATGTCAGTTGCGCGTTCCTGCACAGCCAATGCCACCCAGGATTCAAAAATTTCTTTGGCTTTCGATTGCGCAACAGCCGGGTCTTCTTCACCTTCAGCGTTGTCGATTTTGGTTCGTGAGTTTTCGATCAGGTGCTCGATTACGCCACCACCACAACCAATTTCTGGCCGCTCAAACGTGAATTTCTCGGCAATCAGTTTGCCGCGCAGGTGTGAAATGAAGGGCCGGATCTGTGCGAGTTTTTCCGCATCGTACAAAATGATGGCGCGCTTCACGCCGGTTTCAATGGCACACACATGTTTTTCAACAGCGGCGGGTAGCTTCAGCAAAGCCCCAGCACTGCCGTCGGTCAGCACGCGCGAAAACGCGGGCAGTTCACTGAGTTTTTCAACTTTCAGCGATTTGTCCGCTTGCGTGGCCAACACATTCAGTGCCGGGTCTCTATTCATGATCAAAACCTCACTTGCGCACCCACGGAGACATGCTGCGTGTTGCCGTTGCTTGCAACCAATTCGAGTCCGTTGTGGGTGATTCTCTTGATGTTGAACTTGCCAAGTTGCTCACCTTCACGAAGTGTGCGTACGCTTCGACCTGCTGTTTGAATTTCAGCGGTCATTGCACCGGTTGTGCCATACACGCCGAGTACTGTGTTGGCCGAAACTGCAGGTGCTGCCTTGCTGCTGGCTCGCACCGGGGCTGCTGTGGCTGTACTTGGCGCAACTGCTGTAGGTGTGGGTGTTGCCAATGGTTTACTTGCCGTACTTGTTACACTTCCGCCAATTTTCAGCGCAGCTTGTAATTCTTCCCGCATGGCTTGTTCTTCTTGCAGCCTTTGAATTTCTGCCAGTGTTTTGATGTTCAACGGCACTGAAACCCCGTTGAGCTTGATGTTTTCAACGGGTGTGACTGCCGTTTTGTTCTCGGCCTTCGCTTCCACTTTTGGTGGTGCGGTGTCCTGCGCATGCAGGTTGTTCAAAGCCAAGGCTGCAAGCAGGCCGCCCAGAAAATGGTTAATACGCATAAAGTGCTCCCTTCAATGTCACCATCACAGCGGCATCCAGGTTTTTGGGTTCAATCTTCATTGAAATCTGGTTCCAGTAAATTCCGGAAGGGTATCGATCCAGAAAGTCCTTCATGAGGGTCAGGCTGCCCGTCACCTCAGTTGCATGCCGGTTGACCGACACATTGGGTGGAATGCTCTTGAAGCCAGTGGGCCAAGTTTGGCCTTGGGTGTCGACCTTGAACTGAATGCCCGCTTTTTGCCAGGCTTGTTGTTCCAGATAAAGCAACTCGCTGGCTTCTTGTTTCTTGGGCAAATCCTGCAGTTGTTGAATGCCCCGGGTGGCCATGTCGTAGGAGAAGGAGAACTTCAGTTTGTTGACGTCTTTGGGATCCGGGCTGCTTTGCTGATTGTTCAAAAAGCTCACCAACTCTTGTGTGTAGCCGCCCTGCGATTGCCACTGGCTGGTGCACTTACCCAGGTTGCACTGAATTCCTTCAAGCAGCCAGCCTCGTGCCATGAAAGGCTGCTCGCTCAACAGGTTCAGCATTTCAATTACATCGGTATTGGCCAGCCCCACATTGCGTTGATCAGTGGCCAGTTTTTTCAAATACTGCGGGGTTTGTATGCTTGACTGCGCCTGCTTCATCCGCTCTTCACGTGCGCTGGCTTCCAGGTATTCGTTGCCGCCATACGCACCGCCTGCCAACAACAGCACCACCGCAAGCATTGCCGAGGCCTTGATCAAATCGGTGGGTAAACCAATTAGCGCATGTTTGTTGCTGAAGTTACCCAAGCGGGCTGTAATGTCCAGGGGCAACGCACTTGGAAATAGCTCGGGTGCGTTGCTGTACACATGGTATTCCGAACTTTCGATTGACCCATTGGTGTAGGTGTTCACTGTACTAAACACCTCGGCATCGCTGCCGATGATGTCCATGGTGGGCGCACCCTGTTCAATGACCACCAAGGCCATCTGGCCTTTCTTGCTTCCTTCTTCTATGCGAATTGCATAGATGGCGTGTTCTTGTTCATTCTGTGTGGCCAACATGGCCGCCAGGCTGTACACCTGTCCGGTGCGTTCCTCATCCGAGATATCAGGATCGAAGTTATAAAGACCCAAGTATTCATTCTGATGGCCTTTGAGCAAAATATGCTTGGTGGCATCAATGCGGTCTGCATACTCCCGAATATCGGCAATCCGTTTGCTGTAGCTTGAGCGTGCCAGTGGCTGCCAGTTCAAGCCGGCAATGTAGGCCTTTTTCCCCAGCTGATGAACTACTGCAGACTGCTCAGCCATGGCGCATCTCCATGCTTACAGAACGACCGCGCGAACCAGAACGATGAAGTTCTCTCGCATGGTGGAAAGGTTGCGCGAACCGCCGGCCAGCAGTGGTGCTTGCTCGGTCAGTTTGCGCTCGGTGAAACCGGATACATCGCGAGACAGGCCTGTGATGGCCATCACTTCACCTGGGCGAAGTGCGATGGTGTACTGGTCAGAAATACTGCTGGTGTTGGGAGTTTGAACCCGTTGCAGGGTTTCGCCAGAGCCAGTGGTAATTTCCAGCAGGCTGGTGAGGTCAGACAAACTAATGCCCATTTTCAACATGATGGTGTTGTTGTCCAGAATGAAAGGCATGGCGGCAAACTGATCGCCAGTTGTAATTTCATCCGTGGTCAAGCCGGGCACACCTGTACCGCCACCCAAAGCACCTGAGGAGGCGGGTTTGGTTTCCGACAAATAACCCGTGGTGGTTAGCCTTGCCTTGCGTGCCCACTGCCTGTTCAATGCGACCAAGGAAATGGGGCGGTGTTGCACGTTGTCGCCAATTTCATTGAGGGCCTGCACAATGGCCGAGCTTGCGCCGAAACGTTGATTGGTCGGGCTGTTGGGTGGGTTTTGTCCAGGAATAAAACCTTGCAAGGCCTCAGGAATTGTCAGTGCTATGAGGCCTGCCTCGGGCGCCACCAGCGAGTCAGGCGACAACACACCAATGCCATAGCGCTGGGACAAGCTTCTGAAAAACACATCCCAGCTCACGCCCTGTTGGTCGTCTTTCTTGGACATGACCGAGTAAATATCAAGTTGTACATGCACCTGTTTCAGCATGTTTGCATTCTCGGCACGAATCAGATCCCGCACCTGGGTTTGCATGTCTCGGCTTGTTTTAACCATCACACGGCCCGTGCCTTCGGCCACGATCACTTCGGAACCGGGCACTGAGGCCACCATGCGGTTAATCACATCCAGAATACTCGCTTGTCCGTCAATTTTCCCTTTCTCGGACACGCTCAAATTCGAATTGCTTTGCACTTCATTGCCCCGCACCCGGCCTTGCGTACCGCTGCTCATGGCGTATTCATAACCATTGGGGAAAGAGGCCAGCTCATACATAGCGGTGGTGTAACGCATGATGACAATTGAGTTGTCGCGGTACTCCCAGGACAAGCCCAGTTTGTCGGTGGTGTTGTTTAAAAAATCAATCAGCGTACCGTCCCAGTTCATCGCCACAGCACCGACTGTGGTGCGGGGCGCCAGGGCCACACTGTCAACTGCGACTGGCGTGGAGGCCGGGGGTGCCGCTTCGGTTGGCGCGCTCACAGGTGGCAACTGGCGTGCACCCCGGCGTGGTTCGGCACTGACCGGTGCGTTGAATACATCTTGTTGAATGCGAACGGGAATGCCGACCATTTGGGTCAAGCGGGCTGCCACCGTATTCAAATCCACGGGGCGGCCTTTGTCCGCAAAATTCATTTTATAGGTTTCATGGAAAATCGCAGGCAACTTGTCGTCGTCATTCACATGCACGAAGGTGCCGCCAATCCAGCTTTTGCTGGCGCGTTTCAGTACCTTCGCATTTTGTTGTTGCTTGGCTTGTTCTTCGGCGTATTGCCGACCACCACGAAAGGAACCGTTGGTTTGCAAGCTGGTGTTCACCTGCTCAACTTTGCGCAAGCCGTTGTCATTGTCAGCCTGTACTTCAGCCTTGATCTGTGGGCCTGTGCAAGCTGCTGTTCCAAGGCTTAGCAATGCTGCAACAGCAGTGGATACCCATGTTCTGTTTGGTGGTGTCTTCATGTTTTATCGGCACTCTTCTTTTTGGTCGCCCAAGCGGGTAATGCGCAGCAATGGCGGTTCGTTGTTGTAAACACAGGCTTCCAGGGGGTATTCGCTGTTCTTGATTCCCGGTGTTTCAAGCACTTGTTCCACTGCATATTCAAAGGTGCCCGAGAAGGTGGTGCCCGCTGCAATCATCACGTAGCGGTCGGCATCCCAGCGGAAGGTGTAACCCGCTTCCTTGGCCCAGCGGCGAATGGCTTTGTCCAGCCGGCCGTCTTCAACACGCAATTCCCATTGAATGGCACGCGGGGTCACCACCAGTCTTGCGCTTTCCTGTTTCACTGGCAGGGCAGCCAATTGCTCGGCTTCCCGAATCACTTTGGGCGGCAGGTCAACTATGAATACATCGGAGGATGGGGCTTGCATGGCCAGCTGTATGTTGCTGGTTTTGTTTGAAGTGGCGCTCGGGGATTTGGGTTCGAGGTTGGGCTGAGCAACCGCTACGAAGCTTCGGGCTTGCGGCAGGGGGTCTGGGGCGCTGTGCCTGGCCAGTTCAACGTTGCGCGATAGCAACTCATCCGCGAAATAAGGAAGGTGGTCCTCATGTTTCTCTGCCACCATGGCGTGTGCGGGTGTCTTCATCGCAACTGTGGCACCTGTCTCCCCACTCGTTTCCCCGGTTGTATTCCATGCCATCAACACAATGGCTAGACCAAGAGCAAATTCCATATTCGTTTTACCTTCTTCGTATGGATCGGTTTTAAGCGAGTTTGCAAATTTTATTAATTCGAATATACATCAATATACGAAATATTTTCTTTTGCAGCAATCCCAAATTTCTTCTGCTGCGTCAGGGGGTTTTTGTCAGAGGCAAATCAATCTTGATAAATCGCGTCGAGCCATTGATTGCCTTCGTGCGGGCTGTAATGAACCAAAAGGTAGGCCGCTGTCTCAAGCACTGCAAGACTGCAGGCCTGTGCTTCGTCGAAGGCTTCCTGATTGATTGCGTCGTATTCGTAGATACACACTTTCAAGAGTTCGCCGATCAGGCGAGGAGTGGATTCGATGGTTTTTATTTTGGGGCGCAGTTCTGAATAGGCTTTCATCAGGCCACGGAAGTAGTGCCAGGTGGTGCCTTCAGTTTCGGCCAGGCCTCGAAGGATGAAAGACAAGCTCAGGTTCAAAAGGCCCGCGTCTTCGATGTGTGCAGCCAATTCGCTGTATTCACAGTCGCATGGGTCGACTGGATGGTGAGCCCTGAAATATGCAATGTTATTTGCAATCGGGTTGTCGGAGGAAAGGCCTGCAAGCGCTGCTGCCGTACTCTCGAATGGCTTTGTTTGTGCGACCATGTTTTTATTGTTCACTCGTTGAGTTAATGAATACTTGCCCGAATTTATTGTGCGAACAAGTGTTGACTGAACAAATGTTTGAAAAAAATCACATTTTTTGTCATTTCATGTAACAGTACCTACAAAAATTGCGACAAATTCTAAGTATCCACATGAGGTGATCATCGAAGATCCATGATTTATAAAGGGATTAATTTCCTTTTATATTTCATTCTCGTGATAAATTTGTTACAAATTCCTGCAGTCCTCTCTGAGCTTTTCTCGGTCTTTTGCCGTTTCTAGATGTATTCAGAACCCTCCCACCCAGATTCCTCTCAATGTTCAACGAAAGCAATCACATCAAAGGGTGGGGGTGGGGGGTAAAAAGAGGGGTGTTATCGTGACAATACCACCCTAAAGCGGGGGCTACCGTGACGAACCTTCTCAATTGCTTCATTGATCTGCTCGAAGCGGTAGGTTTCAACGATGGGTTGTATGTTGTGCAAGGCTGCGAATTTCAGCATATCGGCGATAACACGTGGGCTGCCCACAGGCGAGGATGAAATGGTGCGTTGCTGCCCCATCAAGCCAAACACGCCGATGTCCAAAGGCTCCAGTATTGCACCCAGAAAATGCAAACGCCCTTTGGGTGCCAGCGTAGCAATGTAGGCATTCCAGTCGAGTTTGACATTCACAGTCGACAAAATCAGGTCGAATGAGCCGGCCGCCTTTTTCAATGCGTCGGCGTCTTTGCTGTTGAGCACGTGGTGTGCGCCCATGCTTTTCAGTTCATCGGTTTTGGAAGGATCACTGCTAAATGCTGTTACCTCGCAGCCCCACGCTTTTAGAAACATCACCGCCATGTGGCCCAAGCCGCCCACACCAATGACAGCCACTTTGCTTTGCGGTGAAATATTGAATTGCACCAGTGGGTTGTACACGGTGATGCCTCCACACAGTAGCGGGCCTGCCGTTACCGGGTTGACACCCGCGGGAATTTTCACAGCGCTGATCGCCTGCGCACGTACCTTGTCAGCAAACCCGCCATGGCGGCCAACAATTGTGCCTTTGGCTGTGCTGCACAGGTTGTGATCGCCGCCCATACACATTCTGCAACTTTCGCAGTAGCCTGCATGCCAGCCAAGGCCCACGACATCACCCAAAGCAAGGTGGCTCACATGGCTACCCACTTTGCTCACTCGGCCAATAATTTCATGGCCAGCCACCATGGGGTATTTGGCGCGGCCCCAGTCGTTGTCAAGCATGCTGACATCGCTGTGGCAAATGCCGCAGTGGTCGACATCGATTTCGATATCAAATGCGCCCAGTTCACCGGGGTCGTACTGATAGGGTTTGAGTGGGCCTTTGGCCTCGAAAGCTGCGTAAGCGTTGATCATGATGTCTCCTTGAGTTTGCTTGATGGTATTACACCTTCGACAGTAGTATGTAGGTGAAAGTAATAATCAGAACAATCAGGAGACAACACTTGCAAACCCATCGCCGCGCCTGCCATTTGTGTGAAGCCATTTGTGGCCTGAAGATCGAGGTAGACAACAATCAGATTGTTTCAATCAAGGGCGATGAGCAAGACCCCTTTAGCCGCGGGCACATTTGCCCCAAAGCAGTGGCTCTGAAGGATATTCAGGAAGACCCCGACCGTTTAAAGCACCCGGTTAAAAAAGTGGATGGGCAATGGGTGCAAACCACCTGGGAAGATGCCATTGAGTTGGCCTGTGAAGGGTTGTTCCAGGTTCAGCAACAATATGGCGCCAATGCGGTGGGGGTTTACCAGGGCAACCCGAACGTGCACAACTGGGGTTTGATGACCCACAGCGCCAATTTCCTGGGTTTGCTGAAAACACGCAACCGTTTTTCAGCCACATCGGTTGATCAGTTGCCCATGCAGCTATTGGGTTACTGGATGTTTGGGCACCAATTGCTGATTACGATTCCCGACATTGACCACACCAATTATTTCCTGATGCTGGGTGCCAACCCAATCGCTTCGAACGGCAGCTTGATGACCGTGCCCGATGTGGCCAAGCGCATCAAGGCCCTGCAGGCGCGCGGTGGAAAGTTGATCGTGATTGATCCTCGCAAAACCGAAACCGCCGAGGTGGCCGATGCGCATCATTTCATCAGGCCTGCCAGCGATGCGGCATTTGTGTTCGCACTCATCAACACCATTATTGGCGAAGGCTTGACCCGCATGGATCGCTTGGCCCACCACAGTGAGGGTCTGTATGCGGCGTTGGGTGCGATTTCAAAAGTGACGCCTGAAGTGGCGCAGGCCGAGTGCGGTATTGATGCTGACACCATTCGCCAAATTGCGCGTGATTTTGCCAATGCCGGGAAAGCGGTCGCTTATGGGCGTATGGGGGCTTGCACGCAGCGCCATGGCACCTTGGCGCAGTGGGGTATTCAGTTGCTGAACTTTGTGACGGGCAACACTGACCGGGTTGGAGGAAGCCTGGTGGCCAACCCCGCACTAGACCTGATTGCCGCTCCCAACAGCAAGCCCGGCAGTTATGGCCGCTGGCACAGCCGGGTCAGCCAAAAGCCTGAGGCGTTGGGTGAGTTTCCCAGTGCCATCATGGCTGAAGAAATTCAAACCGAGGGCGAGGGGCAAATCAAGGCCATGGTGACCATTGCCGGCAACCCGGTGTTGTCCACACCCAATGGCCAGCAGCTTGACAAGGCTTTGGCGGGGCTTGAGTTCATGGTGTCCGTGGACTTGTACATCAATGAAACGAATCGCCATGCGGATGTGATTTTGCCCACTACATCGCCTCTTGAGCATGATCACTACGATTTGATTTTCAATATTTTCGGTGTGCGTAACCAGGCCAAATACAGTGCCGCCACTTTGCCCAAACCACAGGGAAGCCTGGATGACTGGGAACTGATGGACAAGCTGGCAGCCTGCTACAGCGCAAAGATTGGCAAACCTTCGCGACCCTCCATGCCGCCGCAAATGATTCTCGACATGGGGTTGCAAATGGGGCCTTATGGCATGGCCAGTGAGCACAAGCTCAGTTTGGAAAAATTAAAGCAGCAATCTGAGGGTATTGACTTGGGGCCGCTTCGCCCCAGCTTTCCAGACCGTTTGCACACTGCCGACAAAAAAATTCAGTTGGCACCTGCAGAAGTGCTTCAAGCCGCAGCAAATTATGTCAACGATTTGTTGAATGCGAACCGACAGGCTGGCACAGAGATGATGCTGATTGGCAGGCGCCACATTCGCAGCAACAATTCATGGATGCACAACTCCGAGCGCTTGGTGAAAGGCAAGAACCGATGCACCGCGATGGTTAACCCGGCCGATGCAGCACGATTGCACTTGCAGGAGGGCCACAATGTGCGTGTGCGCAGCCGTGTGGGTGAAATTACACTGCCCGTAGAAATTTCAGACGATGTAATGCCCAGCGTGGTGAGCATTCCGCACGGCTGGGGCCACGACAAAACCGGGGTTCGTTTGCAGGTGGCTGCGGCGCATGCAGGTGTAAGTTGTAACGATTTGACCGATGAACAGTGGCTGGATGAACCCAGTGGAAACGCCGCAGTCAACGGCGTGCCGGTCACCTTGATTCCAGTCGCGCAATAGTTTTTAGGTCGACTGAAAATCAGTTGGCCTTTCTTTCCCACACAGTCATTTCTGCAATACTGTGCTGGTATTTGCGGGCTGTTTCCCGAATCACAAACGGAACATTCAATGGCTCGCGAATCAATTTGAAATGGGGTGCGAGCACCGCTTGCATGCCATCCCGCATGGTTTTGGGTTTGCCATTTTCTTCAATGCCGCCAATCCAGTTTTGCTTGGGGGTGTACTCGGTCAACAAGGTGTAGGGCGAGCTGATCACCAGCAAGCCGCCAGGCACAATGCGCTTTGGCATGTCGTTTAAAAACTCGGTGGGGTTGTTCACCCGGTCAATCAGGTTGCCTGCGAATATCAGGTCATAACCCGTGTGTTCCGCACCCAGCCTGCAGGCGTCGCCTTGCGAGAATTCAACACGCAGGCTGCACTCGCTGTAATTGAAATCAGCAAGCGACAGTTGCATGGTCCTGCCCAAATCACCCTCATCGTGCAAAAAGTAATTCAGCGCATTGCCCTTTTGCAAGGCTTGGGCGGCGTCGATGAAACGTGCGGAAAGGTCAACACCCACAGCGGCATCAAACCCCAAAGCCAACTCGAAGGTACTTCGTCCAACTGCACAGCCCAGGTCCAGCGCTTTGCGGCGTGGCCGATTGCCCATGAATTCCATGCAAAGTTGAGCGCAGCGCACTGGGTAATTGGGAACATCAAAATAGTCGACGCCGTAGTGAAAGGCCAGGTACTGGTTTAATAGCTCGTCGGTTTCGTAATAATTGGTCATAAAGCCTTATTGGGCACAGGTTCTGAAGCCGACGAACACATCGTTTCGATCGGGCGTGTAGGCTTGGCGGTAAGTGCCGCGAATGAGTATGGAAGAAGTGGCGCAAGAACCACCCCGAACCACTTTGTGGTCTCCGAATTGCAAGGTGGACATGAAGGGGTACATATCCATAGTGAATCCGCTGTAAGGGAAAAACAGGCTGTCGGTCCACTCCCAGACAGTGCCAATCATTTGCCGACATCCAAACGGGCTGTCACCCTCGGGCAGCGCAGTCACCGGCAGCCTAGCCAGGTGTGTGCTGTCCATGTCCACCCGGTGTGTTTCCATGGTGTTGCCCCATGGAAACTTGTTGAAGGTGCCTTGTTCTCGATTGCCCAAGGCCGCCACTTCCCATTCAAACTCGGAAGGCAAGCGTCGCCCGGCAAACTTGCAGTAGGCCTGTGCTTCCCAATAACTCACGTGCTTCACGGGCAGGTTGGCCTGAACAGGTAGCCATTGGTCGAAGTGGCGTTCAAGCCAAATGCCGTTCTCTTTTTTCCAGAACAAAGGATGCTTTGCACCAGTGCTGTTGCGCCACTTCAGGCCCGCCATGCTCCAGTGTTGGTCGTTTTCGTAGCCGCCAGCTTGAATGAAGGCAAGGTACTCAGCGTTGCTGAGCAGGTTTCTTGAAATTTTGAATGCTTTCAGGTCAACGATGAATCCGGGCTTTTCATTGTCGAAGCAGAAATCTTCTGTCGCGAAATATTCAGATTCTGGTGGCATGCCGATGCGGTAGCGGCCTGCAGGTACTTCCACATCGCTGTGGTCGATTGGATATGTGTTTTCCGCGCCTGTGTCCTTCAACGAATAGGGCGGCGGCGCATAGCCCAGGCTTTGGCGCGCCCACACCATCGACTCAATGTGCATGTTCAGGTGAAAAATGGCGTACTTGTAAAGGTACAAGTCGCTGTCGGTCAGCGCCTTGGTTTCAATTCGCTGTTTCACCTTGTTGAAGGTGTCGTCAAAGTAGCGCAGGGTGTCGGGTTTGTCTGGGAAAAGCCCTTCTTGCCAGCGGTCCTCGTGGGCCAGTTCAAACGAGTCCCAGATGTCGTCCAGCGCCGGGTTGTACGAGGGGGCTTTGTCCAGGTTTTGCAGAATGAATCGCTCGAAGAAAAAAGCAGCATGCCCAACTTCCCAAATCGGCGGATTAATGCCCGGCAAATAGGGCACTTTGGTTTGCTGAGCACTTAAGCTGTTGAGCAATTCAAGAACACGCTCGCGGCTTTGTTGCAAAGTAGCGAGTAAGGATTGCTTGTTATTCATCGTGGTGGTACTACTAAAGGGTTACAACCAATTATAGGCCACCCATGTCCATTAAATCGATACTACGTACTTTGACTGTCGCATCTACCGCATTGTTGATCGCCAGCGGCAGTGCTTACGCCGAGAAACCTGAAAAAGGGAATGGCAACCAGGGAAAGAATAAGGAACAAAGCGAGCAACGCGGGCAAAAGGAAAACCGCAAAGGCGGTGGTAACGAGAAAGGCAACCGTGTTGACGGGGGTCGTGACTCTGGGCAGGGCGGTGTGTCAGTGTCGTTTAACTTTGGTGGCGCTGAAACCCGGATAGTGCGGGATTACTACGGTGGCCAGGTTGCCAAAGGCAAGTGTCCACCCGGGCTGGCCAAAAAAGGGAATGGTTGTCAGCCCCCGGGCCAGGCCAAGCAGTGGCAAAAGGGCCGCGCTCTGGGCAGCGACGTTCGCTATTACGACATTCCCAATGAATTGCGCATTCGCCTGCCAGCGCCGCCCTTGAACCACAAATATGTGCAACTAGGCACCGATCTGTTGTTGATTGCAGTGGGCACCGCCATTGTTGTTGATGCGATTGACGGGATTTTTTAAGCGTCGGATCGGGGCTGAATACCAGTCCCGATTCGATCCAGTACATGGTCTACCAGGTTTTTCAAAACCGATTCCCTGACTGGCAATTTGTCGGTCAGGGGGTTTTCAAGCAACGACACCAAACCGTGCAAGCTTGACCAAATAAACATCGCATCGGCCTGCGGGTCAATGTGCTGAGCGCTCTGGTTTAGTTTTGCAATCAAACCGAGTTGATCGCGCAACAGCAAAAAGGAATGCTGTGCTTGTTTCAAGGCTTCGCCAGTCAGGGCAAACCCATTGTGATGTTCGTTAAACATCAGGCGATAACGGTGGGGATAGCTAACCGCATATCGAATGTAGGCCAAGCCCATCAGCCTGAGTCCCTCCCATTCATTTTCCCCCCGAGTCCTTGCATTCAAATGTTCTGAGAAATGCTTGAAGCACTCGCAACTCAGGGCGGTGAGCAAGTCGTCTTTACTCTTGAAGTGGCGGTAAGGTGCCTGATGCGACACGTCCAAATCGCGCGCAATCGCACGCAGGCTCAGCTCACTGATGCGGCCACTGTCAAGTTCGTCAAAGGCTTTTGCCAAACAACGGGATTTCAGGTCGTCTTCTGTCATGCGCACATCATAAATCAGAATTTGTTGACAGTGTCTACATTGAGGAATATTCTTTGTTGACACTGTCAACATTCAGGGTGCGTTTCATGCTAAAGCTGAACAGATTGCTTCAAGTTACTTCTTTGGCAGCGGCGGGTCTTGCACTCACCGCATTTTCAATTTCAACGCCTTTTGTTTATCCCCAGGGAAAAGCGGCCATAGCTCAAAACGCGAAGTTGGTCGTAACTCATGCATTTGTAAAAGAGGGTAAGTCTGGGCCCTTTTATTCACGCAGTGAGGCGGTTGTGAAATCACTTCAAGGGCAGCCTGGTTTGTTGGCATATTCAGTGCGTCGGCAGTTGTTCGGTAATCAGGCGTGGACCCTCACTCTGTGGGAGTCTGAAAACAGCAAATCAGCATTTATTCGTTCAAGTGCGCATCAATTGGCCATGGCCGAGGCCTCGAGTGTGTTGAGCTGCGCTCGATTCCTTCGGGTAGATTGGTCTGGCGAGGTAAAAAATCTTGATTGGGATGATGTACTTGATCGGCTTGACACCGAGGCCGTTTCATACAGTTTTGGTGGTCTCGACTGCTAATACCACTCAATTGCCTGCTCGGCGCTGCTGTATATCCCTGTTCCCCATCTGCCAGCCACGCGGTAACATGACGCGCTTGTTACCGTTAAATATCAACCACCAGGTTGATGGGCCCACACCGTGAATATGCTGGAAACGATTTCATATGATGTGTGGGGAACACCATGTTGTTTTTCCTTGAGATATGTGTATTATGCATATAAATAGTTCGCCAAAAACATTGAAAACAGCCAACTTGCTGGGAGCAGTGGCCGGGCTGGTAAATAACCGGCTTGAAGAAGAATTGAAAGTTCATCCCAACGCCAACAGCACGGCTAGTGCGGCATTGAATGTGATTGGAATGTTCGGGGTGTGTTCGATTGGGCAGCTTGCGAAAGGTCTGTGTTTGTCCCATTCAGCCATGGTTCGCTTAACCGAAAAAATGGAGTTGTCCGGTTGGGTTTCCAGGCTGGCAGGTGAGGACAAACGGGTTGTCAACCTCGAACTCACGGTGTCTGGGAAAAAACATTTGCGCGATGTGCTGGATACCCGTTTGGGGACCTTGAAGCCGATTGTTTCAAAGCTGTCGGCAACGCATCAAAAGCAATTGGAAAAGATATTGTCTTTGTTGATTGAAGACTCGGTGCGGTGAACAGCGAAATGGATGCGGTAAGTGTGTGTCGCTTGTGTGATGACGAAGTTTGTCCCGAACACGATTGCCCAGCCCACCATAAGCTGGATTCTCTCGATTCCTAGGTTTGGTCAGTTTTGTTTGCTTTGACCTCTTGAGAATGAGCCGCCAATAAATTTGAAGTGGCAGTACGAAGTGCTCTGGTAATTGAACTTATTACATTCTTTTGAGGTTAATGATGAAAAGATTTGCCCTGATAGTTTCATTGGTTGCAGCCAGCGCTGCGATTATCCCCGCCGTAACCACCGCGCAATCCAATCAAGCCAATGATTCGACGATGTTGAATTCACTGCCGCCCAGCATGCGCTTGAGCAAAGACGAGGTTTACTCTATGTACCTTTCTGCAATTCAAAAGGGTTATGTTGAGAAGAGTTCTGCTGACGGAAGCATGATTTTTATCATGACCGGCAAGGGAATGAGCAAGTCGCGTGAACAGGTTTTGAAGGAGCTAATGAACCAGACTCCAGAGCAGCGCCGCAACGCCAACAAGCCATAAATACCCTGGTTCAGTTGATTGAAGTGTCAGACAAAGGTTAATTCTCGATTGAGGGTTAACCTTTTTTCTTCTTGCATACCATTAGCCGCGTTGCCATTGTTGCAACTCAAGAAATAATCAATTGCTCATCTCCTGGATTATCGAATTCGCAATTGCTACTAAACTGCAGCAGCGAAGTTATATCAGGTGCCTCCATGACCCAATCATTTGAAGTGAGTATTCCCGCTGCAGGGCAGCCATTGTCCGGTACGTTTTTTCCGGCGGTCAATGGCAAACACGATAAACCTGTCTTGATTTGCCCCGCCACGGGAATCATTCAAAAGTTTTATTATCCCTTCTCGCGCTGGTTGGCCGAACAGGGTTTTTCTGTGTTGGTGTTTGATTATCGGGGCATCGGAAAATCTTTGCAGGAGTCGCATGTCAAGCATTGCGGGGTGAAAAAGCAGGACTGGGGCTTGTACGACATGCCCGCAGCTTTGGATTTTCTGCTTGAACTCACTGGGCAGGCTAGTGCATACCTGATCGGGCACAGTGCAGGTGGACAGTTGTTTGGCTTGATGCACAACCACGCCAAAGTGCGTGGCGTGTTGGCGGTGGCAGCTTCTTCCGGACATGTGAAAAATATTCGCAAGGACAAGCGCAATGGTGCCAAGTTCATGCTGCGATGGGTGATCCCGATCAGCTCTGCCGTGTTGGGATATGTACCAGCCAAGCGTTTCGGCTGGGGTGAAAATTTGCCAAAGGGTGTTGGCCTGCAATGGGCCAAGTGGTGTTCAAGCCCCGGCTATGTAGAAAATGAATTTGGTGACGGTGTGCAACAACACTGGTTTGGACAGTTCAAGTCGCCAATTACCTTTGTGCACGCCAGCGATGATGAAATTGCAACCCTGCCCAACGTTGAAGACATCATGCGCCTGTTCACCACGGCCAGCAAGAAACGGATTGAAATCAAGCCCGAGACATTCAAGCTTGGCAAAGTAGGGCACATTGATATTTTCAGGGAACGGTGCAACAGCATTTGGCCCGAAATTTTGGAAGAGTTGACTCCTTACGCTAAGATTGGGTAATCGAATCTCTGAGTACAAAATGCATGAAGTCATTCGCAAATCACCCGGTCTGCAGATTCTGGTTGCTTGTTTTTTGCGTTGTATTTTCGGCAAATACATTTGCCCGTGACATTGAACCCAAACCCATGCATTACGAATTGCCTGGCTGGTTCAAGCAAACCTTTCTTGAAATTCCAGTGGACATTCAAGATGCACAAACCCGAGGAAAGAAGCTGCTCATTTTCTTTCACCTGGATGATTGCCCCTACTGCGCGTATTTGCTAAAAGAGAACTTCACCGAAGGACCCAACTGCGAGAGGATTGAAGCCAAGTTCGATGTCATTGCCATCAATGTGCGTGGCGACTTGCCCGTGAACTGGATCGACGGCACCGTGTATTCTGAAAAGCAATTGGCCAGAAAGCTGGGTGTGTTTGCCACCCCGGCGGTGTTGGTGATGGGGCCCAAGCCCGAGGTGAACAAAAAAATTATGGGCTACAAGAAGCCTGCAATTTTTATGGATATGTTGGGTTTGTAAAATTCAAAGCTTTGCAAGTGAGGTACTCAGCATTGCTCTTGCCAGGTCAATAAAAGCGCGTGTTTTCGCAGTCGAGGTGCGGCCCTCACGGTGCACGATTTGCACAGGCAATGGATCGGGTTCAAATTTGCTCAAGCAAACTTTCAGTCTGCCTTGTTCAATTTCATTGGCCACTTGGTAAGAAAGTACACGGGTCAATCCGAAGCCGAGAACGGCCGCTTCAATCGCTGCATCATTGGTTGTGGTCATGAGTGCGGGTTCCAACCTTACAGACACCCTGTTGTCGATGTTGCCAAACCGCCAATCCTGCACCGGATTCATTTGCACAGCTGCAATCAATTGGTGGTGTTGCAAATCTTTGGGCTGCTTGGGTGTTCCATGTCGCCTCAAGTAATCGGGTGAGCCCACCACGACCCGTTTCACATGTCCCAGCGGTATTGCATTTAAACTCGAATCAGCCAGGTGACCAATCCGCACGGCCAGGTCAATACCTTCTTCCGCCAAATTCACAATACGATCCTGAAAAAGCAGTGTCGCCTTCATTTGTGGATATTGCTTCAGGTATGCCACCATCACGGGGGTTACAAACAAACGTCCGAATAGCGCCGGCGCAGTTACACTCAATGTGCCAATTGGTTTGGCATGCAGGCCGATTACTGAAGCATCAGCTTCTTTGAGTTCCTCCACAATGCGACGCGCATCCACCAGGTAGCGCTGCCCAGCATCAGTCAGGCTCACCTGCCGTGTGGTGCGGTTCAGCAAGCGAACACCCAGCGAAGCTTCCAATTCAGAAATCGCCTTGGTGGCCACCGGTGCCGACAGCCTGCATTTTCTCGCGCCAGCCGCAAAGCCCTCGGTTTCGGCCACCGCAATAAATATTTCAAGGGTTCTAAACTTGTCCATTTAATTATTTCCATATTGGAAATTAAGTAGTTCTATTTTGACTTATTCAAATAAAAATGGAAATAGATGACACTTATCTCACCCAATCCTTCCGGGTTTCTAATTTTCAAGGAGATCGTTGATGGGAAATGCATTTGCAGAAATTGCGTTCACGCAGGGCGTGCGCGAACTACAAATCCAGGCAGGTAGTCGGGAAAGGTACGCTGCCATGGAAGAGTCTGCCAATCGGCGTGACAAATTGACGGAAAGAGAGACCACATTCATTGAATCGCGTGATCATTTCTTTCAGGCCAGTGTGAGCGAAACCGGCTGGCCTTACGTGCAGCACCGAGGTGGCCCAGCGGGTTTCCTGAAAGTTCTCGATGAACGCACCTTGGGTTTCGCGGACTATCGCGGCAATGTTCAATATGTCAGTGTAGGTAACTTGATTCACGACAACCGTGTTGCGCTTATCCTGATGGATTATGCCAATCAGCGGCGGCTGAAGTTACTTGGTCGTGTTCGCTTTATTGATCGCGATACTGAGCCTGATTTGATCGAGCGGCTTGTTACACCCGGCTACAAAGCGATTGTAGAGAGAGGATTCATTATTTCTGTGAAGGCCTTCGATTGGAACTGCCCGCAGCACATTACGCCGCGATTCACACTTGCGGAGATCGACGAAATGACCGCGCCACTAAGGGCGCAATTACGGAGAAATGAATGAGCACCAACACCAAACCACCACTGCCACCCTTTAATCGGGAATCTGCAATTCAGAAAGTCAGGGCGGCAGAAAACGCCTGGAATTCCAGAAATCCAGAGGCGGTCTCCATGGCTTACACTGTAGATTCCAAATGGCGCAACCGCAGCGAGATATTTCAGGGCAGGCCCGCGATCGTCGATTTTCTAACCAGAAAATGGGCAGTGGAAAACGGCTACCGTTTGATCAAGGAATTGTGGGCCTTTTCAGATGATCGAATTGCGGTTCGATTCGCCTATGAATGGCACGATACTGAGGGTCGCTGGTTTCGAAGCTACGGCAACGAGAACTGGGAATTTGATGCGAACGGATTTATGAAGGTTCGCCACGCCAGCATCAACGATATTCCAATCAAGGAATCGGAGCGTTTGTTTCAATGGCCGCACGGCCCCCGACCGAATGACCATCCAGGGTTAAGCGACCTTGGGCTTTGAGTTTAAAAGCGCTTGCCGACTTATCTGGCAAGGCCGTTTAATCCAAATTGGTAAGCACTCGCCAGCCATTTCTCGCGTGTGCTTGCCTGCGAGTTTTTCACTGGGCCAAAGCTGGTAATTTCCACTGGTTTAATGCCACAAAACTCAAGAATGGTTCGCTTCATTTGGTTGTGCCCCGGCATGCGATATACCAGCCGGTAGTACCACGGTGGAGTGTCCATGGTCGCGATCAGGTGTGCGGTTCGTTGCTTTAACAGGCCATCGACCATCAATGCGTCTTTCTTAAACTTGAATGCAAATCCGGGCAGGAATATTCGATCAAAAAAGCCTTTAAGAATGGCTGGAATGGAACCCCACCAAATTGGATAAACAAACACAAGGTGCTCAGCCCAAGTAATCAATTCTTGTGCAGCAACAAGGTCTGGTTCAAGCGGCTGAATGGTGTTGTAACCATCGCGCAGTATCGGATCGAAATTCAGTTGTCCAAGGCTGAGCAAGCGAACATCGTGACCCGCTGTTTGAGCCCCCTTCAGGTAGGCATCGGCGATGGCACCGCACAAGCTGGCCTCGGCGGGATGGCCAAGAATAATCAAGATGCGTTGGCGCATGACAGGCCCCTTTTTGTTGAATCACAAAAAGTCTAAAGCTTGCCCTTAGGGGAAGAGTCAACAGGAAGTTCGCAGTTCATTAATTCCGGGGAGTGAAGCAATTCATGTTCTAGTTGATTTAACAAAAGCAGTTGAGCCTGTGCTGTTTCGATTTGCGAATGAAGGGCTGATCGTTTCAATTCAATTTGCTCAAGCATCAGTGCCATGCTTGAGCGGGGGGTGCTGTTTTTGCTCGCCAAAGCCTCGACGAGTTCTTTGAGCTTAAAGCCCAAGGTTTGTGCGCAACGAATGGTTTGAATTTGATGGATAGCCACGTCCGCATAAACGCGGTAGCTGCCTTTGCGTGTTGGCTTTGGGATTAATCCCATTTGCTCGTAAAGATAAATCGCCTTGCGTGAGGCACCAGACTTTCTAGAGAGTTCGCCGATATACATTGTTTACGCCCATTCGCGGAGCCAGTCTATTTTCAGAGGATTGCCGAGAACATTTCATATTGTTATCATTATTGATAATAATGTAACCCCAGAAGTAAATCAATGACCAATCTGGAAGTGGCGCTGCATCCTGTGCGGATGAAAATCCTCTCGTATCTTTTCTCGGAGTCTTCGACTCCTCAGCAAATCCACAAGGACCTACCCGAAATTGCGCCGGCTACACTGTATCGGCATATCAAAGCATTGTTCGACGCAGGTTTGATTGAGGTAGAACAGGAAAATCAGAAGCGTGGTGCCACCGAGGTGACCTATCGCATATCTTGTGCAACAGCCCAAGCAAACCCATCTTCGGACGAACTCAAAAAACTTTTCAATCTTTACCTGGCTGGGGTCTTGAACAGCTTTGACAGGTTTCTGGATTCGAACCAGGAAAAAGAGAGTTATCGACATGGGTTCAGCAAAGCGATTTTCTATGCCACCCCAAATCAACTGGATGAATTTCAGAAGAAAGTGCTAGAGGCAATTAAACCGCTGCTGAAGCCTTCAGGTCAGCCACATCAAATGGCTTATGAGCTGTCCACAATTTTGTTACCGGTGGTTGAAGAATAATGGTGATCGTTCTCAATGTGTTGTCGATGTTGACATTGTGTGCAGTCGGTCTTTGTCTGATTGTTCAGCTCAATCGTCGATTGCCTTCCGGATCTAAACCCTATTGGCTAGGTGCCATGGCGTTCGTGTTGTTTGCTAGGGTGTTAGAGCCAGTTTTTTTGAGCTCGGCAGGGTTTGCTTTACCTGGGCAGTCCGTAAGTAGCCAGCAGGCTTTGGTCGGACTAGTCATGGCTTGTCTTACTGCAGGTCTTTTTGAGGAGACCGGGAAATACATTTGTTTGAAAGTTAGAAGCGTGCGCAGCAATTTGGACCTTCCGTGGTTGGCTAAATTTGCGCTGGGCTATGCCCTGTGCGAGGCAGTGCTTCTTGGCGTGATCGCCCACGCGCAATTTCTGTATTTTTACTCCAGTCCGGAAGTACTTCAGACACTGGATCTTGATTCCACTGCGCAGGATGTCATCAAGAAGCAATTGGCAAGCCTTACGGAGTGGACAGCTATTTTCTTGTTGATTGAACGTGTTTTTGCCATCGTGATACAAGTTGGTTTGACTTTTATCGGAGCTCTGGCTGTGGCTAAAAGGCAGCTTGTTTGGCTCATGGCAGCTATCCTGATTCATGCATTGATCAACATTCCAGCTGCCAGTTATCAGTATGGATTTCTTGCGGCAGAGCATGGTGAAATGATTTATGCGCTACTGCTGCTTATCGCGCTTTATTGCATTTGGAGAGGTGGTGCGTTTACTGTGGTGCGCTTGCGTGCTGCGCTATCAGATGAGTGATCCACTCGATAAAAACCCGAAGCTGTTTGCTGGCATATCTGTTGGGAGAATAAGCCACGTACAAAGGCATTGAATCGAACTGCCAGTCCGAGAAAAGCCGCACCAGTTCACCGTTTTTGATGTGTCGTTTGGCCATGTACTCAGGCAACCACTGCACGCCTAATCCAGCCAAACCCGCTGTCAGGTAGGCGTTGCCATCATCTATTTCCAGCACGGAGCGTCCTTGTAACCTTGCGTCGACTCCATCTTTACGCAACCCATATGGCAATTCATTTGCCCAGCGATAACGGATAATTCGATGGTCAGATTCAATTAGTTCATGCGGATGCAAAGGTGTTCCTGATTGCTTTAAGTAAGATGGCGCAGCGTAAACACCCAACCGCAAATTACCAACGTGACGTGCTATCAAAGCACCATCTGTAATTTCACCACCTCTGACTACACAATCGACGTTATCGCTGATCAAATCTACTTTTCTGTCACTGGCTCCCAATTCAAGTTGAATGTCTGGAAAACGTGCGTAGAAATCTGGCAGTGCCGGCACCAAAATGATGTTGGCGAAAGGGCTTGGAACATCCACACGGAGCAGGCCACGGGGAGAACCAGGAGAACCAGGCAGGTTGTGTTCGATGTCTTCAAGTTCATTCAGTAACTTGACCACACGCTCAAAGTAGGCTGCACCATCTTTGGTTACGTTCACTTTGCGGGTGGTGCGGTTCAGTAGCTTGATGCGCAGGTGTGCTTCCAATTGCTGAATTGATTGGGTCACAGTGGCTCTACTTATGTCCAAGGTTTCGGCCGCCTTTGTAAAACTGCCTGCCTCCACCACGCGCACAAAAACCCTCATGCAATCAAATCGGTCCACTCACTTCTCCGAATAATTGTTTGAAATATTTAAACAGTGTTGCTGTTATTTAGCAATTTATTCAAACAAAAATATCACTTAAATTTCCGTTACCAATCAACTTTCGAGGTAACACCGATGAGCACACGCCAAGCAATTTTTCCAGCTGATCGCCATGAGTTGTATGAGCTACACCGCTATTCTGCTGCTATTAAATCTGGTGATCTTCTGTTTGTGTCGGGGCAAGTCGGAAGCCTTGGCGATGGCTCACCAGAGCCAAATTTCGAAGCTCAAGTTCGCTTGGCATTCGCCAATCTTGAGGCAACGTTGAAAGCTGGCGGATGTTCGCTGAACGACATCGTCGACGTAACCACTTTTCACACCGATCCAGAGAATCAATTCCCCACAATCCTGAAGGTCAAGGATGAAGTATTTCCCGAATCTCCTTATCCGAACTGGACCGCATTGGGAGTGAACTGGCTTGCCGGCTTCGACTTCGAAATCAAAGTGATTGCTCGAGTCGCTAAAAAAACCACGTAAGCAGATTGCAATCATTCACTCAAGTTGTTCCCACCTTTTTTCTGAACTGGGCAGCTTTGTGTCGATTTCCGCAAGATGCCATGCTGCACCAGCGACGCTTATGCGATTTTGTTCGGTCATAGAACCAAAGAATGCATTCAGGATGGGCGCATTTTTTAACAAGATCTAGCTCGCCATCGGTCAGCAATTGCGCGACTGCTTCAGCCACTGGCCCCAGCAAATTAGCAACAGGATCGGCTTTGGCAACTCGGGTCAATACAAGTCTACCGGCGTCGGTTGGTATCACCTGTGGGGCGCTGGTGTAGCCATCAAGAAACTTGTTCAGCGGCTGCACATCGCCCATCTGTCCATTCTTCCATTGTCCAATCAGCTGCCGAGCGAGTGCTCGAAGTTCTCTCGCCTGCCTGAGTAATGTCTGTTTCTCTGCTGCTGCTGCGATTGACGCGCTCGCCAACAAACCACATCGCTCAAGCCATGCGTGAACATCCTCACCACTTCGCCATAAATCCACTGACTCATTGCCAACTCGCATTTCTGTGTTCAGTAAGTCCAGAGCCAGGTGGTCACCCACCATTGGGATCTCTCCGGGATTGTTGTTTATCGACGTTTCAGTCTTTTCCATAAGTAACCTTTAAAAAATAGTTTGACAGGTTACTTTTTTTGGAAGACACTTCCGGGCAAGTAACCGTATAAATCAAATTATACAGGTTATTTCAAACAAGCAGCTGATCATTTAATTTTTACGACAAGGAATAGCCATGACTAGCATTCACGCACTATTGGCCGCAACCACGCTGGCCACTGCAACTTTCGCCGCCAGTGCGGCACCTCCCACAGAGCAGGTTCATCACCGGTCTGTGAATATTCAGGATGTTGATGTGTTTTATCGAGAAGCCGGGCCTGAAACTGCACCTAAAGTTTTGCTGTTGCACGGATTCGGCGCGTCTTCCTACATGTTTCGTGAGCTCATCCCGAAACTGGCAGAGAAATATCATGTCATCGCCCCCGATCTGCCTGGTTTTGGTCAAACCAATGTTCTGCCAGGCAAGTCATTTGCCTATCAATTCGACAACCTCGCTTCGGTAATCGACGCATTCACAGTCGCCAAGGGTATGGATAGTTACGCCATGTATGTATTCGACTACGGTGCCCCTGTCGGCTGGCGTCTTGCTGTAAAAAATCCGCAGAAGATTACTGCAATCGTGAGCCAGAATGGCAACGCTTATGAAGAGGGGCTGAGTGAAGGCTGGGCCGACATGCGCAAGGCTTGGGCCAATCCAACGCCAGCCAACCGGGAGGCACTGCGTCGCTTCAACACGTACGAGATGATCAAGTGGCAGTACACAGAGGGTGTGAAAGACACTTCACTGGTGGCTCCCGAAACCTACCAGCTGGCACATGCTGCGGTGGAACGTATCGGCGTTGATGCACAAATGGATCTGTTGCTTGACTATGGCCAGAATATTAAACAGTACGGTGCACTGCACGAGTTCTTCCGCCGCTATCAGCCACCCACATTGGCAATTTGGGGTGCCAATGATCCATTTTTTATCCCGGCCGGTGCAAACGCTTACAAGCGCGACAATCCCAAGGCGGAAGTTCAGTTTCTCGACACTGGCCATTTCGCAATCGAAACGCATGGCAAGGAAATCGCTGATGCGATGGTTGAGTTTCTTGATCGAAGCGTTCAGCGCCCGATGACCTCGCTCGATGGGAAAAATCTGGCTCAGTGCAACGTTGGAGATCAATAATGAACGCGTTCAGAAACTTTTTAGCAATCTTTTCAACTGCTTTATTCTCAGCAACTGTGAATGCCGCTCAACCTGCCACTGTGGCAGGTAACACCCACGGCAAGGGCAGCTTTGTTCAATCCGCTAGCACGATCGTCACTAAAGACAATGTGCAGCTTTATTACAAGGACTGGGGCCCTCGCGATGGTCAGCCCGTGGTTTTCAGTCACGGCTGGCCGCTGAATTCTGACAGTTGGGAATCGCAAATGATGTTCCTGGCCAGCAATGGATACAGGGTTGTTGCTCATGACCGTCGCGGTCATGGTCGTTCAAGTCAGCCTTGGGATGGGAACGACATGGATCATTACGCAGATGATCTTTCGGCAGTGATCGAAGCGCTGAAGTTGAAGAAAGTCACGCTGGTTGGTTTTTCCACTGGCGGTGGTGAAGTGGCCCGCTACATTGGGCGGCACGGCACCAAACGCGTTGAAAAGGCCGTGTTGGTGGCAGCTGTTCCGCCGCTGATGTTGAAAACCGAAAGCAATCCCGGTGGGCTCCCGATGAGCGTGTTTGAGGGGCTTCGACAAGCATCGCTGGAAAACCGTTCGCAGTTGTATCTGGATATTGCGTCGGGGCCATTCTTTGGTTTCAATCGCGAAGGCGCAAAACCTTCACAAGGGCTGATTCAGTCATTCTGGGTTCAGGGCATGCAGGCAGGTCACAAGAACACCTATGACTCTATCGCTGCATTTTCTGCGACAGACTTTCGTGAAGATCTGAAGAAATTCAACATTCCCACGCTGATCATTCACGGCGATGACGATCAAATCGTTCCTTTGGACGCATCGGCCAAAGCATCTGCAGCGCAAATCAAGGGTTCCACTCTGATTGTTTATCCAGGTGCTCCCCATGGCTTGGCTGACACTCACAAAGATCGCTTGAATCAGGATCTACTTAACTTTTTGAAGCGTTGAAGGTACGTCAACCATGATTTAAATCCATCAATCAATTAATAGGATTCGACAACATTGATGTGACATAGACCTTGGCATTCGCTTTGAATTGATAAAGTCTGATACCGGAAAAATAAAAAGGCCAATCACCGAGATGATTGGCCTTTTTTCTGTATTTGGTTGCGGGGGCAGGATTTGAACCTACGACCTTCGGGTTATGAGCCCGACGAGCTGCCAGACTGCTCCACCCCGCGTCTGGTAAGAACGAAACTATAGCGGGTTTCCCCCTTGTGTGCAAGTGAACAAACGCATGCAAACGCCTAAACCGCGGCCCAAAAACCTTTATCCTACTGAAACCACAAGAAAAATTTGCAGCAAAAAATGTTTAAAAAATTTCTGAAAAACCTCTCTGACAAGCCCGAATTCATGCGCAGGGCCATGAATTTTTACGCACCTTTGCGCGGCACAGGCATTCATGTACATCACATCAGTACCAATTTCGAAGAAGTCGAAGTGCACATGCCACTCACGCGTCGCAACAAGAACATCATGGGTACGCAATTTGGCGGTTCTCTCTACGCCATGGCCGATCCCTTCTACATGCTCATTCTCATGAAGCGCTTGGGCAGTCGCTACCATGTGTGGGATCAAGAGGCCAACATTCGGTTTGTTGCACCGGGCAACGCCTTGGTCAAAGGCGTGTATCAAGTTGATGATCAAACACTGGAAGAAATCAAAGCCAAAGCGGCCACTGGTGAAAAAGTTTTGCACACCTTCGAGACCGACATCACCCACGCCGATGGCTCGGTTGTCGCACACGTCACCAAAGTGCTCTATATTCGCCTGAAGAAGCAGTACCGTCCCAACCCCAACTAAAGCAGCATCATGTCAAAACCTGAATACGCCAACCTGCCTGTGTGGCCCCAAGCCGATACCCCTTGCGTGGGTTTTTGTTCAACCAACCTTGGAGACGACATTTGCATGGGCTGCGGTCGCACTCTGGACGAAGTCGATGGTTGGCTGTTCAAAAGCGACGAGGAGAAAGAGGCTATCTGGAACCGCATCCGCCAAGCGGGTGTTGGCTATCGCTGGGAAAGCTGAAATAGCAAGAGTTGATAGTCTCTAGAGCCCATGCTCAGTTTTTAATCAACCAACCAAAAACTGCACAAAATCAACAGGCTGAAAATTTTATCCACAGCGAATAGGGAAGGTTTTCCCCGCCCAGTGTGGATAAGTTCCATAAGCCTCGGGTTAAGCCACAGTGGGGATGTTCAGTGCACTTTGTTCCGGCACTCTATGAATGTCTCCGACCCTCCGTGGGTTACTTTCAGATACGGCTTGCCTCGGTGAGCCGTTTTTTTTGAAATTAATTGTGTGATCAAGTGGTTGCTGAGCGGTGGATAACGTGGTTACAATGCGCCATCGGTTTATAAAATGCCTGTCGCGCAACTCGTTTCACGCTGCGCCCCTGCACCCCGCTGGCAACAGCCACATCGGCCTGCAGGACCAATCGGCACTATTTCCCTATCAACACCTGAATTTCTTAAAGTGAGTCCGCCTGGATGGATCCCCAGCGCGCTAAAAACATATTAGAAGCAGCATTGCTGTGTTCGGTCGAGCCCATTGCCGTCAAGGAATTGATGCGCCTGTTCGATGATGCAATTGATGCATCCGTGGTCACAACCTTGTTGGAAGACCTGCGTCGAGATTGGACTCACAAGGGTTTGGAACTTGTGCAAGTCAAAACGGGCTGGCGCTTCCAAACCCGAGAGGACGTCAAACGTTACCTCGAACAAATGAATCCCGAGAAGCCCCCGAAGTACTCAAGGGCAACCATGGAAACCCTGGCAATTATTGCCTACAAGCAGCCGGTCACCCGGGGCGACATCGAGTCCATTCGTGGGGTCACCGTGTCTACCCAGGTCATGAAGGCGCTCGAGGATCGCGGCTGGATCGAGTCAATCGGCCACCGTGATGCGCCGGGGCGCCCAGCACTGTGGGCAACCACGCCCCAGTTTTTGGCTGACCTGAATTTGGCCAGCCTAAGCGACTTGCCAGCACTGGACGATGAAAAAGACCAACAGCTGGCTGATGAATTACAGAAAGTCATTCCATTTGATCTGGATGACAGCGAAACAGCGGAAAACGATGAGAACCAACAAGCGCAAAGCAACTGAAACACTCGACAGCAACCCAATTCCCGAGCAGGCGGCAGTCAGCATAGACAGCGAAAGTCATGATCTGGAATGGGGCGAAGTGCTGGATCAGGTCGAAGGCCTGAAGTCTGAAGAGGGTGGCGGCGCAGGCAAGAACCGCAGCAAGCTGAATGTGCGGCTAGACCCCGAATTGGCGCCCAAGTTGCACAAGGTATTGGCCGATTCCGGTATGGGTTCTCGTCGTGAAATGGAAGAGCTGATTGTCGCTGGGCGTGTCTCTGTCAATGCTGAACCTGCCCACCTGGGCCAGCGCGTGTTGCCCACCGACCAGGTGCGTGTCAATGGCAAGCTGATTCAGCGCAAAAACAAATCCAAGCCACCTCGGGTACTTATTTATCACAAGCCCGCCGGCGAAATTGTGTCCATGGACGACCCCCAAGGCCGTACTACCGTATTTCAGAAACTGCCGAAAATTTCAAACGGCAAGTGGATTGCAGTGGGGCGTCTCGATTTCAACACCGAGGGCTTATTGCTGTTCACCTCCTCGGGCGAGTTGGCCAACCGTTTAATGCACCCGCGTTACGAAGTGCAGCGTGAGTACGCTGTGCGCATTCTGGGTGAGCTTTCTGAAGAACAACGCCAGCAATTGCTCACTGGTATTCAGCTTGAAGACGGTCCTGCCAAGTTTCTCTATGTGGATGCTGCCGGCGGTGAGGGTGCTAACCGCTGGTACAAAGTTGGCTTGAAAGAAGGGCGCAACCGAGAGGTTCGCCGCATGTTTGAGGCCTGTAACCTGACCGTAAGTCGCCTGATTCGCACACGTTTTGGCGACATCCTGATGCCCTCCACCTTGAAACGTGGCCGCCACATGGAAATGGAAGCACTTGAGGCCATGTCCTATATGCAGTCATTGGGCTTGAAGGTGGATGAGTCTGCCCAAGAAGGTGCCATTCGCCGTGACAAGAAGAACATCGGCTCAAAAAACAACAAGCGTCGTAACGGTCAACCCCTGATCGATCCGGGCTTGGCCTTTACCACGCCAACCCAAACTTACCTCACCGTGTCTGGCGCTGCCGCCGCCGCCGCGTTGAGCAACCAGAACAACTTGTCTTCTGCCGGGGGCTCAGCCCGGCGAGGTGGCGGTGGTGACCGAAATGGCAACAGAGCCGGTGCCAATGGCAATGGTGCTGCCCCAGCTGGAAAGTTTGCTGGGACAGGCAAGCGCCCCTCAGGGCCACGCAATGCGGGTCCGCGGTCTGGTGGTCCTTCTGCCGGGCGCGGTCCCGGGCGCGGCAATGAGGGTGGAAATGGTGCAGCCCAGAAACCCCAGCAGCGTAGACGCAGGAAGGCACCGGCCGCGTAGTTCTCCGCACCTGAAATTACTTGAAAATAAAGGCAGTTTCGGTTATTCTCTGAGGCTGCCTGAGCGCCCACTCCAAAAAGGGTGTCTCAAATGAAGTGGGCTTACAGGCCCATTTTTTTTTGGCGAGGCGGTTTTAAGTACGCAAATAAAGTGAACAAGCGAAGCGAACAGACAAGTAAAGGTTAAGAACGTTGAAAGGCGAAGTGATCAATCCTGAAGAATTTGTTGGCAATTCATGGTCTGGCGTGTGGTCAGAATCCTGGGTTACTGAAGCCGACGCCGTGATCGCCTCTCTGGGCCTTGAAGTGGCCGATATTGAGCGCGAGGGCAATGGTCTGTTGCGCATCATGATCGATTCACCCACTGGCGTTACCGTCGAAGATTGCGAAAAGGTCAGCCACCAGCTTACCCACCTGTTCACCGTCGAAAATGTCAACTACGAACGGCTCGAGATTTCCTCGCCGGGCGTTGATCGCGTTTTACGCCGCAAAAAAGATTTCGAACGGTTTTTGGAGCAAGAGGTGTCCCTGAAATTCAAACGGGCCATCAACAATCAAAAACAGTTCAAAGGTGTATTGCAAAAGGGCAAAGAGCAAACCTGGGGTGTCTTGGTGACCCCCGACGGTAAAAATGCCGAACCCTATTTGCTTGATTTTGAAATAACTGATTTGGCGGGTGCCCGTCTGGTCCCCCATCTAAAGTTTTAGGAGCCCTGGAATGAGCCGTGAGTTGCTTTTATTAGTTGATGCGTTGGCGCGCGAGAAGAATGTGGACAAAGACATCGTCTTTGGTGCGCTCGAATTGGCATTGGCTTCCGCAACCAAGAAGCGCTTCGATGAAGAAGTGGATGTCCGCGTGTCCATTGACCGCGACACAGGCGACTACGACACTTTCCGCCGCTGGGAAGTGGTCACAGAAGAAGATTTCTACGACCCCGCCTACCAAATGGTTCTAGACCAGGCCTTGAAACACGATGCTGAAGCCGAAATGGGCGACTTCATCGAAGAAGAACTTGAGCCTGTTGAGTTTGGCCGAATTGGTGCACAAGCAGCCAAGCAGGTCATTCTGCAGCGCGTTCGCGACGCCGAGCGTGAGCAAATTTTGCAAGACTTTCTCGACCGTGGCGACAAAATCGTGATTGGTCAGGTCAAGCGCATGGAGCGTGGTGACGCCATTGTTGAAAGTGGCCGTATCGAAGCCCGTTTGCCCCGCGATCAAATGATTCCTCGCGAAAGCCTGCGTCCCGGTGACCGTGTGCGCGCCTACCTGTGGAAGGTTGATCGCATGGCCCGCGGTCAGCAAGTCATCCTGTCACGCACTTCGCCCGAGTTCATTAAAGCCTTGTTTGCCATGGAAGTGCCTGAAATTGAACAAGGCCACCTTGAAATCAAGGGTGCTGCCCGCGATCCTGGCATGCGTGCCAAAATCGCCGTGCTGGCTCACGACCGTCGCATTGATCCAATCGGCACTTGTGTGGGCGTGCGTGGTTCTCGCGTTCAGGCCGTTACCCAGGAATTGGGCGGCGAGCGTGTGGACATCGTGTTGTGGTCTGAAGATCCAGCCCAATTTGTAATCGGCGCCTTGTCGCCTGCTACTGTTCAATCCATCGTTGTGGATGAAGACCAGCACGTGATGGAAGTGGTGGTGGACGAAGCCGAACTGGCACAAGCCATTGGCCGCAGCGGTCAGAATGTGCGTTTGGCTTCCGACCTCACCGGCTGGCAAATCAATATCATGACACCCGAAGAGTCGGCCAAGCGTTCCGAAGAAGAAATCGGCAAGTTGCGTGAATTGTTCACCAGCAAGCTGGATGTGGACGAGGAAGTGGCCAACATTCTGATCGAAGAAGGCTTCACCGGTCTTGAAGAAGTGGCCTACGTGCCCATCGCTGAAATGCAGGAAATTGAAGCATTTGACGCAGACACTGTCGAAGAACTGAGAACCCGTGCCCGCAATGCATTGTTGACCGAGGCAATTGCCCGTGAAGAAATGGTTGAGGGTGCAGGCGATTTGATGTCCATCGAAGGTGTGGATGCCGATCTGGTTGGCAAATTGGCAGCCGCTGAAATTTCTGACCGCGAAGGTCTGGCCGAATTGGCAGTCGATGAATTGGTTGAAATTGCAGGAATTGAAGAAGACCGTGCCCGCGACATCATTATGAAAGCGCGAGCACACTGGTTTGAATAATACAAACCGCATTGAGTAGAGTCGAATCGGGCCACTCGGCCCGGTCAGCAAGGGAATTTGAAGGAATAGTAGATGACCAGTACCACAGTCGCACAGTTTGCAGCAGAGTTGAAAATGCCCGCCGATGTTCTTTTGGAGCAGCTGAAGTCTGCTGGCGTGAGCAAAAATTCTGAGGCAGATGCAGTTACTGAAGCGGACAAGGGAAAGCTTTTGGAAAGCCTGAGAAAGGCGCACGGATCTGAAAGCGGTCAAAAGAAAATTACCCTCACCCGCAAGCAGACCAGTGAAATCAAGCAGGCTGGCCCTGGCGGCCGCGCGCGCACAGTGCAGGTTGAAGTGCGCAAGAAGCGTGTGTTCGTTCAGCGTGCCGAGAAAGCCGGTGAAAGCGAGCCAGTCATGGAAGCTCAGCTTGAACCCGCAGAACAAGCCCGCCGCGACGCTGAAGCCCAGCGCCAGGCCGAGTTGAAGGCACGCCAGGAAGCAGAACTGAAAGAAAAACAAGCCAAGCTTGAGCAAGAGCGCGAGCGCGAACTGAAGCTTCAGGAAGAAGCACGTCAGCGTGCCGAAGAAGAGCGGCTTGCTCACGAAGCTGTGGAACAAGCCAAGGCCGAAAGCGCCGAGCCTGCCAAGGCTGAAGAAGAAACTGACGTTAAAGATGAAGCCACGCAAGCCGCACGTGCCCAAGAAGCGAAGGCTCGCGAACAGCGTGCTGCCGATGCGTTGAAGGCCGAGCAAAAGGCCAAAAAGGCCGCTGAGGACGCAGCAAAAGCCAGCGCGAATCAAGAGCGTGCACGCAAAGCGGCAGAAGCTGAGGTTGCGGCAATTAACCGCATGATGTCCCAGCCATCCAAAGTCATGAAGGCCGAGGAGCCGGTTGAGCCTCCCAAGCCGGCTGCTACAATCAAGAAGCCTGAGAAAGCCATTGTTGCTGTCACTGAAGAGGATTCAGCCGCCGAGCGCGGTCGCAAAGGTGTTCGCGCTGCGGGTGCAAAGGAAGAACCAGGCCGCCGCCGTGGTGGTTTGAAAACACGCGGTGAAACCGGTGTTGGCCGCACAGGCGCTGGTGGCTGGAAGGGCCCCAAGGGCAAAAACAACCGCCACAGCCAGGAACAAAGCAACTTCAACCAGCCCACTGAACCTGTGGTTCGCGATGTTCACGTGCCCGAAACCATTACTGTGGCCGACCTGGCGCACAAAATGTCAGTGAAGGCTGCTGAGGTAATCAAGTGTTTGATGAAGATGGGCCAAATGGTGACCATCAACCAGGTACTCGACCAAGACACCGCCATGATTGTGACTGAAGAATTGGGTCACAAAGCGATTGCAGCCAAACTCGACGATCCTGAAGCCATGATCGAAGAAGCTGGTGTCGCACATTCCGAGGCGCCTTCAGTGCCGCGCGCGCCAGTTGTTACCGTGATGGGTCACGTTGACCACGGTAAAACTTCACTGCTTGACTACATTCGCAGTGCAAAAGTGGCCTCTGGTGAAGCTGGCGGCATTACGCAGCACATTGGTGCTTACCACGTTGAAACGGAACGCGGCATGATCACCTTCCTGGATACCCCAGGTCACGAGGCGTTTACCGCCATGCGTGCCCGTGGTGCCAAGGCAACCGACATCGTTATTCTGGTCGTATCCGCCGATGACGGCGTGATGCCCCAAACCATTGAAGCGATTCACCATGCCAAGGCAGCCAATGTGCCTTTGGTTGTGGCTATCAACAAAATCGACAAGCCCGATGCCAACCCAGAGCGTGTGAAGCAGGAATTGATTACACACTCTGTGGTCCCTGAGGAATACGGCGGCGATTCACCCATGGTTCCCGTGTCGGCCAAAACCGGCAAGGGCATTGACGACTTGCTGGAACAAGTGTTGTTGCAAGCTGAAGTGATGGAATTGAAAGCGCAGGTGGAAGCACCGGCCAAGGGCCTTGTGGTTGAATCCCGACTGGACAAGGGCCGCGGCCCAGTGGCCACCGTGTTGGTTCAAAGCGGTACCTTGAAGAAAGGCGATGTGGTGCTGGCAGGTTCTGCATTTGGCCGAGTACGTGCCATGGTTGACGAAAACGGTCGTTCCATTGACTCCGCCGGCCCGTCCATCCCTGTAGAAATTCAGGGTTTGAGCGATGTACCTGCGGCAGGCGAAGAAGTGATTGTGTTGCCAGATGAACGCAAGGCCCGTGAAATTGCCCTGTTCCGTCAAGGCAAATTCCGCGACGTGAAGCTGGCCAAGCAACAAGCAGCCAAGCTTGAAAACATGTTCGAGCAAATGGCCGAGGGCGAAGTCAAGAGCCTGGCTGTGATTTTGAAGGCCGATGTACAGGGTTCGCAAGAAGCGCTGTCACATGCCCTGCAAAAGCTGTCAACCGACGAAGTCAAGGTGCAAGTGGTGCACGCGGCAGTGGGTGGCATCAGCGAATCAGACGTCAACCTGGCAGTGGCCTCCAAAGCAGTCATCATCGGCTTTAACGTGCGTGCCGATCAAGGTGCCCGTAAAACAGCCGAGAACAACGGTGTGGATATTCGCTACTACAACATCATTTATGACGCAGTAGACGAGATCAAGGCCGCCATGACCGGCATGCTGACGCCCGACAAGAAAGAGGAAATCATCGGTAACGTGGAAATCCGCGAAGTGTACAAGATCTCCAAAGTGGGTTCTGTCGCTGGTTGTATGGTGACCGATGGTGTTATTCGTCGCGGTGCTGGCGTTCGCTTGTTGCGCGACAACGTGGTGGTGTGGACAGGTCAGTTGGCCTCGCTCAAGCGATTCAAAGACGATGCCAAAGAAGTGCGTCAGAACTTTGAGTGTGGCTTGCAACTGCACAACTACGACGACATCCAGGTTGGCGACATTCTGGAAGCATTTGAAGTGAAGGAAGTGGCCCGTACACAGCTGTAATTGCTGCCCGGGTTTGAAAAGGAAAGTATGCGTCACAAGAAAAAAGCACCAGCCAGAGGTATTCGGGTTGCCGAGCAAATCCAGAAAGACCTGGCTGAGCTGATTCCCCGTGAGTTGAGAGACCCACGGCTTGGGTTTGTCACAATCACCGATGTGGAACTGACGCCCGATTACGCCTATGCAACCGTGTATTTCTCGGTGTTGACTGGTTCAGCCGAAACCACTGAAGAAGCATTGAATGATTCTTCGGGTTATTTGCGCAATTTGATTTTCAAGAAGCTGCACATTCACACCGTGCCCACCTTGCGTTTCAAACACGACCAATCGGTGGAGCGTGGGGCTGAAATGTCTCAAATGATCGACCGGGCGCTGAAAGGCGAGGGCGGTGGTGCCACAGATTCGGATGGTGGTGGCGACGGTGGCGGAGACTAAGAAACAAAAGCGTGCCTTGTCGGGTGTGCTGTTGTTCGATAAATCAACTGGTTTCTCGTCCAATCAAGCCCTGCAAATTGTAAAGCGCTTGTACAGGGCTGAAAAAACCGGTCACACCGGTACGCTAGACCCGCTCGCAAGCGGTTTGCTGCCATTGATGTTCGGTGAGGCCACCAAGTTTGCAGCAGATCTAATCGATGCCAGCAAAACCTATCGCACCAAGGTGCGGCTTGGTTTTTCAAGCAACACAGGTGACGCTGAGGGAGAATTGACGAAAGTCAGCACCCGCGCCCTTGAAAGCATCACCTTGGATGAAGTAAAACAGGTGTGCGCGCAGTTTGTTGGTGAAATTCAACAGACGCCACCCATGTTTTCTGCATTAAAGAAAGACGGCAAGCCTTTGTACGAGTATGCTCGCGAAGGCATTGAATTGGACAGACCCGCTCGGACCCTTTTGATCCATCAATTGGATGTCATGAAAGTCGAGCACAATACAATCCATGGTGAAGGCAGTTGCACCATTGAACTGGAAGTGAATTGCAGCAAAGGCACCTATGTGCGCACCTTGGGCGAAGACATCGCCAAGGCCTTGGGCACAGCGGGCTATCTCACGGAATTGCGCAGAACGGCAATTGGTGACTTGAAAGTGGAACGCGCGTACACCCTGGATGCACTTAAGGTGCTTGGTGAATCGGAAACCCCCTTTGACGCTTTGGATGCGGTGCTTTTCCCGGTAGATGCCCTTTTGGGCAGCCTGGGCAAAGTCGAATTGAACAATGAGTTTGCGCGGCGGTTTTCGCACGGGCAACGGTTGCCACTGAGCCTGGTTGATGCCAAGCCAGGGCGAGTGCGGGTGTACGGAGAAACGTCTGCACAGGATGTGAACACCGAAGTTAGCAATACAGCCTTCAAAGGCAATTCCCGATTCATGGGAACAGGCATTTTAGAAACGGATGGGAAGGGCGCCTTGCTTCGACCCGACAGATTGATTCAGGTAAATCTATGACACGCGCATTACGTAACGTTGCAATTATCGCCCACGTGGACCACGGCAAAACCACATTGGTAGACCAACTTCTTCGCCAATCCGGCACCTTCCGCGAGAACGAAAAGCTCGAAGAACGCGTGATGGACAGCAACGACATTGAAAAAGAACGTGGCATCACGATTCTGGCCAAGAACTGCGCGGTTGAATATGAAGGCACCCACATCAACATTGTTGACACCCCAGGACACGCCGATTTCGGTGGTGAAGTGGAGCGCGTGTTGTCGATGGTTGACTCGGTTTTGCTGTTGGTGGACGCCGTTGAAGGCCCGATGCCCCAAACACGTTTTGTTACCCGCAAGGCTTTGGCCCTGGGTTTGAAGCCTATCGTGGTGGTGAACAAGGTAGACCGCCCAGGTGCGCGCGTTGAATGGGTGATTGACCAAACTTTCGACTTGTTCGACAAACTGGGTGCAACCGACGAACAGCTGGACTTCCCGATTGTGTATGCCAGTGGCCTGAACGGCTATGCAGGCGACACACCCGATGTGCGTGAAGGCACCATGCGCCCATTGTTTGAAGCCATTTTGAAGTATGTACCTGTGCGTGATGATGACCCCAATGGTCCATTGCAGTTTCAGATCACCTCGCTTGACTACAACAGCTACGTGGGCAAGATCGGCATTGGCCGAATCAAGCGCGGAACCGTGCGTGTGGGTCAACAGGTTACTTGTGTTAACGGGCCAGACGGCACACCATTCAATGGTCGAATCAACCAGGTTCTCAAATTCCGTGGTCTGGAACGTGTTCAGGAAGAACAAGCTCAGGCTGGCGACATTTGCCTGATCAACGGCATCGAGGAAATCGGCATTGGTACCACCATTTGCGCCACTGACGCAGTGGAAGGCCTGGAAATTCCGGCGATTGACGAGCCCACATTGACCATGAACTTCATGGTGAACACCTCGCCATTGGCCGGCCGTGAAGGCAAGTTTGTAACCAGCCGGCAGTTGCGTGACCGCTTGCAGCGTGAATTGAAAGCCAACGTGGCTCTGCGTGTGAAAGACACCGACGATGACACCGTGTTTGAAGTGTCGGGTCGTGGTGAATTGCACCTGACCATTTTGCTGGAAAACATGCGTCGTGAAGGCTATGAATTGGCTGTTTCCCGCCCACGCGTGGTGTTCAAGGAAATTGATGGCGTGAAATGCGAGCCCTATGAAATGTTGACCGTGGATGTGGAAGACTCACACCAGGGCGGCGTGATGGAAGAATTGGGTCGCCGCAAGGGTGATTTGCTCGACATGTCTCCCGATGGCAAAGGCCGTGTTCGTCTGGAATACAAAATTCCGGCACGTGGCCTGATTGGTTTCCAGGGCGACTTCATGACCCTGACACGCGGTACCGGCCTGATTAGCCATGTGTTTGACGAATATGCACCCGTGCGCGAAGGCGGTTCAGCCGAGCGCCACAATGGCGTGCTGATTTCTCAGGACGATGGCGATGCGGTGGCCTACGCTTTGTGGAAACTGCAAGACCGTGGCCGCATGTTTGTGTCCCCAGGTGAAGCCCTGTATGAAGGCATGGTGATTGGTATCCACAGCCGCGACAACGACTTGGTTGTGAACCCCATCAAGGGCAAGCAGCTGACCAACGTTCGTTCATCGGGTACTGACGAGGCCGTTCGCCTGGTACCGCCAATCCAGATGAACCTGGAATATGCGGTGGAGTTTATTGCGGAAGACGAATTGGTAGAAATTACTCCCAAGAACATTCGCATTCGCAAGCGCTTCCTGAAAGAACACGAGCGCAAGCGCGCAAGTCGCGACGCTGCATAAGTTTTGTTTGGCTGAAAGGCCAGATTCAAAAGGGGCGTGGCTTTGGCCTCGCCCTTTTTGTTTGTAGAATCCAGACCATGACATTCAAACCCAGAATTCTCTCTGTTGCCCCCATGATCGACTGGACCGATCGGCATTGCCGTAGGTTCCACCGTGCGATCAGCCAGCACACCTGGCTTTATACTGAAATGATCACCACGGGTGCGCTTGTGTTTGGCGACAGAAAACGTTTTCTCGCTTTCAACGAAGAAGAGCATCCGGTTGCGTTTCAGATCGGCGGAAGCGATCCTGTTCATATGGCGCAATGCGCGAAATGGATTGAAGAAGCCGGTTACGACGAATTGAACATGAATGTGGGTTGCCCTTCCGAGCGGGTTCAGAAAGGTGCATTTGGTGCCTGCCTGATGGCCGAGCCGAATTTGGTGGCTGACTGCGTGAAAGCCATGCGGGATGCCTGCTCGATTGATGTGACCGTGAAGCACAGGATTGGGCTTGATTACGATGAAAGCGAAACCATGCTTTATGATTTTGTGGGCAAGGTCAGTGAAGCGGGTTGTAACACCTTCATTGTGCATGCGCGCAATGCGGTGCTGAAAGGCCTGTCACCAAAGGAAAACCGCGACATTCCTCCGTTGCGTTACGAGGTGGTAAAACGCCTGAAACAACATTTCCCGCACCTTCAAATCATTTTGAACGGGGGAATTACAACCCTCGAGTCGATTCAAACCCACTTGGAATGGGCCGACGGTTGCATGATTGGTCGAGAGGCCTATTCCAACCCGTGGCTATTGGCCGGATTTGACGAAGTAACTGGCCAGGCGTCCTCTGCCCCAAAAAACCGTTTGGAAGTCATTGACGAATTGCGCAGCTATGCTGAGCAGGAATTGTGCAAGGGCGAAAGCATTCGAAGCATTACGAAATCCTGGTTGGGGCTGTTTCACGGCCAAGCAGGTGGAAGGCTTTATCGACAGGTTCTGTCCGATTCAACCCGGCTGAAGGCTAACAACTGGCAGGTGGTTGAAGATGCGCTGGCGATGATGCTCAAGCACGCAGCCTGAGCCGGCATTACAGCAAAACCAGCTTGCCGGGGTTCAGCAGGTTTTTAGGATCCATGGCCTGTTTGATGGCTTTGAATGCAGCATAGTTGCTGGCACTCGTAATATCTCGCAGTAGTTCGGCTTTCAACTGCCCAATGCCATGTTCAGCCGATACGGTGCCGCCGCACCGCAGAATCGCGTCGTGCACCAAATTGTTGAGCAAACTTTGGTGTTGTTTCAGAAATTCTGCAGAGTCGCTGCCTGTTGGGGCTGACAAATTGAAGTGCAGGTTGCCATCGCCCAAATGGCCAAACAGCACTGGCTGAACATCGACACCATGCTCTGCTATGTCATTCAGGGCCATGTTGTGGAATGTCGGCAGCTGCGACACCGCACACGCCACATCATGTTTCACATTCAAACCCGCTTTGGCTTGTGCCTCGGATATGTTTTCTCGCAAGGCCCAAAAGGTTTCAATGTCTCGCCCGCTTTGGGCAATGGCGATGTTGCGTACCCCGGGTATCTCTTCCAACATCGCCTCGAGTGTTCTGGCGACTTGTTCACGCAAGGCGGTTTCGGAACCCAATGAGGTGAATTCAGCGAGCACATGGTCTACTGCGCCTGGGCAGGTTGGCGCACGGGCAGGAAAATGGGTTTGAACCACATCAATTGCATTGGCGTTCATCCATTCGTAGCCGCTGAGTTCACCAAACAAGCGGCTTTGTACGAAGCCCAATGCGTCTACAGCAGTTTGAATGTTGTCCACATTCAGCCACGCAACGCAGCGGCTTTTGGGGGCAGGGTACACCTTCATGCAGGCAGTGGTTACCACTCCCAAAGTGCCTTCCGAGCCAATCAACAAATGGCGCAGGTCATAGCCAGTGTTGTTTTTGCGAAGTCCCCGCAAATCACCACACAACTCGCCCTGTGCATTCACATACTCCAGTCCAAGGCACAATTCGCGGGTGTTGCCATAACGCAGTACGGCCACGCCCCCTGCATTGCTGGCCAGGTTGCCGCCCAGGGTGCAGGTGCCCTCTGAGGCCAGGCTGAGGGGAAACAGAAAGCCGTGTGCCTCTGCGTACTCCTGAATTTCGTGCAGTGTGTAACCTGCACTCGCGGTCAGGGTCAAGTTGTTTTCATCCAGCTTCAGTACTTCGCGAATGCGCCCTGTTTTAAGAACCACATGCGGTCGTTTTTCTGCGTTGTTATCTGCCACGGGCACCGCACCACCCACCAGGCCAGTGTTGCCGCCTTGGGTTGAAATGGCCACATTGAATGCATCGCATGTTTTTACAATCGCCTGTACCTGTCGGGTACTCAGGGGTTCCAGAACAGCCAGCGCAGTGGTGCAGTAGCGTTTGCGCCAGTCGGTACAGGTTTGGGCAATGTAGGCTGCCTCAGTATTAATCAGCAGCCCTGGAACCTGTTTGCGCAATTGTTCAAGAAATTCATTCATGCGTTCAAGCAACCTTGGTTTTGGGTACTTTGTAGGTACGGGCAAACACGCTGACGCTGGCAAAAAGCACGATGGTCAAAAGCACTTCCAGCCCGGCCATTAACTGCGAGGCTAGCGCCGGGTCAGAAGTTGCGCGTGTGGCACCTTCTGCAAAGTATAGCCACAGCAGCAGTGATGTGGCTTGGTAGGTTCGCACGCGTTGTTTGAATATGCCGGGCACCACCAGCAGCAAAGGCAAAACCTTCAGCACAAGCCAGCTGCCGCCGGGGCGAATGGGTGCAACGAAAAGCTCCCAAGCCACGCACAGGGCAATTAATGCCAACAGGCTGCTGACGGTTGCCCAGTAGGCCTTCTTGCGGGTCAAATCAACTTCGGGGGTGCTGCTCATCAAGATTTATCCATGTGTTGTAGTGCCAGTGCTGCTTTGGCAAGGCGTGCACCTTGCGCTCGGGCAAGAGTTTTTTCATGTTCAGAAATTGGGTGCTGGCCTTGTCCACCCGCCCAATGGGTCACGCCATAGGGCGTGCCGCCAGTGCGGGTGTCATTCAAAGCTTGCTCGGAATAGGGAATGCCCAGCCAAAGCATGCCATGGTGTATCAAGGGCAAAGCCATGCTGGTCAGCGTGGTTTCCTGCCCACCATGCAAACTGCCAGTGCTGGTAAACACGCAAAAGGGTTTGTTGATCAAATCGCCAGCCAGCCAGGTTCCAACCGTACCATCCAGAAAATACTTCATGGGGGCGGCCATGTTGCCAAACCGTGTCGGTGAGCCCATGGCAAGGCCAGCGCATTCTTTCAAGTCAGCCGGCTCTGCATAGGGTGGGCCCTGTTCGGGAATGTCGGATTCAGTGGCTTCTGTGTTCGCAGATACCGCGGGTACTGTTCGAATTCTTGCCGAAACACCTTTCACGGAGTCTACGCCCTGTGCAATTTCGCGGGCCAGCTGCGCAGTTGCGCCATGGCGGCTGTAATACAAGACCAATACTTCAATCATGCTTAGGGGTTATCATGGGGACTGTTGGAAACCCTATTGTATCGAAGCGCATGAGTTCAGCCGCACCTTCCGAAACAACTGAGACCAAGAGTTTCAAAGCCATCGGCAAATCGACCGAAGAGAGTCAAACACGCCGTGCACGCTTTATGCGTGGTGCCCGCCGTGCTTTCAGCGTGGCCGATGTTGAACTGTCACCGCTGAATTTGCGCTGGTGGATCGCGTTTACACGCCTGGTGAGCCAGCGCATCAGCGAACAGCGCTTGCCGCAGGTGGCTGCCAGCCTCACCTTTACCACGGTGCTGTCCTTGGTACCATTGGCCACGGTGGTGCTGGCCATATTCACGGCATTTCCGATGTTTGACCGTTTGCAGTTGTCGCTTCAGGGCTATTTGATCGACAGCTTTTTTCCCGAAACCTTGTCTGAAACCATTTTGACTTATGTCACCCAGTTTTCTGACAAAGCAAAGGGGCTGACCGCAATTGGTATTGTGTTTCTGGTGATTACTGCATTAACCACCATGTTCACGGTGGATAGGGTATTCAATCAAATCTGGAACGTGAAGCGTCAACGCTCGACCATGAACAAGGTGGTGTTGTATTGGGCGGTCTTGTCGCTGGCGCCAGTGCTGATCGGGCTGAGCATCAGCGTATCCACTGCACTGATCGGTGAAACCATGGCGGGTGTGAACCCTGTGTTGGGCGGCATGTTTCCCGCGCTTAATCTGATACCGTTGACTTTGACGGTGCTGGCTTTTGCCTTTATTTATCGCATTGTTCCGAATAGGGCTGTGCATTGGAAAGACGCCTTGGTGGGCGGGGTACTGGCTGCGGTTTTGTTTGAAATCTCCAAGCGGGCGTTTGCTGCCTACATCACGCATTTTCCAAGTTACACGGCTTTGTATGGCGCTTTGGCGGCATTTCCAATCTTTTTGCTCTGGATTTACGTGAGTTGGATTATTGTGTTGCTGGGGGCCAGCACCGTTGCGGCTTTGCCTGTGGCCCGCACTGGTTATTGGAACCCTAGTAACCGCCCCGGTGAAAGGTGGTTGCAAGGTTTGAGTGTTTTGGTTGAACTGGAAAAGTCGCGGCAGCAGGAAAAGCCGGGCATGACCATGGAAGAGTTGCGGGTGTTTGCCAAGGTGCCGCCCGACCAACTGGACGAGATCCTGAGCTTGTTGATTGACCATGGAGTGATCGGTCTTCTGGCGATTGTGCGGGGTGATGATCGCTTTGCCCTGATTTGCGACCCCGCCAATATCAGCGCCGAAGTGGTGGCAAAAGCGCTTTGGTACGATCCCTCACTGACCTCAGAATGGGCCGCTCGCTTGCCCCAGTCCACCGCGAAGCTGACCGAGTTTCAGGAGGAGTTTATTCGGCGTCCCCGCTTGTCTCAATGGCTTGAGTTAACTCCTTGTTAAGCGGGTGATGTCAACGGGAATCACTCTCTGGCGTTGGATTTGAACTTTTTGTGAAAAAAGAGTGTCCATATCAACAAAAGAAGGGCTTACGTTTGGCACCCATAAGCGCTTTCTGTAAACTAAGCGTGACGAGCCAAAAGCTCTGACATTTAATAATATCAACACAGTCTGGAGCTGTTATGAGTAACAAAGGGCAACTACTACAAGACCCCTTCCTCAATTTGCTGCGCAAAGAGCATGTACCCGTGTCCATTTACCTGGTCAACGGCATCAAGCTTCAAGGCCAAATCGAGTCTTTCGATCAATACGTGGTTCTGCTGCGTAATACCGTAACCCAAATGGTCTACAAGCACGCAATTTCAACTGTTGTGCCCGGCCGTTCAGTGACATTCACCCCCGAGGTGAAGGAGTAAACTTATCTTCACTTGCCAATTTTTCCGCGGTTTGAAATGACGCGTAGTTCCTTGGTTGCACTTGACCTAGGTCAACACGAGTTCCGCGAAAGTGTCGATGAGCTTGCCCTACTGGCCACCTCTGCGGGTGCAGAGGTGATTGGCGTTTTCGTGTCCAAACGGCGTTCCCCCGACTCAGCCACTTTCATTGGCTCCGGCAAGGTGCAGGAAATACTTGCGCATTGCGAGGCCGAAGAAGTTGAACTTGTCATCTTCAATCACAGCCTGAGTCCTGCTCAACAGCGAAATCTTGAAAATGCGCTTGGGCGTCGTGTAATCGACCGCACTGGTCTGATTCTCGATATTTTTGCCATTCGGGCACGCAGTTTCGAGGGCAAATTGCAGGTTGAATTGGCCCAGCTTCAGTACATGGCCTCGCGCTTGGTGCGTGGCAACGCGAATTTGTATGGCCAGCAGGGTGGTATCGGCATGCGTGGTCCGGGTGAAACCCAGCTTGAAACAGACCGCCGTCTGATTGGCGTGAAGGTCAAGCAGCTGAAAACCAGGCTCGAGAAGCTTCAGAAACAGCGTCAAACCCAGCGCCGTCAACGCGAGCGGCGCGGGCAGTTCACGGTTGCGATCGTGGGTTATACCAATGCTGGTAAAAGCACTTTGTTCAATGCCATTGCAAGCGACAAGGCGTATGCCGCAGACCAACTGTTCGCCACATTGGACACGACTACACGCCGCGTGTGGCTTGCACCCAAGGTGGACATGGCCTTGTCGGATACCGTTGGTTTTATTCGCGATTTGTCACATTCCCTGGTAGACGCCTTCAAGGCTACTCTGGAAAGTGCGGTGCATGCCGATGTGTTGTTGCATGTTGTCGATGTGAGCTCGCCGGTTCGGCACAGTCAAATCGACGAAGTCAACAAAGTGTTGCAAGAGATTGAAGCGGGGGATGTTCCACAGGTGATCATCTGGAACAAAATAGACGCCTGCGAGCGTTCCGTGGAAGTCGAGCGCGACGGCGATGGTAAGATTTTGTCCGTGGCGGTGAGTGCGCGCTACGGGCTTGGCATTGCAGAATTGCGTGAATGTCTGACTGAACTTGCTGGCAACTTTTATGCTCAAAGTCGGGGTGCAGACACGCAGTCAGATGAATTGCAGTGGGCCTGAACGTCAACAACTAATTTTTCAGCAGTAGGAACAAGCATGTCAATGAATGATCCGGATTGGGGCAGAAATTCATCGGGTAATCAAAACAACGATGAACCCGCAAAGCCTCAAGATCAAGACAATCGCCGTCCCGGTGGCCGTCAGGACGGCCCCCCCGATCTTGACGAACTATGGCGCGACTTCAACAGCAGGCTGAATCGCCTGTTCGGCAAGAAGGGCGGCAATGGCGGTGGCCCGCGTGGTCCACTCGGCGGTGGCGGCAGTGGCGGTCCAAGCATGGAAAATGCCGGCAAGGGCTTCACTGCCGTGATCGTTGTCGCGGTGCTGGTGTGGCTGGCGAGCGGCTTTTACATTGTTCAGGAAGGTCGCGAAGGTGTGGTATTGCAGTTTGGTAAATACCACCACACCTCAATGCCCGGTTTCCAGTGGCGCATGCCTTACCCGATTCAGTCGCACGAGGTGGTGAACTCCTCCCAGGTGCGCATTGTTGAAGTGGGTTATCGCAACGACGTGAAAAGCAAGGTACTGCGCGAAGCGCTGATGCTGACTGAAGATGAAAACATCATCGACATTCAGTTTGCGGTTCAATATCGCCTGAAAGATGCAGGTGATTACCTGTTTAACACCATTGATCCCGACGAAACCGTAAAAATGGCTGCTGAAACGGCCATTCGCGAGGTGGTGGGTCGCAGCAAAATGGACTTTGTGCTGTACGAGGGCCGAGAGCAAATCGCCTTGAACACGGCCGAAGTGATGCAGGAAATCCTGGACAAATACGGTACCGGTATTTTGGTATCGAGCGTGACGGTTCAGGGTGTTCAACCCCCGGAACAGGTACAAGCAGCGTTTGACGATGCCGTGAAGGCCGGCCAGGATCGCGAGCGTTTGAAAAACGACGGTGAGGCGTATGCAAACGATGTGATTCCGCGTGCCCGAGGCAATGCAGCCCGCTTGCTGGAAGAAGCGAATGGTTATCGCGAACGCGTGGTTGCCCAGTCCGAGGGTGATTCAGCCCGCTTCAAGGCAATTTTGACCGAATACGAGAAAGCTCCCAAAGTTACACGTGATCGCTTGTACATCGACGCGATGCAGGAAATTTATACCAACGTAACCAAGGTTATTGTTGATTCAAAGGGAAACAGCCAACTTCTGTATTTGCCTTTGGACAAATTGATTGAGAAAACTGGTTCCTCGGGCGCTGAAAGCAGTGCGACATCTGCCGCCGCTGCTGCCAAAGCCGCAGAAACCAGCCCATCTGCACCACGTGCTGCCAATGATGGATTTGACACTAGCATTCGCGATGCCATGCGCAATCGTGACCGGGGAGCTCGTTAATCATGCCTAAGATTTTTGTAGTAGTAGCGGCTGCGTTGATCGGCTTTTTTGTGGCCAACACCTGCCTTTATGTTGTCGATCAACGGCAATACGCCATTGTGTTTGCTTTGGGTCAGGTTGAGGAAGTGCGCCAGGAGCCTGGTTTGTACTTCAAGCTGCCAGCGCCTTTCCAGAATGTTATTTTTCTGGACAAGCGGATTCAAACCATTGACACACCCGAACCAGAGCGTTTCATTACTTCTGAGAAGAAAAACCTCTTGATTGATTCTTATATCAAGTGGCGAATTATTGATCCTCGTTTGTATTTTGTTCGCTTGAGCGGAGATTCCCGCCTGGCACAAAGCCGCATGTCTCAAGTGGTCAAGTCTGCCTTGAACGAGGAAATTACGAAGCGCACCGTGCCCCAAATGGTTTCCGGCGAGCGCACCACTGTGATGAACACGGTGGTGGAAAAGGTCAAGGACGAAGCTGCGGAAATTGGCGTGGAAATTCTGGATGTTCGCTTAAAGCGCGTGGATTTGCTGCCCGAAGTCAGTGAATCGGTGTTCCGCCGTATGGAAGCAGAACGTAAGCGGGTGGCCAACGACCTGCGCGCCACAGGTGCAGCGGAGGCCGAGCAAATTCGTGCGGATGCAGACCGCCAGGTGGTTGTAATTTTGGCTGAAGCCTACAGAGAAGCACAAACTATCAAGGGGGAGGGTGATGCAAAGGCCGGTTCGATTTATAATGCCGCTTTTGGTCGCAATCCCGAGTTCTATTCCTTTTATCGCAGTCTGGATGCCTACAAGAAGTCTTTGACATCCAAGTCTGATGTGATGGTGGTTGATCCGCAGTCTGATTTCTTCAAGTTTTTGCAGAAAACGCAATAACTTGGGCTTTCGTGCGCTTGCGTTGGTTAATCACCTTCGCTTGAAAGGTCTGGCTCTGGGGAAACTGATATGAGCGAGACCTTTTGGTTGGCTTTGGCCCTCGTGTTCATTCTCGAGGGCTTTATGCCTTTTCTGTTTCCAAAACAATGGAAAGAGACCTTTCTCAAGATTGCCTCGCTCACAGAAGGTCAAATACGATTTGTGGGGCTGGTGGCGATTCTCATCGGTATCACGCTTTTTTTGTTGTAAAACACTCGTTTAAGAGTTGGAATAGTCATGTCTGCTTGGCTTTTGCCAGAGTCTGTCGCCGATGTATTGCCTTCCGAGGCCCGGCGAATTGAAGAATTGCGACGGTCCTTGCTGGACCGCTTTCGCGTATACGGCTACGAGTTGGTAATGCCTCCCATGCTGGAGTACACAGAATCACTGCTTGGCAATGCCGATGCATCCCTGAATTTGCAAACTTTCAAGTTGCTGGACCAGGCCAGTGGGCGCATGTTGGGCTTGCGGGCTGACACAACACCCCAAGTGGCCCGCATTGATGCCCACATTTTGAACCGGAAGGGCGTAACCCGTCTTTGTTATTGCGGCCCAGTGCTGCACACGCAGGCCTTGGGTTTGCATAACACCCGTGAACCGCTGCAATGTGGTGCTGAGCTTTATGGTTGTGGCGGTATTGAAGCCGACCTTGAGATATTGAACTTGGCTGTAGACACATTGAACTTGTCGGGCTTGAAGGGTTACCGCCTGGCTTTGTCCCATGCTGGCTTGCTGGCTGCTGTGGTGGATGGTGAGGGGCTGACTGACAATCTGATTCGTCATTTGCACGATTGCCTTGCTCAAAAAGACAGACCTGCCCTGGAAGCATTGTTGGTCGAAGTCTCCGCCGCCTGCAAGGCCAATGTGCTGGCTTTGTTGAGTCTCTATGGCTCAGTCGGTGGCAGCAATTGTGTGTTGAACCGGGCAGCCGAGACATTGCCTCGTAACCCCAAGGTGGGTGCAGTTCTGAATGAATTGCGCACCCTGATTGCGCGTCTGCAGGAAACCGTGTCGGCCATGCCTGCACTCATTCTCGATTTGGCGGACCTGGCCAGTTTTGATTATCACAGCGGTCTGATTTTTTCAGCTTACGTAGAAGGTTGTCCCAATGCAGTGCTGCGTGGTGGCCGCTATGACGATGTGGGTGCCGTGTATGGCCGAGCCCGTCCTGCCACCGGCTTCTCGGTGGATTTGCGCGAACTGGTGTCTTTGCAGGCTGTGCATTCCAAGCCCAAAACAGCCATTCGCGCTCCCTGGGTTTATGACACTGAATTAATGGCTGTGATTCGCGAATTGCGCAGTCAGGGCGAGGTGGTGCTTCAGTCGCTGCCCAATACCGCCCAAGAGGAAGAAGAGTTTGTATGTGATCGGCAGCTTGTACAGGCCAACGCCGTGTGGAAAGTGGTGCCGATTGGCATGAATCAGGAGAAATTGAAATGAGTTTTCGAAATGTGGTTGTGATTGGTACCCAGTGGGGTGACGAAGGCAAGGGCAAGGTGGTGGACTGGTTGACTGACCATGCCCAAGGCGTTGTTCGTTTTCAGGGTGGCCACAATGCGGGCCACACACTGGTAATTGGTGGCAAGAAAACCATTTTGCGCCTCATTCCTTCCGGTATTTTGCGTCCTGAAGTTCAGGTTTACATCGGAAACGGTGTCGTGCTGTCACCAGAAGCGTTGCTGAGCGAGATTGACGAGCTTCAGGCTGGCGGCATTTCGGTTGAAAGCCGTTTGAAAATCAGCGAAACCTGCCCATTGATCCTGGACCACCACATTGCGCTGGACAAAGCACGCGAGGCCAAGCGCGGCGACGCGAAAATTGGTACCACTGGCCGTGGCATTGGCCCTGCCTATGAAGACAAGGCCGCACGCCGTGCACTGCGAGTTCAGGATCTGTTTCATCCCGAGAAATTCCGCGCCAAGCTGGATGAGGTGCTGGATTACCACAACTTTGTATTGACCCAATATTTGGGGGCTGAGCCTGTTGACGCTCAAGTGGTATTCGACAAAGCCATGGCGCTGGCACCCCGAATCAAGAACATGGTGGCTGACGTGCCAACCCTGCTGCAACAGGCCAATGAGGAAGGCAAAAACCTGTTGTTCGAAGGTGCGCAAGGCGCCTTGCTTGATATCGACCACGGTACTTTCCCCTTCGTGACCAGCTCCAACTGTATCGCCGGTGCGGCTTCGCCTGGCGCAGGTGTTGGCCCGCAGCGTTTGCAGTATGTGTTGGGTATTACCAAGGCCTACGCAACACGCGTTGGGTCAGGTCCTTTCCCCACCGAGCTGTTTTGCGAGAAGGGCATGTACCTGGCCAAGAAGGGCAATGAGTTTGGTTCTGTAACAGGCCGCCCACGTCGTTGTGGCTGGTTTGATGCTGCGGCTTTGCGCCGTACCATTCAGTTGAACGGTGTTTCTGGCCTGTGTATTACCAAGCTTGACGTGCTGGATGGCATGGAAACCATTCAAATGTGCGTGGGCTACGAACTGGCCGACGGCACCACCACCAACATTCTTCCTTTCGGCAGCGACAAAGTGGAAGGCTGCAAGCCTATTTTCGAGACTTTCCCGGGTTGGAAAGGCACCACTTTCGGCGTGAAGCAGTTTGATGACTTGCCAGAAGAGGCAAAGATTTATCTTAAGCGCATGGAAGCAGTGTGCGGTGTGCCTGTGGACATGATCTCGACTGGCCCGGACCGTGACGAAACCATTGTGCTTCGTCACCCCTACAAAGCCTGAATAAGAAGCTCTGGCGCATGAGCGACAAGCTACACATCGATTATGCCCAGTACCACCACCTGATTGATCGGGTGGTGGATGCCGTCAAAAACTCGGGCTTTCAGCCAGATTGCGTGCTCGGGGTTTCTCGGGGTGGTCTTTTTCTGGCGGATGGCTTGTCTCGTTCTTTGCGCAAGCCCATGGCTGTCATCGCTGCATCGTCTTATCGTGGTGGCGAAGGAACCAGCCAGGGTGAATTGCAGATTTCTGCCAGTATCGCATCAGTTGGGCCGGTGAGTGGCAAGGTGCTTTTGGTGGATGATCTCGCAGACACTGGGCACACCTTAAAGGCCTTGTGTGAGTACCTGCGCACAATTTGCCCCACTATCACCGAGATGAAAACCGCGGTGGTTTGGGTAAAGCCAGGCTCTGTTTTCAAACCTGATTTTGCCGCTGAATATCTTGAGTCCGATGTCTGGATTGTGCAGCCTTTTGAAACCCGCGACTTTCTCTGAATCCCCTCTGAACATCTTGTATTAACTCCTCTCATAAGTACCTCATTTGTGGTCTAAAAAGGCTTAAAAATCGATGTGTTATCCTATGGGTCCATTTACCTGCCAAGGAGACATCGGGACAATGCCTGTCTTAAAAGAAGTAAACGTGAAAAATTTCCCCCTTGTGTTCAAATTTGCGCCCGCCTGTGCAGTTGTACTTTCCCTGTTCAGTAGCCCGGTTATCGCAGCCAATGTGGTGTTGAAAAACGGCGATCGTCTTACCGGCGAGATTGTGAAGCTAAGCGACAACATTCTTACCTTCAAGTCCCCCTTGTTCGGAGAAGTTGAACTGCCGTGGAAGCAAGTTCTTGAATTGCAGTCGGATGATGGCGTCACGGTGAAGCTGAAGGACGGCAGCACCGCAAAGGGCAAGGTGACTTTGAGTCAGCAGGGTGAGCTGGTGATTGATCAAGGTGATTTGGGGCGCACCAAGCCCCTGCCAAGGGCCGATATAGCGATGTTTAATCCGCCTGTGGTTGATCACTCGGTGAAATACAGTGGAAGAGCCAACTTGGGTGGCGTATTCAATAGGGGTAACTCGGAAGACGATGCCCTGAATTTTGATGCGGAGTTGATTGCCCGAACCCCAGAGAACAGATACACGCTGGCAGCTGAGGTGAACGAGGCAGAGTCTGCAGGGGTGACCACCACTTCGAACCGATACTTGCTAACCCAGTACGATGCATTTCTCAGCGAAAAAGATTACCTGTTTGTGAACGCCAAAGGCGAGCAGGACAAATTGGCTGACTTGAATTTGAGAACCTCGCTGGGTGCTGGTTATGGTTATCAGTTTTTTGAAACCGAGCGTGCCAAGTTATCAACAGAATATGGTTTGGCTTACATCAACGAAGATTATATTGTTGCCCCAGACGAGTCGTTTCCGTCATTAAGCCTGGGATTGGACTATGAGCGAAAATTCTGGAACAAACGCCTGGTGTTTTTCAACAACAATGATTTGTCGGTAAGCCTTGAGGACATTGCTGACGCTTTGTTCAAAACCAAAGTAGGTTTGCGTGTTCCGATTGTTGAAAATGTGAATGTGGCCACGCAAGTGAATGTGGATTATGACAACATGCCGCCACCCGGCGTGAAGAAAACCGACAGCAGCCTGATTTTCAGCGTGGGTTATGGTTTTTAGGTGAAATTTTTTGGCGAATTTGTGTTGCAAACACCAGCGGCAATGCAAATTCGCAAAGCGCTTTGGAAATTCAGAATTAAAGCGGGGAAAGTGCTGTACACTGCGTTGAAACGCGTAAGTGAAGATAAAACTGGTGAAGAGAAAACTGCTGGTGCCCAGGAGAGGACTCGAACCTCCACAGTGTTACCACCACTAGGACCTGAACCTAGCGCGTCTACCAATTCCGCCACCTGGGCACAGGTGCGAGCCGTGAATTCTAATGAAATAAATAAATTTGTCAATGCATAAAACAGAAATAAAAATTCCAAGTCGTGAAGACATCCTGGCTGTACTGCGCCAAGCGCAAGCCCCCTTAACCCGCGAACAGGTTTTTGAGCACCTTAAACTCACCGAAGATCAAATCCCCATTATTGAAAAACGCCTGAACGCCATGGAGCGTGATGGTCAATTAATGCCCAACAGAAAGGGCATGTTGTTGCTTTCTACCAAGCTTGATTTCGTAGCCGGCCGAGTGGCTGGTCACCGTGACGGTTTCGGTTTTCTGGTTCGTGATGATCGCGGACCAGACGCCTTTCTTTCCCCGCGCGAGATGCAAAAAGTACTGCATGGCGACCGCGTGCTGGTGCGAATTACCGGCACCGACCACCGTGGCAAGCCCGAAGGAACCATTGTTGAGGTCACGGAACGTAAAACCAATCGCCTGGTTGGACGACTGGTGTCTGAGCGCGGCATTTTGCTGGTTATTCCTGAAGACCAGCGCATCAAGCACGACATTCTGGTGTCGCCAAAAGATGTGGGCAATGCCACACCTGGAAAAGTAGTCACTGTCGAAATTATCGAACAACCCACGCGTCATTCACAGCCAATTGGCAAAGTGGCTGAAGTTCTTGGCGAGCTGGACGATCCCGGCATGGAAATCGAGATTGCGGTGCGCAAATTTGATGTGCCGCATGAATTCAACCTGATGACCATGAACCAGGCTGAAAGTATTCCCAATGAAGTGGAATACAAAGACCTGAAAGGCCGAGTTGATTTGCGCGATGTGCCTTTTGTAACCATTGATGGAGAAGACGCCCGCGACTTTGATGATGCGGTTTATTGCACCCCTTCAAACGACACCAAAGGCGGTTGGCGTTTGCTGGTGGCCATTGCTGATGTAAGCCACTATGTGTTGCCCGGCACACCGATTGACCAGGAGGCAACCAAGCGTGGCACCTCGGTGTATTTCCCGCGCCGGGTCATTCCCATGTTGCCAGAGAAACTGTCGAACGGTTTGTGTTCGCTGAACCCCGGCGTGGATCGCTTGGTGTTGGTGTGCGACATGATTATTGGCCCCAAAGGTGCGATCAAGGCCTACCAGTTTTACAACGCAGTGATCCACTCTGCGGCTCGCCTGACTTATAACCAGGTTTGGGATGCGCTCACTGATCCGCAAAGCCTTACCGCCAAAGCAATGGGCCACGTGTACGGCGATGTCGAAAACCTGTACACGCTGTTCAAGGTGTTGTTTGAGTCGCGCCAGCGTCGCGGTGCCATGGAAATTGACACGGTTGAAACCCAGGTGATGCTCGACCCCGATGGCAAGATCGACAAAATTGTGCCCAAGCGCCGCAACGATGCACACCGTTTGATTGAAGAATGCATGCTGGCCGCCAATGTGTGCGCAGCCGATTTTCTGGAACGCAGCAAACACCCCAGTTTGTACCGAGTGCATGAGGGACCAACGGTTGAGAAATTGCAAAACCTGCGTGCATTTTTGCGCTCAGTGGGCTTGACGCTGGATGGCGGTGACGACCCCACCAGCATGGATTATGCGAACCTGATGAAAAAGATTCAGGGGCGCCCCGATCAAGCCTTGCTTCAAACCATGATGCTGCGCTCGATGCAGCAAGCCATTTATACCCCGCACAACAGTGGTCACTTCGGCTTGGCGTACCCAGCCTACGCGCACTTTACTTCGCCCATTCGCCGTTATCCCGATTTAATGGTCCACCGAAGCATCAAGGCTCTGTTGGCTGGCAAGCGTTATGTGCCGCTGCCACTGGATGAACGTGAATTCGAGGATTTCGACCCCAAGCGCCGCGTTGACAAGGCTGAGGAAATAGCCCGTTGGGATCAATCGGGTAACTGGTTTTCTTCCACTGAGCGTCGTGCGGATGAAGCCTCTCGCGATGTGATGTCCTGGCTGAAATGCTTTTTCATGAAAGAGCGTGTCGGTGACACCTTCCAGGGTCATGTTTCAGGTGTAACCAGCTTTGGTTTGTTCATTACACTCGATGCTTTGTATGTGGAAGGTTTGGTGCATGTGTCTGAATTGGGCACAGAATACTTCCAGTACAGCGACAGCCTGCATGAATTGCGTGGCGAGCGCAGCGGTATTCGCTACCGTCTGACTGATCCGATCAATGTGCAGGTGTCCAGGGTTGATCTGGATGCGCGTCGCATTGAATTCCGTTTGGTACAAGGCGTGAAGTTTGAAAGCCTGATGCGTGATCCAGGTTCAGCCAAGCCCAATGGCAAGGCGGGTAACCGGCCGCAGCGCCAGCAGGGCCGTCGCACCAATACCGCTCAAATGCAGCAGGCTGTGCAAGACGCAGGAAAAACCGCTCCTGTGTTGCCACCCGAAGAGGGAGCAACCACGCGTGGTGTGAACAAGAAGCGAGCCGCGGATGAATCGCGCAGCAAAGCTGCTGCCGAGAAGAAACGCAAGGAAGAAATTCAGAAAGCCAAGCGTGTCAGCCGTACTAAACCTGCCACAGGGTCTAAAATGCGCACTGCAGCGAAAAAATCTAGATAAGCGGAGCGTACCAATTGGCCATTTTGTATGGTTTTCATGCCGTGTCGGCCCGGGTTAAAACAGCCCCAGCCAGCGTGGAAGAGGTGTTGGTGGACCAACACCGCAAAGACAAACGCATGCAGCAGTTCATCGACAAGGTGAAAGCAGCTGGCGTCAAGGTAAGTGCGGCCGATTCCGATCGTTTGGAAAAAGCAGCCGGTCACAAACAGCACCAGGGTGTGGTGGCGTTTGCCAAGGAATTGGTGAAAAGCAACGACCTGTTTGAAATCATTGATACCCATGGCAAGAACACATTGCTTTTGGTGCTGGACGGCGTGACCGACCCCCACAACCTGGGTGCCTGCCTGCGCAGTGCCGATGCGGCTGGTGTGCACGCGGTGGTGTTGCCCAAAGACAAATCGGTGGGTATTACCCCGGTGGTGTCGAAAGTGGCTTGTGGTGCGGCTGAAACAATTCCCGTCATTACCGTCACCAACCTGGCCCGTACACTGGAAGAAATTCAAGAAGCGGGCGTGTGGTGCATTGGTACTGCCGGTGAGGCCACAGACACCCTGTACGACGCCGATTTGAATGGCCCCATTGCCTGGGTGCTGGGTGCTGAAGGCGATGGCATGCGTCGCTTGACCCGCGAAAAATGCGACCAACTGGTACAAATTCCGATGATTGGCAGTGTTGAAAGCCTGAATGTGTCGGTGGCCAGTTCGGTGTGCCTGTTTGAAACCCTTCGTCAACGTCAATTCACAAAATAAGAAACCTCGAAGCACCGCATGGAACAACTCACTCTGGATGCAACGCCACCTTCTGGCGACGATTCTGAAACAATTACCCTTGGTCTGTACGCCGAGCGCGCTTATCTGGATTACGCCATTTCCGTGGTGAAGGGCAGGGCTCTGCCCGAGTGCGCCGATGGTCAAAAACCTGTGCAGCGGCGAATTTTGTACGCCATGAATGAAATGGGCCTGGGCAACAATGCCAAGCCTGTGAAATCGGCCCGTGTGGTGGGCGATGTTTTGGGTAAATACCACCCGCATGGCGACCAGGCCGCCTACGATGCATTGGTGCGCATGGCGCAAAACTTTACCTTGCGTTACCCGCTGATTGATGGTCAGGGCAACTTTGGCAGCCGGGATGGTGATGGCGCTGCCGCCATGCGATACACAGAGGCCCGCTTGAGGCCAATCGCCAAGCTGTTGCTTGACGAAGTGGACATGGGTACCGTCGACTTCATTCCGAACTACGATGGCAGCTTTCAGGAACCCAAGCTGTTGCCAGCGCGCTTGCCTTTTGTGTTGCTCAATGGTGCTTCCGGTATTGCGGTGGGCATGGCCACGGACATTCCTCCGCACAACATTCGGGAAGTAGCTGCCGCCACGATTCACTTGATCAAACACCCGAACGCTGACCTGGACACCATCATGGGCCATTTGCCAGCGCCCGATTTTCCGGGTGGTGCGCAAATTATCTCGCCCGCCAGTGCGATGAAAGAAATTTATGCCGGTGGTCGGGGCTCCATCAAAGTGCGCGCCCGCTGGGAAATTGAAGAAATGGCTCGCGGGCAGTGGCAGTTGGTGGTGAAAGAATTGCCACCCAACACCAGCACTGCCAAGGTGTTGGAAGAAATTGAAGAACTGACCAACCCCAAAGTAAAGGCTGGCAAGAAGGGTCTGAGTACGGAACAGCAAAACCTGAAGGCGCAAGTGTTGGCCATGCTGGATGCGGTGCGCGATGAATCGGGCAAAGAGAACGCCGTGCGCTTGGTGTTCGAGCCGAAAAGCCGGAATGTGTCAGTAGAGGAGTTTTCGAACCTGCTACTTAGCCACACCAGTTTGGAAACCAACACGTCCATCAATTTGGTGAGCATCGACAATTCGGGCCGCCCGGGCCAGCGTGGTTTGATTGCCATGTTGCTGGACTGGATCGAGTTCCGCAAAGTGTGCGTAACCCGACGCAGCCAACACCGCTTGGCGCAGGTCAATGATCGTATTCACGTGCTGGAAGGCAGGTTGATTGCCTGGTTGAATATTGATGAAGTGATCAAGGTGATTCGCGAAAGCGATGAGCCCAAGCCTGCCCTGATTGAAGCTTTTAAACTGAGCGACCGTCAAGCCGAGGACATTCTTGAAATTCGACTGCGCCAATTGGCCCGCCTTGAGAAAATCAAGATTGAGCAGGAACTGGCCAAGTTGGGTGAGGAAAAAGCCGACCTGGAGGCTTTGCTGGCCGATGAGGGCAAGCTAAAAACCCGAATTATTGGTGAAATTCGCAAAGACACCGACACCTATGGCGATGATCGCCGCACGCTGATTGAAGAAGCCGAAAAAGCCAGCGTGGAAGTGAAAGTGGTTGAAGAACCGACCACGGTAATTGTTTCCCAGAAATTCTGGATACGAAACCGCCAGGGCCACGGTCACGACGCCGCCCAGTTCAGTTTTAAAGTGGGCGACGCCTTTTACGCCGCTTTTGAATGCAAAACCACCGACAATACCTACTTGTTTGGTGCTGGCAATGCACTGGGCAAGGTGTTTAGTGTGCCCGTGTCTGCATGGCCGGGTGGCCGGGGCGATGGCATACCCGCACAAAGCCTTGTGGAGTTGAATGGCGGTACGCTGAGCCACGCGCTAGCCGCACCTGCTTCCCAGCCCGTATTTCTGGCTTGCAGCGCGGCCTACGGCTTTTTGGCCATGGCTGGCAATATGGAGAGCCGCATGAAAGCGGGCAAGCAATTCATCAGCCTGAACCCGGGTGAAAAGCTCTTGCCGCCGGTGCTGTTGCAGGCCACCGACGACCGGGTGGCCGTGCTTGCCGAAAGCGGACGTTTCCATGTCTTCATGCTGGACGAGCTCAAGCAACTCTCAGGTGGCGGGCGTGGCGTACAACTGTTGCCACTCGATGACAAAGACTCGTTGGTGGCCGCGGTTGCTTTCGGTCCGTCGGATAGCCTGGTGATTGCGGGCACGGGGCGTGGCGGCAAAGACCGGGAGGAGGTTTTGAAACCTGCCTTGCTGGCTGAGCGGCTGGGCAAGCGCGGCAGAAAAGGCAAGGAACTGGACATCAAGTTCAAAGCCGACACCCTGCGCAAGGCCAGTTAAAAAAAGCCCTTCGGGGCTTTTTTTTCGTCTTGAAATTCAGGAATCCGTCCCCATTTCCCCAACATCCAAACCAAGAAGATGAAGGGAGCAAACAACATGGGTGCAATGAAGGAAACAATGGGTTTTCAAACAGAGGTAAAGCAACTTCTGCATTTGATGATTCATTCCCTGTATTCCAACAAGGAAATCTTTCTTCGCGAGCTGGTATCCAACGCATCGGACGCTTGCGACAAACTGCGCTTTGAAGCCATCAACAACGCTGGGCTGTTCGAGAGCGACACTGAACTGAAAATTCGTGTGAGCTTTGACAAGGAAGCCCGCACCATCACGATTGAAGACAATGGCATCGGTCTTAGCCGCGAAGACGCCATTGAACACCTGGGCACGATCGCCAAAAGTGGTACCAAAGAATTTTTTGGCAAATTGAGTGGCGATCAGCAAAAAGACGCTGCCTTGATCGGCCAGTTTGGCGTGGGTTTTTATTCGGCGTTCATTGTGGCTGACAAGGTCACGGTGCGCTCGCGCAAAGCCGGTTTGCCGGCCGCAGAGGGCGTTGAATGGGAATCGAAAGGTGATGGCGAATTCAGCGTGGAAGCCATTGAGAAAGCAGACCGTGGCACTCAAATCATTCTTCACTTGAAGGCTGATGAAGACGAATTGCTTTTTGGCTGGAAATTGAAGGGCATTCTGACCAAATATTCCGATCACATTTCCCTGCCCATCCAGATGCTGAAAGAAGAATGGGACGAAGAAGCGGGCGGGATGAAAGCCACGGGCGAGTGGGAAAATGTAAATAAGGCCAATGCTTTGTGGGCCCGTTCGAAAAGCGACATCACTGCTGAGCAGTACAACGAGTTTTACAAAACCATCAGCTTCGATTTTGCCGACCCCTTGGCCTACACGCACAACCGCGTTGAAGGCGGCCGCTCGGAATACACTTCGCTGCTGTACATTCCCGCCAAGGCCCCTTACGACCTCTGGGACCGCAACCAACAGAAAGGTATCAAGTTGTACGTGAAGCGTGTGTTCATCATGGACGACGCAGAGCAGTTGATGCCCCCTTACATGCGCTTTGTCAAAGGTGTGATCGATTCCTCTGATTTGCCTTTGAACGTTTCACGCGAGATTTTGCAGGAAAGCCGTGATGTGAAAGCCATTCGTGAAGGGTCTGTGAAGAAGGTGTTGGGCTTGCTGGAAGACATGGCCGCCAATGAAGCCGAGAAATACGCCAGTTTCTGGAAAGAGTTTGGCCAGGTGCTGAAAGAGGGCATGGGCGACGACCCAGCCAACAAAGAACGCATTGCCAAACTGCTGCGTTTTGCGACCACACAAAGCGAAGGCGAGGCACAAAATGTTTCACTGGCTGACTATGTGGGCCGTATGAAAGAGGGACAGGAAAAGATTTACTACGTGACGGCTGATACCTATGCTGCGGCCAAGTACAGCCCGCACCTGGAAGTGTTCAAGAAAAAGGGTGTGGAAGTGCTGCTGCTTAGCGATCGCGTGGACGAGTGGATGTTGTCTTACCTGCAGGAGTTTGAAGGCAAGGAGCTGCAAAGCTGTGCCAAAGGTGGCCTTGATTTGGGTGCCCTTGAGGATGAAAAAGACAAGGAAACCAAGAAGAAGGTTGAAGACGAGTTCAAGGATGTGTTGAAGAAGGTCGAAGACCTGCTGAAAGACCGCATCAAAGAGGCCCGTGTTACCTTGCGTTTAACCGACAGCCCCGCTTGTATCGTGGCTGACGAAATGGGCATGAGCGAGCATTTGAAGCGTATGCTAAAGCAGGCTGGCCAGAATGCACCTGACACCAAGCCGATTCTGGAACTAAACCCTGAGCACCCCTTCATTCAGCGTTTGAAAATCGAGAAAGATCATTTCGATGAATGGGTGAACGTGCTGTTTGATCAAGCGGTGTTGGCTGAGGGCGGCCAGCTGGAAGATCCAGCCGGTTTTGTTCGCCGCTTGAACATGTTGTTACTGACCGTAAAAGCCTAGGGCTGACAAGTAATTAATGGCTAAGTGGCTGGGCCTGATTATTCAGTGCCCAGCCCAGCCTGCTTTGCAAGGCGTTGGCCAGGTAAAGTGATTGCTCAAAAAATCGCTGTACGTACTTCAGGTCTGCCTGGGTTACCAGGGTTTCTTGCCACCGCAGCTGAAATTCTGCCTTGTGGCTGTCTTCCCACATATATGCAGGAAGGCGCACTCGTTCCATTAGTGCATTGAACTGGCTGCACTCCTTGCGAATTCCTTCCAGGTCGCTGTGCTCGTCTTGCTCCATCACCCGATGAATACAGGTTATTTCCATCATGCCTTGGTCAATCTGCTTGATTTCAAGCCAGGCATTCGGTGAACTTGACATCAGCTTTACAGGGTACTTGTTCACTTGTTTGTCCTCATGATAGGGGCTTTTCAGTTGTCCCACCCAGGCGGCTAATGCCTTGATCAAATCGGGGTCATTCAATGCTGTCATGTGGAGATTCCATTCAAAAGGAAATTTGAATTGAGTGCCTCACAATTTCAACTGGTTCCACAACCGGCCATTCAAATGAAAAAGGCCACCCATTGCTGGGTGACCAAACAAATCCTGTAAACAGATGAGCGGGTTTACAGGCTAGAGGTGATCTGACCGTTCACAACTTTCACGCGGTCGCCAGACTGCCAGCTGGGTGGGCTGCTGAAACTGAACACGTCGGAACCGCCAGCGTCATATTGAACCACCACATCATACTGGGTGCTGGAGTTACGGTCCTTTTCAATTTTATTACCAAGCACGGCACCACCAACCACGCCGGCTGCGGTGGCCACCTTCTTGCCGCTACCGCCGCCAATCTGGTTGCCCAGCAGGCCGCCTACCACGCCACCAGCCACTGCGCCGATGCCGGAGCCTTCACCTTGAATGGTGCGCTGGCGAATTTCCACAACGCGGCCACAAGTGTTACAAGTTGCGGCCGTTTGCACTGGTGCGGGCTTGGAAGCGACAGGCTTTGAAGCTGCTTTCTTCGCAGCGGCTTCTTCCTTGGCTTTTGCTTCTTCTTCCAGTCGTGCTTCTTCTTCCAATTGGGCGATTTCCTGGTCGCTCATATTGGCGTTGCTGCTTGGCAGCAGGCCAGTCATGGATGCAATTGCAATGCCACTGGCCAAAATAACGGCAACAGCGGCAGTAATAATCAGGGGATGGGTACGTTTGGTTTCCATTTTCTTTCTCCACACGAAATGTGTTTGTGATGCTAATAACGGGGAGGGTCAGAAAAAGGAATACAAGGATTACTTACTAAGGTATCGCATTGCAGTTTCAAGCCCACCGACCGTGAGGGGGTGCATGCGGTGTTCCATGATATTTTGAATGATTTCAACGCTTTGGCGATATTGCCATAGCCCTTCGGGTTCCGGATTCAGCCAGACGGCTTTCGGAAAACGATCAAGAAAACGACGCAACCACACTGCGCCAGCTTCCTTGTTATTGTACTCGACCGAACCACCGGGCTGTAGAATTTCGTAGGGGCTCATCGTGGCGTCTCCCACAAAGATCAAACGGTAGTCGCTGTTGTAGGTGCGCAGTATGTCTGTGGTCTGAAACCGCTCGCTGTGGCGACGGTGGTTTTTTTTCCACAAGAAATCGTAGACGCAATTGTGGAAGTAATAAAACTCCAAATGCTTGAATTCACTTTTCGCGGCACTGAACAATTCTTCCGTGCGGCGAATGTGATCATCCATGGAACCACCCACATCCAGCAGCATCAACACCTTCACTGAATTGTGCCGTTCGGGGCGCATTTTCAAATCCAGCCAGCCCGCATTGCGCGCTGTCGATTCAATGGTGTTGTCCAAATCCAGTTCTTCTTGCGCACCTTCCCGCGCAAAGCGGCGCAGGCGGCGCAGGGCAATCTTGATATTGCGTGTGCCAATTTCCAGCTCGTCGTCGTAATCCTGGTAAAGGCGTTGGTCCCACACCTTCACGGCACGGCGGTTTCTGCTTTCATCTTGTCCTATACGCACGCCTTCCGGGTTGTATCCGTTGTTGCCAAACGGGGAGGTACCGCCCGAGCCAATCCATTTGCTGCCACCTTCATGGCGTTCTTTTTGTTCTTTCAGCAGTTCTTTCAGGCGTTCCATCAGCTTGTCCAACCCGCCCATGGCTTCAATGGCCGCCATTTCTTCAGGCGTGAATTCGCGGTTGAATCGCTTTTCCAGCCAGTCTTTCGGCAGCTGGGCGAACTGGTCCATGTTCTTTTCCAGCCCTTTGAAGTAGTTGCCAAACACCTGATCGAACCGGTCAAAGAACCGTTCATCCTTCACCAGCGTAAGGCGGGAAAAATGGTAAAAATTGTCCAGGCTTGGGGTCATGAATTGCGCCTTCATCCCCTCAAGCAGGGTGAGGTATTCCCGCACGGTGACGGGAATTTTGGCATCGCGAAGTTGAAAGAAAAAATCCAGTAGCACAGCAAAAGCCTTTATCAGCGACCCTGACGGGCCATGAACACCAAGCGGTTGAACAGTTCAATGTCTTGCTCGTTTTTCAGCAACGCCCCGTGCATGGGTGGAATGGCGTCTTTTCCGTCTTTCGCTTGCAGTGCACTGGCTGGAATGTCTTCAGCCAGCAGCAGGCGTAGCCAATCGATCAACTCCGATGTGGTCGGTTTTTTCTTCAAGCCGGGCAGGGCGCGAATGCCAAAAAAACTGGCCATGGCAGCATCCAGCAATTCTTTTTTCAAGTTCTTGAAGTGCACAGCCACAATGCTTTCCATGGTGGCTTTGTCAGGAAACTGAATGTAGTGAAAAAAGCAGCGACGCAGGAAGGCATCGGGCAACTCTTTCTCGTTGTTGGAGGTGATGATGACGATCGGGCGGTGCTTGGCCTTGATCAGCTGCTTGGTTTCGTAGCAGTAAAACTCCATGCGATCAATTTCACGCAGCAAGTCATTCGGGAACTCAATGTCGGCTTTGTCGATTTCATCGATCAGCAGCACAACTGGCTTGTCGGCCTCGAACGCTTGCCACAGCACGCCTTTCACAATGTAGTTTGCGATGTCTTTGACACGCGCTTCACCCAACTGCGAATCGCGCAGGCGGCTCACCGCGTCGTACTCGTAAAGGCCTTGTTGGGCCTTGGTGGTCGATTTGATGTGCCACTGCATTAACTCAAGGCCGAGGGATGCAGCCACTTCTTCAGCCAGCAGTGTTTTGCCGGTGCCGGGTTCGCCTTTGATCAGCAAGGGGCGTTGCAGGGTAATGGCTGCATTGACGGCAAGTTTAAGATCGTCAGTGGCGACGTAGGTTTTGCTACCTTCAAAACGCATTTTTGTAATTCCTTGTAATTCAATATCGCAAGTGTAAGTGCTTTTCAGGGCGAATTTGCTGAATTTTTCATCCAATTTGGCGCTTTCGACCAGCAGTTCATAGACTAAGCGGCAGATCAACCGTAAAATAGCAAGGTTTTTGCCCAGCGCCACCCCTTACACAAAATGGCGCGGCTGACCACCAATTACATTTGTTGACGAGAGAGCGAGATGAAACGTATCGGTTTGACTGTTCGCGCAATGAGCGCTATCGGCCTGTTGGCTGCGGTGGCTTTTACCACCCCCGCAATGGCTGTTGAAGGCAACGCCGAGGCAGCGGCATCGAAGAAGTCCATGTGCATTGGTTGCCATGGTATTCCCGGTTACAAGGCCAGCTTCCCCGAGGTGTATAACGTGCCCTATATCGCGGGTCAGAACGCCAAGTACATTGAGGCAGCGCTGAATGCCTACAAGAAGGGCGATCGCAAACACCCGACCATGCGCGGTATTGCTGAAACCCTGACCGAACAAGACATCGCTGACCTGGCTGCGTACTACGCACAAGCCAAGTGATTTGCAACAAGGACTAATCAATATGAAAACTAAATTCACTATCGCTGCAGCCTTGTTTGCCGCGTCATTCTCTGTTCAGGCTGCTGACATTGCAGCAGGCAAAGCCAAGGCCGAAGCCCAGTGCGCGGCATGCCATGCTGTTGAAGGCAACTGGAACAAAACCATGGATCCTTCCTACCCGAAGCTGGCTGGTCAGCATGGGGACTACATTGCCAACACCTTGAAGCAGTACCAGAAGGGTGGCCGCAACAACGCGATTATGGCGGGTATGGCCGCCGGCCTTAGCCAGCAAGACATCAAGGATTTATCAGCATTCTTTGCCTCGCTTGAAGGCGATTTGTACCTGAAGAAGTAAATTGCTTGCCAGTCTGAATGGACTGGGCTTAATAAAAAAACCCGCTTGAAGCCTTGTTGCTGAAGCGGGTTTTTTTTACGACGAATGGGAGTGGATCAAACCCCGCTGTGTTCCAGAATGCATTGAATGTAATTTTCACTGCTGAACGCGACACCATTTTTCTGTTGCTGGTAAATTTGCTCAGCCAAACATTCAAACACCTGGTGAGCCGCTTTATGGTCATCGCCCATTTTCTCGCACAGTTTGGCGAAAGCTGCCCGAATACCGGGTGGCTGGTCGATGCTGACCTGTTCAGCCACAGCCAGGTGCATGGACAAGTGCAGAAAGGGATTGCTTTGGCCCGCCTCCACCGAGAAGTCAGCGGCAAGAATCGATTCTGGTTCAGCGTCAAACACTTCAAAATACTCGGGATGCTTGGTCATCCATTGCAGGGCAAGGCTTTCTGCTTCGCTCAGTGGCTCTTCTTTGTGGTATTTCTTCCAGCTGTTCAAAAAAAACAGCCTTGCCTGGTCTCGCGTTGGGTTGAACATGAAAAGGTTACCTCGTGTATTACATCTGTGGGCTATTGAACAGGCACAGACTGAGTCGATTGTTTCTGGGTGGTGTTACCACGGTGTCACCCTGGTTTAACCAAGCAGCTTGACCAAATACGCCTATCCATTCTGTATCGGGAAAACTGGCCAACACAGTGGCGATGTCGTTGTCATCGGCGTGGCACATTTGGCTTCGCTCGAAACCGGCGAAAAGAATGCCTATGTCGGGCGCTTTGGCATTGAAATGAGTACGCACGGCGGGCATCCACTCATGGATTTCTTGATCGATGGCCTTGGGGGTTCGGTGGGCCAGTCGCACTTTTTGCCCTTTGAGTACCGGCGCCGCCAGTCCCAAAGTGCCATCGGCATGAATTTCCATCACGGGTATCCAGCTTTCGCCTTTGTCGTGCACCACTTGCAAACGCATGCCCACCGGGCGGGGTTGTTCGCTTGGGCATCGAAGCGCCGAGGCCGCTTTTTCATCACCTACACGAATCAGAAACAGGCCATTGCTTTCGCTCACCGTTTGATACGGTCCCAGAAATGTGAGTCCTTCCGAGTTGAGAACCAAGGGGGTTTGCACCAGCAGTTGGGTTGCGCAAATGGCTTCGCCGCAAATGCGACCGTGCTCAACGCGCGGCATTTTTGCGTAATTGGCACCGTACGACAACAAGCCCAAGGTGTCTGCCTGCACGACGCTAGAATCAGGCTCGCAGTCGGCCAATGTCCAGTGGTCGGTCAGTACCTGCTCGTGCTCAACCATGCACAGGTTCAAGGCAGTGTGCCGTGCAGGAATATTGTCTTGCGGGGTTTCAAATTCTTTGCCAAACACGGCGATCAACACGGTGGGTTCGTTGCTGAACACCTCGCCCTGTCCCAACAGGCCTGAGGCACAGCCACCCCACACATTCATGCAGTTGGTTTTGCTGACGCACAACTGTGCAAGGTCTTGCAAAAGCGAAGCGAAATGCGGTGTGCATAACAAAATAACCCGGCTGATGTAGTCGGAGTGGCGGCGAAGCCCGGCCTTTTCAACCGCACTTTCAACCAGTGCAGCGGCGTCTTCAAGCCGGGCATCACTGAACACTTGAACGCAAATTGCGTGACTCATGTTGTTTTCTTTTTGAATTCGCACAAGTCCACGATACTACAACGAGTACATTCCGGTTTGCGTGCCTTGCACACATAGCGCCCATGCAAAATCAGCCAATGGTGAGCGTTTAACATAAACTCTTGGGGCACCAGCTTCAACAGCCTTTTTTCAACTTCAAGTACATCTTTCCCTGGGGCAATGCCGGTGCGGTTGCTGATGCGGAAAATATGCGTGTCGACAGCCATAGTGGGTTGCCCGAATGCGGTGTTCAGCACCACGTTGGCGGTTTTGCGGCCAACGCCCGGGAGGCTTTCAAGTGCTTCCCGGTCTGCTGGTACTTCACCGTTGTGTTGATCTCGCAGAATTTCCGCGGTTTGCACAAGGTGTTTTGCCTTCGACCGAAACAGACCAATTGTTTTGATGTATTCCTCAACACCGGCAACACCAAGCGCTGCGATTGCTGCTGGCGTATTTGCCACGGCAAACAGTTTTCGTGTGGCAATGTTCACGCCTTTGTCGGTGGCCTGTGCACTCAGCAAAACAGCAGCCAGAAGTTCAAACGGAGTTGAATACTCCAGCTCGGTTTTTGGTTCCGGGTTGGCCTGCTGAAACCGTTTGAAAATCTCGGTACGCTTTTCTTTGTTCATGGTGTTTGTGCCTGTCGCCGTGCCCGTGCCCTGGCCAGTGCAGCTTGCACCACGGCCTTTTTGGCAGCTGCATCGGGGCTGGGTGTGTCGTCTAACTCGTCCAGTTTGTGAATTGCCTTGGCTTCGAGTCTTTCAGCCTGCTCTTCCTTTTGCCGCTTCAAACGGTTTTCCCGAGTGTGCATGCGCGCGCGGGCAGCATGCGCCTGGGCTTGGTCCCACGCGCTGAATTCAGGCATGAACACCATGTCGATGCAGTCGACGGGACAGGGGGGAATGCACAATTCGCAGCCTGTACACAACTCAGCCAGTACGGCGTGCCTGCGTTTGCTGCTGCCCACAATTGCATCAACCGGGCATGCTTTGATACACAAGGTGCAGCCAATACAATGCTGGGGGTGGATGCTGGCGATGTGCCGTTCAATGGAGGTGCCGCAGCTGGGGTCAACTGGTTTTTCTGGGAGACTCAACAGGGCAGACAAGGCCGCGATTGTGCTCTCGCCGCCCGGGGGGCAACGGTTTAAATCAGCTTCCCGGCTCGCCAAGGCTTTGGCGTAAGGCAAACAGCCCTCAAACCCGCACTGTGTGCATTGGGTTTGAGGAAGTAGATCGTCTATTTGTTGTACAAGTTGCTCATGCATTCTTGGCTATGAATTCGCGGATTTTCGGGTAAACCTTCTCGCGCCAACGGCGACCGCTGAAGATACCATAGTGTCCGCATTCCATGGCTTCGTAATGTTCTTTCTTGTCCGCAGGCAGGCTTTTGCACAGCTTGAGTGCAGCTTTGGTTTGGCCAGGACCGGAAATGTCATCCAGCTCGCCTTCAATGGTTAACAGTGCCACTGTTTTCACGTCTTCCGGCTTTACGCGCTGGCCGCGAACTTCCCAGGTACCTGTTGGCAGGGCGTGATCTTGAAACACAGTTTTGATTGTGTCCAGGTAATACTCAGCAGGCATGTCCAGCACCGCATTGTATTCATCGTAAAACTGACGGTGGCTTTCAGCGCTTTCGCCGTCACCCTCTACCAGGTGCATGTAAAAGTCGTAGTGGCTTTGTGCGTGCTTGTCCGGGTTCATGCTGACAAAACCCAAATGTTGCAAGAAGCCGGGGTACACGCGGCGCAGGTAGCCGGGGTAAGTGTGGGGCACACTGTAAATCACATTGTTTTCAAACCAGGAGTAGGGCTTTTTGGTGGCCAGATTGTTCACCTCGGTGGGGCTTTCGCGGGTGTCGATGGGGCCGCCCATCATGGTCATGCTTTTGGCTTGCTTGGGGTCGTTGTTGGATGCCATCAGCGATACTGCCGCCATTACCGGCACGGTGGGCTGGCAAACCGAGATCAGGTGGACATTGGGCCCCAGCAGCTGTATGAACTCAATGCAGTAATGCACGTAGTCGTCCAGGTGGAACTCGCCTTCTGACAAGGGCACCATACGGGCGTCTACCCAATCGGTGATGTAGACATCGTGGTCTTGAAGCAGGGTTTTGACAGTGTCGCGCAGCAGGGTGGCATGGTGGCCCGATAGGGGGGCAAACACCAATACCTTGGGTTGTGACTTTAAGGGTTTGGATTCAGCCGGAATCATTTTGCGAAAGTGAATCAGTTTGCAAAATGGCTTGGTTTCAACAATTTCCTGGGCAATCGACACTTCGCGGTCGCCGCACTTCACTGTGGTAATGCCGAATTCGGGTTTCTCATATTCTTTGCCCAAGCGGTACATCAATTCGAAACCCGCTGAAATACGGCGTGCCATGGGCAGGTGCGCCAAGGGGCTGAATGGGTTGCTGTATAGCTTGGAGCCTGCTTCAGCCCAAATGGTCATGGGGTTGAGCAGCGCTCGCTGAAATTCGTGCATTTGGTACAGCATGGAAGTGCCTCCGGCTTTTTTAGGCGATTGTCTTGATTTGACAATTATGTGTCAGGTTCCTGACGATTATCTTGCAAACATTGCTGCAACGCAACATGTTTGAATGATTCTTCGATCACCAATAGTTTTCTACAGCAATTTCACCGGGGGTGTTTCGTCGGGCTGGCGAGTAACCTTTTAGTTTCAGTACTTTGCGAATATCTGTAACCATATCCGGGTTGCCGCAAATCATGAATCGACTGCGTTCAACATTCATGGGCAAGCCTGTGTGTTCAGCCAGGCTACCCTGTTCCAGCAGTGTGGTAATCCGTTCGCCCAAGCAATTGGGTACTTTCTCGCGGGTAACCACGGGCACGTAGACAAATCGTTTTTTGACGTTCTCGATCAGTTCGCTAAGCACGGGGTGTTCCACAAATCCCTTGATCATGTCTTGATACACCAGTTCCTCAGCGGTACGGGCACTGTGCACCAACACGATGTTTTCGAACTGTTCCCAAGTGTGCGGGTCGTGAAGAATCGATAGAAATGGCGCCAGACCGGTTCCTGAGCCCAACAGCCAAAGATCGTTGCCGGTTTCAAAGCGGGCCGTGGTGAGAAAGCCGAAATTGGTTTTGTCGATGTAAACAGGAGAACCCACCTGAAGCTGGCTTAGGTGACTGGTAAAAGCTCCTTCGGGTACCACAATTGAGAAAAACTCAAGATGCTCGTCAAATGGGCCCGAGACCATGGAGTAGGCTCGCCAGATGATTTCCGGTTCGCCCGGTAATTGCAGAGTGTTATCAACACCCAGCCGGGCAAATTGGCCTGCCGTGAAGCGAAAGCCTGTTGGGCGTGTGCAGGTGAAGGAAAACAATTTGCCTGGCACCCAAACACGCATGCTGGTGATTGTTTCCCGGGTGTATTTGTCTTCAACTTCACTCATGCAACTACTCGATTGGAACTGCCTTGAAGTGGATTACTTTTCAAGGTATTGCAGCTTGTCTTTCACGTCTTTCCAGTCATCGGCATCGGGCAGGTGTGCCTTCATGCGCGTAATGCTAGGCCAATCTTTGGCTAGTTCTACGTTCATGTCGATGAACCTCACCTGGTCGGCGGGTACATCTTCCTCAGCGTAAATCGCGTTGACAGGGCATTCAGGAATGCAAACAGCGCAGTCGATGCACTCGTCTGGATCGATCACCAGGAAATTGGGGCCTTCGCGAAAACAGTCGACTGGACATACATCCACACAATCGGTGTATTTGCACTTGATGCAAGACTCGGTAACTACGTGTGTCATGGTGAAAATGATTGGTTAAGCAAGATAACGAGACATTGTAATCGATTGGGCTGCATTGCACCTGAACCTCCGCTCGAATTCACCAACTTGCATGGGGCATACCCTAGGGGCGGCGGTGGCGTGGTTTTTCTATAATGAGTACTACAAATATATGCCTAGGATGCACTTTGAGCCAATCTTTCAACGATGATGATCTGGATACTTCCGCGGCCCGGTCAGAAATTCTGAATCGGATTCGCAGTCTTCAATCCAGGCCTGTCACCATGCGCGACAATGAGATGACTTTGGCCAAGGGTTACCTGGCCCGGAAAACTCGCGGCCCGGCGCCAAGCCCGGTAGAAAACGTGGTGGCTTTGTTTGAGGAGAAATCCCGGGCAATGCTTTGCACCGTGCAACGGGTGAAAAGCAGTGCCGACGTGCCCCAAGCTTGTGCTGCTTATCTAGCCGAGAATGAATTGAAGGGCACTGTGGCCATTTGGCCAGCGTTGAATCAGTTGGACTGGTCGGTGTTGCCGCATGCGGCGCGTTTGGGTGCCCCCACGGGTGATGACTTGATTGGTATCAGTGCTGTGGCCTGCGCGGTGGCTGAAACCGGCACTCTGGTGTTTGCCAGCAAAGCTGACGAACCCGCCAGCACCCACTTGCTGCCTGAAACACATATTGCAATTGTTCGGGAAGACCAAGTGGTGCACACCATGGAAGACGCATTTGAAATGCTACGAAAAGAAGGGCGGATTATGCCGCGTGCACTGAATTTTGTATCTGGCCCGTCACGCACTGCCGACATCGAACAAACCATTGTGTTGGGTGCACATGGCCCTTACAGGGTGCATTTGATTCTGGTCGGCAAATAAGCATGCGCGACGATTCCCGGCGACGCTTTGTACAAAAAGCTTTGGCTGCAGGAGCGGCTGGTGCGATAGCCACTCCTGCGGTTTCCCAGTCTGCATCGCTCGTTAAAACCGCAAAACCTGTCGTGTTCAAGTTTCAAAGTACTTGGCCCACCAAAGACATTTTCAATGAGTTTGCCCAGGATTTTGCAAAGAAGGTCAATGACATGTCGGGCGGCGAGTTGCGCATTGATGTGTACCCCACCAACAGCATTGTGAAAGCTTTCGGTATTCAGAATGCTGTGCACAAAGGGCAGCTTGACGGTGGTCATGGAGTTCCAACTTATTGGCACGATCGCCACGCTGCCTTTTCCCTGTTCGGCAGCGGCCCCAGTTTTGGCATGAGCTCGAACCAGATTCTGGCGTGGTTTCAGTACGGCGGTGGTCAACAGCTCTATGACGAACTGGTTCAAAAAGAAATGAACCTGAATATTCAAGGCTTCATGTACGGGCCATTGACACCTCAGCCTTTGGGCTGGTTCAAGAATCGGATCGAGAGCATCAAAGACCTCGACAAGATGCGTTTTCGCGCCGTGGGTTTGGCCGCTGAAGTGTTTAAGGAACTTGGCTTAACCACCACCGCCTTGCAGCCCGCCGATATTGTGCCTTGGCTGGACAAAGGCCTGATTGATGCAGCGGAGTTTAACAACCCCAGTTCCGATCGTGCCTTGGGTTTTCCCAGTGTGTCGTCGGTGTGCATGATTCGCAGCTTTCACCAAAGCAGCGAAGTATTTGAAGTTATTTTCAACAAGCAGCGTTTTGACAGCTTGCCTTTTGCCCTGCGCTCAATTATTCGATATGCCTTGCAGGCCTCTTCTGCAGATTTAAGCTGGAAGGCCTCTGACCGGTTTTCAACCGATTATGAGGAAATGCGCCGCAAGCAGGGTGTTCGTTATTACGTCACCCCGGACGATATTTTGAAGGCACAGCTGACTGCGTGGCGCAAAATCATTGCGCGCGAATCGGCCAACAGCCGGATTTTCAAGCGCATCATTGATTCCCAAATGCGTTTTGCCAAACGTGTAGTTGGTTTTGAGAATGACCTGACACCTTCTTCTAAAATGGCCTTCGATTTTTGGTTCTCTACCGTGTAAACCCAGGCTGGGTTAATATGCAGGCATAACACCTTCAAGAGTGAGCCAACATGTCTGATATTCACGCCCGCAAAGCACACAATTTGACCCTGGAAGAAGCCAAGCAAACTGCGCAAAAACTGGCAGATCAACTTCAAAAAGAATTCCAGCTGGATAGCCAGTGGCAAGGCAACACGCTAAATTTCACGCGTTCAGGTGTGAAGGGTAAGCTGGATGTGACTGACAAAGACGTCACTGTCGACATTTCCTTGGGCTTCATGCTGAAAGCATTCAGGGGAAAAATTCAGGCGGAAATCGACAAAAATATCGACAAAATGTTCGCCTGAACGAGCGGTCCGTATTGGATCAATCTTTATCGACTAAAAAATCAGCAACGCTGGGATAGCGAAGACGAAACCCGAGTTTTTTTTGATTCAGCGACTCAATACGTCGTGATTCGGACATAAAACTCCACATCATCGGACTGACCATTTGTTTCACCTCCTCCCGTGAAAAGCGGGGTGGGCGTGGAAGCTGATAAGCATCGGCCACCAGATCAAAGTAGTCTCCCATTTTGCTGGGTTTTGCATCGCAGGCGTTCAGCACCTCAAAGGCACCGCCTTTGTAATTGACCCATCGGCTTAAACGGCCCAAATCAAGTTCGTGAATGTGGTTTGACCACGCATCTTCATCAGGCAGCAAGGCAGGTGTGCGGTTTTTGATGCGGTCAATTGGTAATCTGTTGTCGCCGTATATGCCTGGCGCACGTAGCAGGTGTACATGCACACCATGTTTTAGTCCCAGTCGAAGTTGCGTCTCGGCGTGAACCCGCCGCTTCGCTCTGTCCGATTGAGCATTCAATGGCGTGTATTCATTAATCCATTGCCCTTGCGCATTGCCGTAAACACCAGTGGTAGACACATAGCTGATTCGCGGTGCGGGTTTACCGTGAGCCTTGGCCCTTGTGGCTGCCCACAGCACCAGTTTTTTCAGTGTGGTGTCAGTGTGCACGGATGAGTCGGGCGGCGCCATCCAGATGATTCGGTGACCCATTGAAATTAGGCGCAACAGGTCGCTCTTCAAATTCAAATCAATGGCCAGTGGCCGAGCGTTGTGCGCCAAGATGGCAGCGCGCTTTGCTGCTGTGTCCGCCCCAGGGCGATAAGTCGCTGTAAAATGTTGATCTGGAAAGGTTTGTAACAAGACCAAACCCACTTGCCCGCAGCCCGCAACGCTTATATTGCTTTGCCGAAAGCGCCGGGGCAAACTGCGTTTGAAAAATAGCCCGCCGGGTTTGTCGATGTCACGGAAAGTAGTTTGATGATTCACAACGTAGAAATTCTTCCCAGTCAAAAACAGTTTGAATGCGAGGCCGACGATACTTTGTTGTCAGCGGCACTGCGCGCAAACGTCATTTTGCCATATGGCTGCAAAGACGGCGCATGTGGATCGTGCAAGGCCGATTTGATCGAGGGTCGGGTGGATTATGGCACCTATCAGTCGCGCGCCCTGAGTGAAGAGGAACGCGTGCGCGGGAAGGTGCTTACTTGTTGCGCGAAGCCATTGAGCCCAGTGAAATTGAAGGTGAGGGAACTGTCCGGTTTGGGTGACATTCCCATCAAGAAAATGCCTTGCCGTTTGCAAAGCATCGAGAAACCTGCGACTGATGTGGCTGTTCTCAAGTTGCAGTTGCCGGCCAATGAGGTGTTGCAATTCAATGCGGGGCAGTACATAGAATTCATGCTTCGCGATGGTTCGCGGCGCAGTTACTCGCTGGCCAATGCGCCTTATCAGGAAGGCGGGATCGAACTGCACATTCGGCACATGCCGGGTGGCTTGTTCACTGACCATGTATTCAGCACCATGAAAGAACGGGAAATTTTGCGTTTTGAAGGACCCTTCGGTACGTTTTTCTTGCGCGACGACTCTACGAAACCCGTGGTGTTGCTGGCCAGTGGCACAGGTTTCGCCCCAATTAAATCCTTATTGGAACAGGCCTTTTTCAAAAACAACAGCCGCGAGTTTGTGTTGTACTGGGGTGCACGAACCAAGGCCGATTTGTACATGCTGAATTTGCCCATGCAATGGGCTGGGGAGCATTCAAATTTCAAGTTTGTGCCGGTGCTTTCTGATGCCACAGCCGAGTGTAACTGGACGGGGCGAACAGGTTTTGTGCACCAGGCGGTCATGCAGGACTTCCCGGATTTGAGCACACATCAGGTGTACGCCTGTGGTGCGCCCATTGTGATTGAGTCAGCGCAGCGTGATTTCACCGCTCAGTGTGGCTTGCCCGAGGACGAGTTTTTTGCAGACTCTTTCACCTCAATGGCAGATGCCTGATAGGCGAAGTACGCTTTATGGCGACACCTGCCCCAAATAAGTTTCGCGAATTCTCGGGTCGTTGATCAGTTCACAGGCCTTGCCTTCGTAATCAATCAAACCAGAGTCCATTACATAGGCACGGTTGGCCAGTTGCAGGGCAATGTGCGCATTTTGCTCCACCAGCAAGATAGTCATGCCATCTCGGTGCACCTGTTGTATTACTTCAAAAATTTTTTCGACCATCATTGGGGCCAATCCCATACTGGGTTCGTCCAGCAGCAGCAAATCGGGTTTGCCCATCAGGGCGCGTGCCATGGCCAACATCTGTTGTTCTCCACCGCTCAATGTCCCGGCGGATTGCTTCAGCCTTTCTTTGATGCGCGGAAACAGCATCAGCATTTTTTCGAGATCAGCGTGAATCTCGGATTGTGGGCAACCAGCTTGCAAGCGAGCATTTGCACCCAATTCAAGATTTTCAAGCACGGTCATGCGGCTGAAAATTCCGCGCCCCTCGGGTACCAAAGCCAGGCCGTTTGGTAGCCTTTCATGCGCAGGCAGGGCAGTCAGGTCGATTGCATCTTTGAAGGTTGCTGCATGCGCTTCAAAAGGCAACAAGCCTGCAATGGCTTTCATGGTTGAAGTTTTACCCGCACCATTGCAGCCAATCAAGCACACCAGTTCACCCGCATGCACCTGAAAACTCAAACCCTTCACAGCCTGAATTCCGCCGTAGGCGACAGTCAGCCCTTGAATGTTCAGCATGTTGTTACTCACGGGATTCAGCATGGTGCAGCCCCCCGAGATAAGCTTCAATGACGGCGGGGGATTGCTGAACTTGTGTGGGGGTGCCTTGGGCGATTACTTTGCCATAGTCCAGCACGGTAACCTCGTCACAAATACCCATCACCAGTTTGACATCGTGTTCAATCAGCAGTATTGATTTGCCATCATGTCGAATTTGAAGCAGCAACTCGCGCAGCTTTAATTTTTCGGTGGCATTCATGCCGGCAGCGGGTTCGTCCAGGGCAAGCAGGGCGGGTTCGCTGGCCAGTGCGCGTGCTATTTCAAGGCGTCGCTGATCGCCATAGGAAAGCTGCCCGGCCAGGTGATTGCTGTGGGCGCCAATGCCCACGTAATGTAACCAATGCATGGCTTGCTGCTGAACCTTTATTTCCTCGCGGCGTTGTGCTGGGGTACGAAGTATGGCGCCCAATACACCCTGACTGGTTTTGCCGTGCATGCCCACTGCCACATTTTCAAGCGCTGTCATACTTTTGAACAAACGAATATTTTGAAAGGTGCGGGCCAAACCCATTTGCGCAACATGGTGGGGCGAAGCAGGTTTGTAGGGCTTGCCCTTGAATGCGAGTTGCCCGGCATCGGGTGTGTACAAACCGGTGATCAAATTAAAACAGGTGGTTTTGCCTGCGCCATTCGGGCCAATCAGCCCGATCACTTGCCCAGCCTGAATACACAGGCTGACATCATCCACGGCAGCAATACCGCCGAAGCTTTTTCTCAGGTTGGAGGCGCTAAACAAGGGAGCGTTCATTTGCGTTGTGGCCAAAGCCCATTGGGGCGATACAGCATCACCAGCACCATGGTGAGTCCGTAGATGAGGGAGCGAAGTATTTCTGCATCCACCAGCACAGTACCAAATAAAAACTCTTGAACGGGTGTAACCACTTGCCGCAGCATTTCCGGAAAACCTGCCAGTAAAAGTGCGCCCAAAATGACGCCGGGAACGTGACCCATGCCCCCTAGTACCACCATGCAAAGTACGATGATTGATTCCATCAGGCCGAAGGACTCTGGGCTGACAAAGCCCTGAAATGCAGAGAACATGGCACCTGCTACGCCGCCAAAAGAGGCACCCAGGGCAAAGGCCAGCAGTTTCATGTTGCGGGTGTTGATTCCCATGGATTTTGCCGCAATTTCGTCGTCACGTATTGCGGTCCATGCGCGGCCGATTCGGCTGTTTTGCAGGCGCATACACACCAAGATGATAAGCAGGGTAAGCGCCAGAAACAAATAGTAGTAAAGGTGGAGCGCAGGCACCTCGATGCCGAACAAATCGACAGTGCGTGAAAAACGAACCCCCGCAATTTGAACGGGCTCAATCATGTTGATGCCTTGGGGGCCGTTGGTGATATTGACTGGTGCATTCAGATTGTTTAAAAACAGGCGAATGATTTCACCGAAACCCAGGGTAACAATGGCGAGATAGTCGCCCCGTAGCCGAAGGGTGGGTGCACCCAGCAACACGCCGAATAGCGCAGCGGTTAGTGCTCCCAGTGGAATCATTAACCAAATTGAAAGATGCAGGCCATCGGGGAACAGGGCTGCGATGGTTTCAAAATTGTCCGTTAAGTGTGGAGATGCCAACAAACCGTAAACATAAGCGCCCACCGCGTAAAAGGCGATGTAACCCAGATCGAGTAAACCGGCGAAACCCACGACAATATTGAGCCCCAGCGCAAGCATGACGTACAGCAAGGCGATGTTCAAAATTCGAACCCAGCTGTTGCCAATCAAGCCTGCAACCCAGGGAAGGGCAGCCAATGCGATGGCAACGAGCAGGAAGCCGATAATTTGTTGATGGCGGTTGGCAAGTTTGTTCATGCGCGGTCCGACACCCTTTCACCCAACAGACCAGATGGCCGAAGAGTAAGCACCAAAATCAATACGGCGAAGGCAAAAATATCCTGATAGTGCGAGCCCAAAAAACCACCGGTCAATTGGCCCAGATAACCAGCCCCCAGGCTTTCGACAATGCCTAAAAGCAGGCCGCCCAACATGGCACCGTAAATGTTGCCGATACCGCCAAGTACGGCGGCAGTAAAGGCTTTCAAACCGGGTAAAAAGCCCATGTAAAAATGGGCCACTGAATAGTTGGCGGCCACCATGACCCCGGCCACTCCGGCCAAAGCCGCTCCGATCACAAATGTAGCGGCGATCACTGAATTGGCATTGATACCCATGAGACCTGCCAATTGGGGATTTTCAGAGGTGGCGCGCATGGCTTTTCCCAAGCGGGTTTTGTTCACTGTGTAAGTAAGGCCAAACATGAGTGCAGCCGATACCACCACAATTAGAAGTTGTACCGGTGTGATGGATACAATTCTTTCGTAGTCGTTATCGAGGACTGGGGCAAAGGTGTACAACACAATCGGGTCTGTGGGCAAGGTGGCCGGAAAGATGAGGTAATTGCGCCCCCAAATGATCATGGCCAAGGTTTGCAAAATGATTGAAACGCCGATAGCCGAAATCAAGGGTGCAAGCCGGGGTGCATTTCGCAAGGGGCGATAGGCCAAGCGTTCAATTGAGAAACTGACCAGCATGCACACAGGCACAGCGCACAGCACACCCACCAGGAAAAGAATCCAGCCCGGAGTTTCCGGGAAAACACCCATAAACAAAGTGATGGCGCTAAAGGCCACCATGGCACCGATCATAACCACTTCGCCATGGGCGAAATTGATCAAACCCAACACGCCATACACCATCGTGTACCCGAGTGCCACCAAGGCATAAATACTGCCAAGTACCAAGCCGTTGATCAGTTGTTGAGCAAATATATCCATGTACGCCAATGCGATTGAGATAAGGGTTGTCGGAAAAAGAATAGAGCAAATTGGGTTTGGGTTTCGCGTATTTCTTCAGAAAGAAGTCAGTTAATTGACAGCTGAACCCATTCCCGGTTTAGATGCTACATTGATGGAATTAATCATAAAAACAAGTTGGAGGTGGCCATGAACCTTTCCCGTTTCCGGTATTTAAAACATTCATTGTTGTGCGTACCGGTGTTGATGACTTTGGCAGGCGGTGCTGTCCACGCCAAGGACGTGTTGGTCAAGATAGGGCACATTGCCCCGCTCTCGGGACCACAGGCCCACTACGGCAAAGACAATGAATCTGGCGCCAGGTTGGCGATCGACGATTTGAATAAAATGAAAATTCAGGTGGATGGTGGCACCGCCAAGTTTCAGCTGGTTGCAGAAGACGATGCCGCTGACCCAAAAACTGGTGCGATCGTGGCGCAAAAATTGTGTGACATGAAAGTAAACGGCATTGTAGGGCACTTGAACAGCGGCACCACCATTCCCGCATCCCGTATTTATTATGACTGCGGAATTCCCCAAATTACACCTTCAGCCACCACACCCAAAGTAACAAAGCAAGGGTTTGAGTCGGTGTTCAGAGTGATTGCGCACGATGGCGTGTTGGGCGTTGCCTTGGCCAAGTATGCCGTCGATGAAATGAAAGTGAAGCGGGTGGTGGTCATTGATGACCGCACCGGTTATGGACAGCCATTGGCTGATATTTTTACGAAGCAGCTTGAAGCCAAAGGCGTGAAGGTGCTGGAGCGCCACTACACCAATGACAAGGCCACTGACTTTGCGGCCATCTTGACCTCGGTCAAGCGTGTGAATCCTGACCTGGTGTTTTACGGGGGTATGGACGCACAGGCAGGCCCAATGCTGCGCCAGATGAAGCAATTGGGTATCAAGGCAAAGCTGATTGGCGGTGACGGTATTTGTACAACGGAATTGATGCGTTTGGGCGGAGACAATGTGGGCTCGAATGTGCTTTGCGCCGAGGGCGGTATGGCCTTGAGCAAAATGCCGGGCGGACCCGCATTCGAGAAACGATTCAAAGCCCAGTTCAAGGCGGACATTCAGGTTTATGCGCCTTTTGTATACGATGCAGTCATGACCATGGGCATGGCCATGAAAAATGCAAAGTCAGCAGACCCAAAAAAGTATCTCCCGAAGTTGAAAGAGATTCGGCACGAGGGAGTGATCGGGACTATTGCATTTGATGAAGTCGGTGATGTGCTGAATGCTGCGGTGACATTGAATTCTTATGGCCCTCAAGGAAAGTTTCCGGTCAAGGTAGTGAATTGATCCAGCAGTGTTGGACCGATGGGGGGTACATTTTTACTTTGTAAATTTAATCAGTATTAATTTTTAACAGTCACGAACTTCTGTTGATCATCCACCACTTAAGTGTTGAGCCACAACCGCCTCAGGTTGTGGCCAATAACAAGTGGAGATGATGAATGATTTTCTGCGGTATCAAAAAAACACTATTCACTGCAATGCTGCTGACCTGTGCAACAGGCTCAGCCATCGCTGACAATTACCCCAGCAAAACTATCACACTGGTAGTGCCGTTTGCGGCGGGAGGAACTACTGACATTGTTGCCAGAATTGTGGCGGACAAGTTGGGTAAAGAACTGGGACAATCTGTGATCGTCGACAACCGCGGTGGCGGCGGTGGCAGCATTGGTGCTGGCCTGGTGGCCAAGGCAGCACCCGATGGGTACACCTTGGGTGTGTCTACACTGTCAACACATGCGGTAATCTCGGCCTGCAACCCGAAAGTGCCCTACAACCCGGTCAAAGATTTCAAGGCTATTACCAATATGGCGGGTTCTCCGAATGTTTTGACTGTGAATCCAAAGTTTCCCGCGCAAGACTTCAAACAGTTTTTGACGCATGTGAAAAAGAACCCGGGCAAGTTGAGTTTTGCAACATCAGGGCAGTGCAGTATTCAGCAAATGGTGGGTGAGCAGTTCAAGGTTGAAACAGGCACTGATATTTTGCATGTGCCGTATCGCGGTGCCGGCCCTGCACTGAATGACCTGCTGGGCGGGTCTGTGGACATGATGTTCGACAATCTGCCTTCATCCATGTCGCACATCAAGGCAGATCGCTTGCGCGCCTTGGCTGTGGCCTGGCCTAACCGGCTTGAATCACTTCCGAATGTACCCACCTTTAAAGAGTTGGGATTAACGGCAGTGAATGAACCAGTTTGGTATGGGTTGGTTGCACCTGCTGCCACTCCCGATTTCATTGTTCAAAAGTTGAACGCCGCCACAGTGAAAGTTCTCAAGCTACCTGAAGTTCAGGAACGCCTGCGGGCCAGCGGTGCAGAGCCTGTGGGAAACACACCTGCTCAACATGCTGCTGAAATCAGGCAGGAAATGGAACGAATGCACGCTTTGGTGAAAAAGCAGAACATTCAGTTTGACGGGTCTTGATGGTTAATCTGGAATGAAAAAAAGCCAAGGCGCAACACCTTGGCTTTTTGAATTGCTTGCAAACTAATTACAGCGCCAGTACCCAGGCGGCCAATTTCTTGGCTTCGTCTTCGGTCACGTTTTGAGCAGGCATGGGAACAGGACCCCAAACGCCTTTGGTACCGTTCTTGATTTTGCCGGCCAGCATTGCTTCTGCACCTGCTTGACCTTTGTACTTGGCGGCAACGTCTTTAAAAGCCGGACCAACTACTTTTTTCTGAACCTGATGGCAGGCCAAGCAGGCTTTGCTCTTGGCCAATGCTTCGTCGGCGCTGGCTGACAACGGTAGAGCAACCATGGTGGCTGCAATCGCCAAGACACCCATTTGCTTGATCATACTGAACTCCTCACTTTGTTACAGTTATCACATTAATAACGTCTCGGGCGTCATTTTGGCAGACAACGCAGTTGTTTGTCATGTGAAACAGCATGATTTTTATCCTTCTGGGCATCCTTTTGCTCACAATGAAACTAGGCGGTGTTCATCCCGTAAGCAATTGGGAGTGGTTCTCCATTGCTTTGCCCTTCCTCATGGCCATTTGCTGGTTTGAACTTTTTGAACCCTGGCTTGGTCTGGATGTTCGCCGACAGCAGTTTAGAAAGCGCCAGCTAGAGGCACGCATTCGACATTTTCAAAACAAAAAACCCCGACGCCAGCGCCGGGGTTTTCCTTTTAGGTAAGCGTTTGCAAGTTTACAGGTCGAGATCACCATCGGTGACGGCACCTTTGCTGGCGCTGCTGGCCAAGGCTGCGAATTTGGCCAGTACACCCGTGGTGTAACGTGGTTTGGGTTTTACCCAGCTTTCACGGCGCTTTGCCAATTCTTCGTCGCTAACATTGATCTGCAACAATTTCTGGTGCGCATCCATAGTGATGGAATCGCCTTCCTTGATCAGTGCAATTGGGCCACCAACGTAAGCCTCCGGTGCCACGTGGCCTACCACCATACCCCAGGTACCGCCGGAGAAACGACCGTCGGTAATCAGGCCTACTGTTTCGCCAAGACCTTTGCCAATAATTGCCGAGGTTGGGGCAAGCATTTCGGGCATGCCTGGGCCGCCTTTGGGGCCCAGATAGCGAAGAATAATCACATCGCCGTCTTTGATTTTGTCGCCCAAAATTGCGTCCATCGCGCTTTGTTCGTCGTCAAATACCTTGGCTGGGCCGGTAATCACAGGGTTCTTCAAGCCGGTAATCTTGGCCACAGCACCTTCGGGCGCCAGGTTGCCTTTCAAAATCGCCAGGTGACCTTGCTTGTACAGGGCTTTCTCGATGGGCATGATCACGTTTTGATCTGCACGGGGCACCGACGGAATATCTGCCAGTGTTTCAGCAATCGTTTTGCCGGTAATCGTGATGCAATCGCCGTGCAGCAGGCCGGCGTCCAGCAAAATCTTCATGACTTGTGGAATACCACCCGCGTCGTGCAGGTCGGTTGCAACATACTGACCAGAAGGCTTCAAATTGCAAATGACGGGGGTACGCAGGCGCACGCGTTCGAAGTCCTCGTAGCTCCAGGCCACATTCGCTGCCTTGGCGATGGCCAGGAAGTGCAGCACAGCATTGGTCGATCCGCCAGTGGCCATCAGCACAGCCACTGCATTTTCAATCGACTTTTTGGTAATGATGTCGCGGGGCTTCAGGTCGTTGCGCACCGCTTCGATCAGCACGCGAGCTGATTCTTCAGTCGAAGTGACCTTTTCCGCATCGATATTTGACATGGTGCTGGAGTAGGGCAGGCTCATGCCCAATGCCTCGAATGCCGAGCTCATGGTGTTGGCAGTGTACATGCCGCCACAAGAACCAGAACTTGGGCATGCATTCTTCTCGATGCCCTTGAAATCTTCTTCGCTCATGCGGCCAGCAGTGAATTCGCCCACGGCCTCAAAGGCAGACACAATAGTCAGGTCTTTGCCCTTGTAACGTCCAGGTTTGATGGTACCGCCGTACACGTAAATGCCGGGTACATTCATGCGAGCCATGCCGATCATGCCACCAGGCATGTTCTTGTCGCAGCCACCGATGACCAGAACGCCGTCCATCCACTGGCCTTGCACCGCAGTTTCGATGCAGTCAGCAATCACTTCGCGACTCACCAGTGAATACTTCATCCCCTCAGTGCCCATGCTCATGCCATCAGAAATGGTAGGGGTACCAAAGATTTGTGGATTACCGCCAGCTTCTTTCACCGCTTTCACTGCCGCATCGGCCAAAGGCTGCAAGCCGCTGTTGCAAGGCGTGATAGTGGAATGACCGTTGGCAATACCAATCATGGGGTTGTTGAAGTCTTCGTCTTTGTAACCCATGGCGAAGTACATCGCGCGGTTGGGCGAACGGGCCACGCCCTGGGTGATGTTCTTGGAACGTCGATTGATGCTCATTGCAAAAGCTCGCAGGTGGAATTGGATTCAAAACGAGAATTTACCATTTTATGATGCTCCGCTGGGCGCAGGAAGACCTTCATTCATCAAAGGGTAGTCCCTAGGGCAGTACAATTGAACGGTTTTTCACATTCCGGGTTTTCCATGTTTGTACATCCTGAATTCGATCCCATTGCCATTTCGATCGGCCCTGTGGCCATTCGCTGGTACGGTTTGATGTATTTGTTGGCTTTTGTTGCCTTCATCATGCTCGCCAAGCGCCGCTTGCATTTGTTCCCGGCCATCAAAATGTCCGATGTGGACAATATGCTGACCTGGGCGGTTTTGGGTGTCATTCTGGGTGGTCGATTGGGCTATGTGTTTTTTTACAAGCCTGACTACTACATGGCCAACCCTGGCGAAATTCTCGCAATTTGGGAAGGCGGAATGTCTTTTCATGGTGGGTTTCTCGGCGTGTTGCTGGTGTGTTTTATTTACGGCAGGTACAAAGACTGGAAGTTTTTTGATGTGATGGATTTTGTGGCGCCCGCTGTTCCAATCGGATTGGCCTTGGGTCGTCTTGGCAACTTTATCAATGGTGAGTTGTGGGGGCGCCCGACCGATGGCTGGTGGGGGGTTGTGTTTCCGCAGGCGGGCGATGCAATTGCACGCCACCCATCACAGCTTTACCAAATGAGTTTGGAAGGTATTGCCTTGTTCATTGGGCTTTGGTGGTTTGCCAGCAAGCCACGCCCGCGTGCGGCAGTGTCAGCCTGGTTTTTGATTGGCTATGGTGCCGCCCGTTTTGTGGTGGAGTATGCCCGCGAGCCAGACCGCTTTTTGGGTACGCTTTCTCTGGGATTGTCGATGGGGCAATGGTTGTGCGTGCCCATGATTCTGGGTGGATTTGCCTTGTTGGCCTGGTCACGAAACAAGCCCACAGGGCTTGAAACCATGATTGCGCTGGAGGCCGCCCAGGCCAAGGTCGGCAAGGGCAGCAAACGTAGCAAGTGATAATGAATTAGAAGCCGGTAACTGCTTTGTAAATCATGGACATGGCAATGAAAGCCAGCAGCAGTGCAAAAATGCGCTTGATCTTTTTGACAGGCAGGGTGTGCGCCAGTTTTGCACCATAAGGGGCAAATAGCACGCTCATCACTGCCACGCAGGCCACAGCGGGCAAATAAACATAGCCTAGGGACCCAGCTGGCATGCCTTGCAAGTGTTGTCCGTTGATTACGTAAGCGGCACTTGAAAACACGGCAATCGGAAAACCCAAGGCAGCTGATGTTGCCACCGCATTGCGCAGGTTGATGTTGCTCCACACCATGAAGGGCACCGACAGAAACCCACCTCCGGCGCCTACAATTGCCGAGGCTGCTCCAATTACGCCACCCACAGCCGCAAGACCTGCTTTTCCCGGCAAAGTGCGGCTTGGTTTGGGTTTCTTGTCGGCATACATTTGGTAAGCGGAAAAAATAACAAAAGCACCGAATACCAAGGCCAGTTCTTTGGTAGGTAAGTAAGACACCACTTTCGATCCAATAAACCCACCGATGAGAATACCTGGGGTGAGGAACTTCACGATGTCCCACCGCACCGCGCCAGCCTTGTGGTGAGCACGCATGCTCGAAATGCTGGTAAACATGATGATGGCCAGTGAGGTGGCAATGGAGGAGTGCACCACATGCTCGACGGGCACGCCCTGGCTAACCATCAGGAAAGTGAGAAAGGGCACCAGCAGCATGCCGCCACCAATGCCCAACAAGCCAGCCAACACGCCGCTGACTACACCCAAAACAAGCAGTGAAACTATAAAAACCGGATCGAACATGGTGATTAAATTTTTTTTGGTTTGAATCTGGACAGAATAAAAAAAGAGGCGACTGAACATAGGTTCAATCGCCCCGGTGTGGGGGTCTCTGCCGATGCCATACTGGCCCGATCCCTGAACCTAAGGTTCAAGTGGGTCGCAGTATTAGGGTCTTTAGGTTTCCCTGACAAAGAGGGAATCACACCGACCCTGAAAAGTCCGCAACCGGGATCACAGATATTGGTTCACGGAATACTGACCAATACAGACACGGCAGAGATAAAACAAAATTCTTTATTCGAACAAGTCGGCATTCTTGGGCTTGCCAGCAGCCGCATTGTTCAGGCTGCCATCAACCATTTGTTCGATAGCCTCGATTTTACGCTCAATCGTCTCAATGTCCAGTCCTAAAACAGGGTTGGAAGGGTTACTACCAACGAGCGATTCATGCGCGATTTGTAAGGCCGCCATGACTGCGATTTTATCAAGCCCGACCACCTTACCAGTGTTGCGGATGCTAGACATTTTTGTTTCTACAATATTGACAGCTTGCTGCAAGGCTGCGCGTTCTTCGGGCTTGCAGGCAATGCGGAATTCCCGGCCCATGATTTTTACGTCAAGTGCTTCCAATTATTCCTCCGAGTTCAATTCAAGTTCAGGGAACCATTGATTCAGCATTTGGTTGATTTGACCTTGTGCATGATTCACTTTTTTGTGAAGCAATTCATTTTCTCGGCGCAGGGCTTCAATTTGTTCCTTGGCCGACTTGTTGTCGAAGCGGCTCTGCTCAAGGGCTTTGGCTAGGCTGGACACTTTGACTTGAAGTTCGTCGAGTTTCGCAAGCAGTGATTGCGTCATTGGCTGGCTCCATCTTCGGGTAATAGTTCCCGAGGGTTGCTGTTGTTGGTATTTTAACTTGACTATACAGTTGCTTACGGCAATCTACTACAGTTTCGCTTTAGGTTAAAACAAAGTTTTCAAGCCCAACACGTCTTGCATGTCAAACAAACCTTTTTCATGACCAATCAAAAACTGGGCTGCCCGAATTGAGCCTTGTGCATAAGTCATGCGACTTGAAGATTTGTGCGTAATTTCAATACGCTCGCCAATGCCGGCAAATAGTACAGTGTGGTCGCCCACAATATCGCCACCACGAATGGTCGAGAAGCCGATGGTGCCGGCCTTGCGCTCGCCGGTAATGCCTTCCCGGGCGAAAACGCCTACGTCTTGAAGATCAACCCCCAGGCCCTTGGCAACCACTTCGCCCATGCGCAATGCAGTGCCCGAAGGGGCATCTACTTTTTTGCTGTGGTGGGCTTCGATGACTTCGATGTCGTAGCCTTGTGACAAAATTTTTGCAGCCACTTCCAGCAGTTTGAATGTGGCGTTTACGCCAACCGCCATATTGGGAGACCACACCATGGCCACTTTCTCGGATGCTTTTTTCAGCGCTTCCAGTTGTTTCGGTTCGAACCCTGTGGTGCCAATCACGGCCTTCACGCCGTGTTTCTCGCACAAGGCCAAGTGGTGCAAAGTGCCCTCGGGGCGGGTGAAGTCGATTAACACATCGGCATTGACGAGGGCGGTGTCCTCATTGTCGGTAACCAGTACTCCCGATGAAATACCCATGAAGTCGCCAGCATCTCGACCAATGCTGGGTGAACCAGCTTGATCAAAAGCACCGGCGAGTTCGCAGTCGGGGTGGTTCAAAATGGCTTCGATCAATGTTTTGCCCATGCGCCCACTGGCGCCGGCAATTGCGATTTGAATTGGCTTGGTCATGGCTATTTATTTAAGTACGGGTGCGCGTTCTGTGCCGCCCACTGCAGATTCAGAATCCTTGATGTCTTCGGCTGGTTTTTCCGAGGGCAAGGGTTCCGTCGGCACTTTGGTGGTGCTGTCTGGGCCCAACAAATCGGTTGGGCTGGCAGGCAGGTTTTCACCACCATGGCGGGCCACTCGTTCATTCTCGAAAATCACGGTGTAACGTGATTGTGTGGTCTGTCCACCAGCGCGCATCAAACGGTAAACGTAGTCCCAGCGGTTGGCGTGGAAGGCGTCATTCAACAAGGGTGTGCCCAGAATAAAGCGCACCTGCTCTTTAGTCATGCCCACTTGCAGTTTGGCCACGTCTTGCTGGGTAATGAAGTTACCCTGCTGAATATCAAACTTGTAGGGTTTGACGAAAGAGGGGACGTAGTTGTCCGGAATGATTGAACACGCGGAAACCCCTAGGGCCATGGCCGAGCAAAGAATCAAATTCAGTCGTAAAATACGCATTGTTTTGTGAATTCGCATGTGAAGTGGGAACAGAGTACCTTATTCGGTGCGCTAACATGTCCTGCAAAGGCGTTATCATAAGCTACTTGAACTCGATTAAGCCTCAAAATGGTACCAAACTCATGACTACAGCAACGGATCTCAAAAGCATTGGTTTAAAGGCAACGCTGCCGCGAATGAAAATTCTGGAATTGTTCCAGAGCGGGCAACATCGTCACCTGAGTGCTGAAGACGTTTACAAACTGCTGCTGCAAGAAGACCTGGACATCGGTCTGGCCACGGTTTACCGGGTTTTAACGCAATTTGAACAAGCCGGTTTACTGGCTCGCCAGCACTTTGAGACGGGCAAGTCGGTGTTTGAGTTGAATGAAGGCGCTCACCACGACCATTTGGTGTGCGTGCAGTGCGGCAAAGTAGTGGAGTTTTTTGACGAGGAAATTGAGCGTCGCCAAAAGATGATTGCCAAAGACCGTGGGTTTGAACTTCACGATCATGCACTTTCTCTTTACGGTTCATGTACCAAGAAAGATTGTGAGAACAGGCGCAAATAATCAGGCCTTGGTAAAGCACACCCGCCAGTGAAGTTAACCGTTGGCCGAGGCAATCATTTCATGCGCCGCAGTGCGCGTGGCCTCGGTGATCACTTGTCCGCCCAGCATTCTTGCGATTTCTTCCACCCGGGCTTTGGCCTCAAGTTGCACAATCTTTGAGCGCGTGGTTTGCGCTGAAATGTCTTTGCTGACCTGAAAATGGTTGTGGCCCTGTGCGGCCACCTGAGGCAGGTGGGTTACGCAAAGCACTTGTTTGTTCGAGGCCAACAGGCGAAGGTAACGCCCTACGGTTTCTGCAACGGCGCCACCAATGCCGCTGTCCACCTCATCGAAGATCAGGGTGGGTACAGGTGTACTTTCAACGGTATTCACCGTAATCGCCAGGCTGATACGCGCAAGTTCGCCACCTGAGGCCACTTTCTGAATGGCTTGGGGTGTAACGCCCGGGTGCCCGGCCACGCGGAATTCAATGTTGTCGCTGCCTTTGGCAGAGGGCTCACCTTTGGCCACATCAACTACGAAAACGCCACCTTGCATGCTGAGTGTTTGCATGGATTCAGTCACGCGTTTCGACAAAGCCAGAGCAGCTTTTTTGCGCGCTGTACTAAGCAGATCGGCTTGTGTTTCATAAGCTTGCCGCGCGGCAGCCAGTTCCTTCTGCAGCTTTTCTACATCGAAACCTTCCTCAAGCCCCTTGATTTCGGCTTGTACACTTTCCATTTCCGTGTGCAGTGTTTCCGGCTGAATGCGCAGTTTGCGGGCGGTTTCATGCCAAAGCGACATGCGTGCTTCCACTTCAGCCAGTGTGTCTGGGTCCAGGTCGCTGTGTTTCAGGTAATTGCCCAAATCGTAGCTGGCTTCCCGAATTAATATTTCGCCCTCAGACAGTGTTTTGACCACGCCTTCAAGCGCTGGGTCCCGGGTACTTAAGTGGCTAAGCTTTTCAATGACCTGGGTAAGTTGGTCAAGCAGGGCATTTTCATTTTGCGATAGCACATCACTTGCGTGTTGCGTGCCCTCAATCAATTCTGCGCCATGGCTTAAGCGGTCGAAGTCGCTGCTCAGGGTTTCCCATTCGCCAGCCTTCGGTGCCACTTTGCTCAGTGAGTCCAGTTTCCATTGCAAATTTTCAAGGCGCGCTGCCCGGTCTTCCTGGCTGCTTTGGGCCTGTTTCAGGGATTTTTCCGCATTTTTCAATCGGGAGTAAATTTGGGTAGTGGCCTGGACAAGGTCGCCGTGTTGGCCGAAGTCGTCCAGCAAGCGCAGTTGCTCCCCAGGCTTTGCAAGCGTTTGAAACGCGTGTTGCCCGTGAATGTCGATCAATGTTTCAGACAATTCTTTTAGCGTGCTGGCAGGCACCGGCGTCCCGTTGATGTAGGCTTTTGACCTGCCATTCGATTCAATGGCCCGGCGAAGGTGCATTTCGCCCTCGCTGCAGTCAATAGATTGTTCATCGAGAATGGCTTTGGCCGCAGGGTTCAACTCGAATACCGCTGTGATATTGGCGCGTTCGCAACCTTCCCGAACTTGCGATGCATCGGCTCGCGCGCCCAAGCACAGCGACAGCGCATCAATCAAAATGGACTTGCCCGCGCCAGTTTCTCCGGACAACACCGACATGCCTGGGGCGAAATGCAAATCGAGTTTATCGACAATAACGAAATCTTGAATGGTCAAACTACTTAGCATGGCCGCTGTCTCTGAGTCCTCGAGTTTTGTGGGGGGCTTCCGTGGGGCTTGCACTCCAGTGCAATTTTTGCCTTAACATGGCGAAGTAATCATATCGTGCCGGGTGCAAAAGCTGGATAGGGTGTGGTGACACCTTGATCCGTATTTGATCACCCACTTTGGCGCGGCCATTGAACTGCATGTCAAAGTGCACGCCGGTCTGCTTGCCGCCAGTTACAAAAATATCAATTGTGCTGTGTTGGGGCAGGGCGATTGGCCGGTTGGTCAACGCATGGGGCGCAACAGGCACAATCAAAAGGCCTGCAAGGCTTGGGTGCAGAATTGGCCCATCGGCAGAAAGCGCGTAGGCTGTTGATCCCGTGGGGGTTGACACAATCAGGCCGTCCGCACGCAGGTCGTACATAAATGTACCATCAACTTCTACACGCAGTTCAACCATGCCGCCCACGATACCGCGGCTGATCACGATGTCATTTAAGGCAATGTGATTTTCCACCACTTTGCCTTGTCGCAAAATTTGACCCTCAAGGTAAGCCCGGTTTTCCGAGACCGATTGACCGTTGATGGTGTCGATCAGGGTGGGGTTGATGTCGTCGAGGCGAATGTCGGTGAGAAATCCCAGACGGCCCTGATTAATGCCGATCAAGGGAATGTTGCAGTCGGCTAATTCTCGGGCTGTGCCCAGAAAAGTGCCGTCGCCACCAATGATGACCGCAATTTTCGCCTTTTTTTTGATCAGGGCCAAATTGGCAAATTCAAAGTTGGCTTCATCACATTCAGGTTTTGATTTTCTCGAAGAACCGCTGCTCAACATGGAATCGCACACCAGCACATGGAAGGCGTTGGCGGCCAGTAGGTCAACCACACTTCGCCAAATGGCCTGTTTTGGGGAGGCGCCATGTTTGGCAAACACAGCAATGCACATCCCTTTCTGTTTCGGCATTCTTGATTCCCTGTTTTTGTCGTAAAGTGAAGCCTTGGTGTTAATCCTAAGCCCAATCGTATCGCAACACGCATTTGAAGTGACATTGATGATAGACGAACGCGCCCGTTCCATATTGAAAACATTGGTTGAAAGGTACATCACAGAGGGCAACCCGGTGGGTTCGAGGGCTTTGTCCAAGTATTCGACGCTGGATTTGAGTCCGGCCACTATTCGAAACGTGATGGCGGACCTTGAAGAACTGCGCCTGGTGGTATCGCCCCACACTTCGGCGGGTCGAGTGCCCACGCCTCAGGGGTATCGCATGTTTGTTGACTCTCTGCTTACCGTAAAACCTTTGGCAATCGATGTGCAATCCGCCCTAAGCGGAGGAATTCTACGTGAGGACCCTAACCGTGTTTTAAACAAGGCAGTGAACTTGCTTTCCAGTTTGTCCTCTTTTGCCGGGGTGATTACAGCGCCGAAAAAGGCGGCTTTGTTTCGACACGTGGAATTTTTAAGTTTGTCGGATAGAAAGGTGTTGCTGATTATCGTGACACCCGACGGGGATGTTCAAAACAGAATATTGATTGTCGAGAAGCCTTACACACAAAGCGAATTGACCATGGCGGCGAATTTCTTCAACCAGCATTTTGCAGGTTTGAGTTTTCAGCAGGCCAAACAGAGGTTGTCGGAAGAGCTCCACCAAATTAGCCAGGATATTAGCAAATTGATGCAAGCTGCCGTGAATGCGGGTACAGAGGCGGAGGAAAGTCAGGCCGATGGGGTGCTGTTGTCGGGAGAACGAAAACTGCTGGATGTGTCGGATTTGTCGACGGACATGGAGCGACTGAAAAAAATGTTCGGTGTGTTTGAACAACGCACTGCGTTGTTGCGCCTGCTTGAAAGCTCCAACAGGGCCGAAGGTGTGCAAATTTTCATCGGTGGTGATTCTAGCCTGGTGCCCATGGAGGAGATGAGCGTGATCTCGGCGCCTTACCATGTGAACGGTGAGGTGGTTGGCACTCTGGGCGTGATTGGCCCTACACGCATGGCCTACGAGCGGTTGATTCCGATTGTGGATATCACATCGAAGCTGGTTTCTTCGGCTTTGTCGGATCCGGAGTAGGGTGAGCCACCCCGGCAGTCAGCTTTGGGTATACTTTCAGGCTTGTTGTTCATTAGGTAGTATCCATGCGCACCGAAGCCCCTTTTCGTCACGGCACGCCCCAGAAAACAGCTGTTTTGCTTGTTAACCTTGGCACTCCAGACAATGCAGACACACCATCGCTTCGGCGTTATCTGAAAGAGTTTTTGTCAGATCCGCGTGTGGTCGAAATTCCAAAATTGATCTGGTGGATCATCTTGAACGGCATCATTCTGCAGATCCGCCCCAAAAAATCCGCAGCCAAGTACGCCACCGTGTGGACCGATGAGGGTTCTCCGTTGTTGGCGATTGGCAAAAGGCAGGTCAAGGTGCTTAGCGAGGCTTTCAAGGCCCGGCGCTGGGATGTTCGTGTTGATTTGGCGATGCGTTATGGCAACCCCTCAGTGGCCAGTCGAATGGATCAGCTTCGCAAAGATGGTTATGACCGTGTGCTGGTGTTTCCTCTGTATCCTCAATATGCGGCGGCTACTACTGCGTCGGTGTTTGATGCGGTGTTTGACTGGGCCAAGCCGGTGCGCAACATTCCCGAATTACGTTTGGTGAAGCACTATCACGATCACCCGGCTTATATCCATGCCCTGGCTGAGAGCGTGCGTAAGCACTGGCAAGTCAATGGGCGCCCGAATTTTGATCAGGGTGATGTGCTGTTGTTCAGTTTTCACGGTGTGCCTGAAATGACCTTGCTCAAGGGCGACCCTTACCATTGCGAGTGTTACAAAACTGCGCGCTTACTGGGCGAGGAACTGGGGCTTCAAAAGGGCAATTACAGGGTTACGTTCCAAAGCCGATTTGGCAAAGCCAAATGGCTGGAGCCATACACCGATAAAACCCTGGAAGCCTTGGGGCAGGCTGGTACCAAGCGTATTGATGTGATGTGCCCAGGTTTTATGGCCGATTGCCTTGAAACGCTGGAGGAAATTAATCAGGAAGGCCGGGAAGACTTTCAGCATGCGGGGGGAGGCGAGTTTCATTACATTGCCTGCCTGAATGACAGCGAGCTGGCCGCGGCAATGCTGTCCGAAATAACCGCGCAGCACATGCAGGGCTGGCCAGTCGACATGGGTTACGAAGAATCCATGGCACAGGAACTTGCCGAGAGTCGAAAATTGGCGCTTGAAATGGGCGCGCAATAAGTTTCTGCCAACAATTCAGCGTAATTCTGCGTATTTCTACTTTTTGGGCTTGAATTTCGCGTTCAAGCCCTCATTTACCGCCAAGAGTAGGGGCGACCGGTAAAGGCCTGTCGCCTCTTTTGAATTTTAATGGAGGAAAAGACATGTCAGAACCCACTGGAAAGCCGGCCACGGACGAACAAACGTCTGCCCAGGCACCAGAAGGTCAGCAGCAAGGCGCGCAGACCCAAAATGAGACTGAACAGGCTGTTCAGCAAGAAGCGCCCCAAGACGAAATCTCTGTGCTGAAGGCAGCATTGGAAAATGCACACCACGAGGTGGAGAAATCCCGAGAGGTGTATTTGCGCCTGGCTGCCGACATGGAAAACCTGCGCCGCCGCACTCAAGAAGACGTGGCCAAGGCACACAAGTACGCGATTGAATCGTTTGCTGAATCCTTGGTACCCGTTCGCGACAGTCTTGAAATGGCACTGGCTGTAGAAAACCAGACCCCGGAAGCATTGAAAGACGGCGTTGCTGCAACCCTTCGTCAACTGGAAGCTGCATTTGAGCGTGGCAGGGTGATGGTGCTTAACCCCGTGGGAGAAAAGTTTAATCCCAATCAGCACCAGGCGGTGGCCATGGTGCCGGGAGACTCTGTTGAGCCCGCTGTTGCGCCCAACCATGTGGTGGCGGTGTTGCAAAAGGGGTATTTGATCAATGACCGTGTGTTGCGACCCGCTTTGGTCTCAGTTGCACAATAGGCGGCGCAATAAATTTTTGAAGCTGGGTTGAAAAACCCCTTGAACTGAAGGGCTTTAGCCCCATATCAGCTTTAACCGAATATTACTGAATTTAGAAATCACGGAGAAATTCATGGGAAAGATTATTGGCATTGACTTGGGTACCACCAATTCTTGTGTTGCGGTATTTGAAGGCGGTGGTTACAAAGTGATCGAAAACTCGGAAGGTGCGCGTACAACCCCTTCCATCATCGCCTACATGGAAGATGGCGAAATTCTGGTGGGTGCACCCGCCAAGCGCCAGGCCGTGACCAACCCCAAAAACACCTTGTATGCGGTGAAGCGTTTGATTGGTCGCAAGTTTGAAGACGCCGAAGTACAGAAAGACATCGATATGATGCCTTTTTCCATCATGAAAGCTGACAACGGCGACGCATGGGTTAGCGTGCGCGATCAAAAACTGGCGCCCCCACAGGTGTCGGCCGAAGTGCTGCGCAAAATGAAAAAAACTGCGGAAGACTACTTGGGCGAAGAAGTAACCGAGGCCGTGATTACAGTGCCGGCTTATTTCAATGACAGCCAGCGCCAGGCGACGAAAGACGCCGGCCGTATTGCCGGCCTGGACGTAAAGCGCATTATTAACGAACCTACCGCAGCCGCTTTGGCTTTTGGTATGGACAAGGCTGAAAAAGGCGACCGCAAGATTGCAGTGTACGACTTGGGCGGCGGTACCTTTGACGTGTCGATCATTGAAATTGCCGACATCGACGGCGAGAAGCAGTTTGAAGTGCTCTCTACCAACGGTGACACTTTCCTGGGCGGTGAAGATTTTGACCAGCGCATTATTGACCACATCATCGACGAGTTCAAAAAGAACAATGGCGTTGATTTGTCGAAAGACCCAATCGCTTTGCAGCGTATCAAGGCTGCCGCCGAGCGTGCGAAAATTGAATTGTCTTCTTCACAGCAAACTGAAATCAACGAGCCCTACATTGCGATGGCCAACGGCGCACCCGTGCACCTGACCACCAAGCTGAGCCGCTCCAAGCTGGAAGCGCTGGTTGAAGACCTGATTGCCCGCACAGTTGAGCCCATGAAAATGGCCTTGAAAGATGCAGGTGTGTCCACTTCACAAATTGACGACATTATTTTGGTCGGCGGTATGACCCGCATGCCCAAAGTACAGGAAGCGGTTAAAAACTTCTTTGGCAAAGAGCCTCGCAAAGACGTAAACCCCGATGAGGCCGTGGCTGCTGGTGCTGCAATTCAGGGTTCCGTATTGAGTGGTGATCGCAAAGACGTGTTGTTGCTGGACGTGTCACCGTTGTCTTTGGGTATTGAAACCATGGGCGGCGTGATGACCAAGATGATCGAGAAAAACACGACCATCCCGACCAAGTTCAGCCAAGTGTTTTCAACCGCGGATGACAACCAGCCTGCCGTAACCATCAAGGTGTTCCAGGGTGAGCGCCAGATGGCCAACGACAACAAGAGTTTGGGTGAATTTAACCTGGAAGGTATTCCACCCGCGCCACGTGGCGTGCCGCAGATTGAAGTGACCTTTGACATTGATGCCAACGGTATTTTGCATGTGTCTGCAAAAGACAAAGGCACCGGCAAAGAGAACAAGATTGTGATTAAGGCCAACTCTGGTTTGAGTGAAGATGAGATCCAGAAAATGGTGAAAGATGCCGAGGCCAATGCGGCCGATGACGCCAAGCGCCGTGAGTTGGCGGAGGCCAAGAACCAGGCAGATGCACTGGTGCATAGCACCCGCAAGTCGCTGGGCGAGTATGGCGACAAACTGGAAGCTGGTGAAAAAGAAAAGATTGAAGCGGCATGCAAGGCTTTGGAAGAAGCTGCCAAGGGCGAAGACAAAGACGCCATTGATGCACGCACCAAAGAATTGGCCGAGTCAGCCCAGAAATTGGGCGAGAAGATGTACGCAGACATGCAGGCCCAACAAGCTGCAGAAGGAGCCGCGGCAGGTGCAAACCCAGGTGGTGCTGAGCAGCAGGCCTCTTCCAAGAAAGACGATGCTGACGATGTAGTAGATGCAGACTTCAAGGAAGTGAAAGACAAGTAATGTTGGCAGCGAGGCGCCTTTGTGGGTGCCTCGCCAAAAACCAAGGGCACACTGGCTGGCTGCATATGTTGCGGTTTTTCAGTGAAGCCCTTTTTGTACGAATAAAAGCAGTGTTTCGCGAACGGCTGCATGAATTGAGACTGACATGGCAAAACGGGACTTCTACGAGATTTTGGGTGTACAAAAAAATGCCACGGACGATGAGCTGAAAAAAGCCTATCGAAAAATGGCCATGAAGTATCACCCCGACCGCAACCCAGACAGCAAGGATGCGGAGGCCAAGTTCAAAGAGGCCAAAGAAGCCTATGAGATGTTGACTGACCCCAAGAAACGTGCGGCCTATGACAGACACGGCCATGCGGGTGTGGACCCCAATATGGGTGGCGGCGGTGCAGGTGGCTTCTCGGATTTCTCAGATGCCTTCGGCGATATTTTTGGTGATATTTTTGGTGGCCGCGCAGGCAGTGGTGCTTCTCGCCAGTCGCAGATGTACCGTGGTTCAGACCTGAAATACAACATGGAAATTACGCTGGAGCAGGCGGCCAAGGGTTTTGATACCCAAATCCGCGTGCCGGTGTGGGACAACTGCGGTACTTGCTCTGGAAGTGGTGCCAAGCCGGGCACCAAGCCTGAAACCTGTTCTACCTGTGGTGGATCGGGTGCTGTGCGCATGACCCAGGGTTTTTTCAGCGTGCAGCAAACCTGCCCGAAGTGCCATGGCACCGGCAAGATGATTCCGCACCCATGCCACGACTGTGAAGGTTTGGGTCGCAAGAAGACCAATAAAACCCTGGAAGTGAAGGTGCCCGCCGGTATCGACGATGGCATGCGCATTCGCTTGAGTGGCAAGGGCGAGCCTGGTGTGAATGGTGGCCCCGCTGGTGATTTGTACGTGGAAGTACACCTGAAAGAGCATGCAGTTTTCCAGCGTGATGGTGATGACTTGCATTGCGAGATGCCGGTTTCATTTGCTGCTGCTGCGTTGGGCGGCACCATTGAGGTGCCCACTTTGGGAGGTAAAGCGTCATTTGATATTCCTGAAGGTACGCAAACAGGTAAAACATTCCGTTTGCGTGGCAAGGGCATCAAGGGTGTGCGTTCATCCTACCCTGGTGATTTGTTCTGCCATATCGTGGTGGAAACACCGGTGCGTTTGTCTGAGCGTCAAAAAGAACTGCTGAAAGAGTTTGAGCAGTCTTGTACGGCCGATGGTGACAAGCACTCACCAAGGGCTAAGGGCTGGATGGACAAGGTAAAGGACTTTTTCGGCTAAGCCAGCCGTTTGATTTGGCTTGCGGCTAGTGATCTTTGCGGTTTGGGTGCTACACCACCTTGCCTCAGCAATACTTCTCAATCCGGCTTGATGCTTCTGGCTTGGGGCATGCGAAACGCTTAAGCGTCTTCGCATCGGTTCCTGGCGGAACCGCCCCGCGCTGCGAAGCCGCCGGGAAGTATTGCAAAGCCGGCAAGGCTGTGTAGTACCCAAACCTCACATTGCTCGCAGCTAAGGCTCGCAAGTTGCTCAGCATACAAATATTGTCCGATGACCTATGCCGGAACGATGCTGTCTGCCCCAGTGCCGCCCGTGGCCTCGTAGCCCAGGCGAACATAGATGGGTGCAAATGGCTCTGCTTGAGTTACTTTCACCAGGCCTTCGCGCGTCAACTCCAGCATGGCGATGAAGTTGACCACTACCACGGGTACGCCACGTTCAATGTCGAACATGTCGAAAAACTCAACGAACTTTTGGGTTTGAAGGCGACGCAAAATCATGGTCATGTGCTCACGCACTGACAGTTCTTCGCGCGAAATGGTGTGGGCTTTGACCAGGGACGCACGGCGCAAAATCGCCTGCCAGGCGTCTCGAAGTTCTTCTGGGTTTACATCAGGAAAACGTTCAACAGTATTTGGGTCGTGGAAGGCGTGAGCAATCCAGAAGTCCCGGCCCACCAGTGGCACCTTGTCGAGCTCTTGGGCCGCCAGCTTCATTTGTTCGTATTCAATCAATCGGCGGGCGAGTTCGGCTCGCGGGTCTTCCGCTTCTTCCTCGCCATCCTTGGGTATCACCGGCAACAGCATGCGTGATTTGATCTCGATCAGCATGGCGGCCATGAGCAGGTATTCAGCAGCCAACTCAAGGTTGCGGGTACGAATTTCTTCAATGTAGGTGAGGTACTGGCGGGTCAGTTCCGCCATGGGAATATCGAGAATATTGAAGTTTTGTTTCCGAATGAGGTAGAGCAGCAGGTCCAGTGGGCCTTCAAAAGCCTCTAAAAATACCTCCAATGCATCGGGTGGTATGTAAAGGTCTTTGGGCATGTTGAACAACGGGGCGCCGTACAGCCGTGCCAAACCAACGCCATCCACCGTGTCGGGGGTGCTGTCGTTTGGGTTCAGTACGCTGATGTCGTCGAGTTCGCTGCTCAAAGTGGCTGCACTTTATTTGCTTTGATACACATAGGGTTTTTGTGCAACCTTGGCTTCCTTAAAGCCTTCTTGAAGCCTCTTGTCCAGTTGTTTGTCCCACAACAGGGCTCGGCCTTTTTGCTGCTCATTTTCAAGGTGGGGGCGTTCATTCTTGAGTTGGGCCAGAAACTGGGTTGCTTCAGATTCGTATTGCATGGTGTCGTGCCAAATAAATGGTTTAAAAGGATATTTTCTATTTTATCAGGCGCCAGCCTGATCCTCGACGGAAATTGCTTGGGCGTGTGCCATTGCCGCGGAAAAGTCATCCTGTATTTGCCAAGCTTGGAGCTGGGCCGCAAAACCACTGCGTTTGAACAGGGACAGGGCTTGACTGTTCAGGCCGCAAAATATCAGTGTATGGCCCGCACGCTGCAGTTCCGAATTCAATTCCTCCAGGCATTCCAGCGCGGTGGTGTCAATTGAAATGGTTTGGTGAAGGTCGAGAATCAATATTTTGGTCGATTTTCCGGTGTTCATAATCAGGTTTTCAATTTTCCCCACCACTGCAAAAAACAGGGAGCCATAAATTTTATAGGCCGCAATTCCTCGTGCCCTGTCTTCGTCTTTCAGGTAAACCGGAATGAATTCTGTGAGGGTTGAAACCCGGTAGATAAAAAATACGCCTGCCAATACCAAGCCCACCTGAACTGCAACCGTAAGGTCGACAATCACTGTGAGAAGGAAAGTGGCCAACATGATGACCCTGTACACGGTGGTGTACTGCTTTAATTTTGGGAATTCACGCCATTCACCCATGTTGTAGGCCACGAACATCAAAACGGCCGAGAGCACTGCCAATGGAATGTGAAACGCCAGTGGTGCGGCAACCAGCATAATGATCAACAGCACCAATGCGTGAATGATTCCGGCCACAGGGGAGTTTCCACCTGAACGGATATTGGTGACTGTGCGGGCGATGGTGCCCGTGGCCGGCATGCCGCCGAACAGGGGCGAGGCGATATTGGCCAAACCTTGGGCCATCAATTCCTGGTTGGGGTCGTGTTTCTCATGGGTAATGCCGTCGGCCACACGCGCGCACAACAGCGATTCGATGGCGCACAGAAATGCAATGGTCAAGGTGGGGCCAATTAGCGTTTGAACGCTGGCCAACTCGATGGACGGCAGGGTCAACGTTGGAAGGCTGCGTGGAATTTCGCCAAATTTGCTGCCGATGGTTTCAATGTCAAGTCCAAGAATGTAGGCAGCCAGGGTGCCAGCAACCAGCAATATCACAGAGCCGGGAACACTTTGAAGAATTTTCGGAAACGTGCCTTCAGAGTGTTCTTTGCTGAGCACAGCAAACAATTTGGGCCATAGGAAAAGGAACGCGAGGCTTATGCTGGCAAGCGCGAATGCAGACCAATTGAGGCCAGGAATAGCCTGCAGCAAGGCCCAGTTCTTTTCAAAAAAATTGCCTTGGGTCACATCAATGTTCAAACCAAAGAAATCTTTGATTTGAGACAGTGCAATTAATACCGCGATGCCGTTGGTAAAGCCGATCACAATGCTGACCGGTATGAGTCGCACCAGGCTTCCTAGGCCAGTCAAGCCCATGAGGAACAGTAGCCCCCCAGCCATCAGTGTGCAAACGATCAGGTTGGCTACGCCATATTGGTTGACGATGCCGAGCACCACCACGATAAATGCACCGGCAGGGCCGCCAATTTGAACGCTGGATCCGCCAAAGGCGGAGATGATGAAGCCCGCCACAATGGCGGTGAAAAGGCCGGTTTGTGGCTCAAGCCCGCTGGCAATTGCGAAGGCCATGGCCAACGGCAGCGCAACTACCCCTACGGTAATGCCTGCCCCCAGGTCTTTCAAAAAACGCTGGGAGTTGTATCCCTGCAAGCTGTCCACAATACGTGGTTTGAATGGCTTGAGCGTTTTCAGAAACTGGGGGGTGGCCATGTTTTCCTTTTAGCTGATTTTCATTCCTGGCGTAAGTTTGCCCAACGCTGTCAGGGTGCTTAATGCGGTGTCGTCATCCGATGCCGCACACAACACCATGCCTTCAGAAAGTCCAAATTTCATTTTGCGTGGTGCCAGGTTGGCCACCACCACAACGTACTGCCCTGTCAGTTGCTCTGCCTGATAGTGCGCAGCGATACCCGAAAAAATATTGCGTGGTTTTTCTTCGCCCAGATCGACCGTGAGTTGAAGTAATTTCGTGGAGCCTTCCACTGCCTTGCACTCTTTCACCAAACCAATTCGTAGGTCAATCTTGGTGAAGTCATCAATACTGATGTATTCGCCTGACGCGGTGCTTGCAACTGACGTGGCAGATTTTTTGGCGGCGGTTTTCACAGGGGATGCTGAGGTAGGCGCCAAAGATTGTTTGTTGGCGTCTATCAAAGCGTCGATTTGCTTTTGATCCACGCGCTGCATCAGGTGTTTGAATGCCTGCACAGGTGTCGCGCTGCTCAACGGAGTATTCACATCGGCCCAGGTCATTGGCGCGACACCCAAAATATTCTCGGCGTTGCCGGCCAGTACTGGCAGCACTGGTTTCAAATAAAGTGTCAGCAAGCGGAACGCTTCAAGACAAATCGAACAAGCGGTTTGCAATTCAGCTTGCTTGTCCGGGTTCTTGGCCAATTCCCATGGCTTTTCCTGATCCACGTAGGCATTCACTTTGTCGGCGCAGGCCATGACTTCGCGAATGGCTTTGCCATATTCACGTTCGTCGTAATGTGCAGCAATTGCGGCAGCCTGTGCGCGAATTTCGGCAAGCAGCGGGTGTTGCATGGCGGAATCAAGTACGCGGCCTTCGAAGTTTTTCACCAGAAAACCCGCGCTTCGGCTTGCGATATTGATGTATTTGCCGACCAGGTCACTGTTCACGCGGGCGGTGAAATCTGAAAAACTCAGGTCCAGGTCTTCCATGGTGGAATTGAGTTTGGCCGCAAAGTAGTAGCGCAGCCATTCCGGGTTCAAGCCCTGTTGAATGAAGCTTTCGGCGGTAATAAACGTGCCGCGGCTTTTGCTCATTTTTGCGCCATCGACTGTCAAAAAGCCGTGTGCATTCACCTTGGTGGGCGTGCGCAAACCGGCAAACTGAAGCATCGCTGGCCAAAACAGGGCGTGGAAATACAGAATGTCTTTGCCGATGAAGTGAATCATCTCGGTGTTGGTGTCTGCTTTCAGAAATTCCTGATAGTCCAAGCCGATTCGTTCACACAGATTCTGGAAGCTGGCGAAATAGCCTACAGGTGCATCCAGCCACACGTAGAAATATTTGCCGGGCGCATCTGGAATTTCGAAACCGAAGTAGGGTGCGTCGCGCGAAATGTCCCAGTCGGCCAGTTTGCCGCTGCCTTCTTCACCCAACCATTCCTGCATTTTGCGGCTGGCTTCCACCTGCAGGCGGCCTTCGCTTTGAGTCCATTGGCGAAGGAAATTTTCACAGCGCGGGTCTGAAAGCTTGAAGAAGTAATGGTCGGAGCTTTTGCGCACAGGGGCAGCACCAGACACTGTGGAGTAGGCGTTTTTCAGCTCAGTGGGCTGATAGGTGGCACCGCACACCTCGCATGAATCACCGTATTGGTCTTTCGCACCGCACTTTGGACACTCGCCCTTGATAAAGCGATCGGGCAAAAACATTTCCTTGACTGGATCGTAGAACTGTTCAACCGAACGGGTTTGGATCAAACCCGCATCACGCAAGCGCGTGTAAATGGTCTCGCAATGGGCTTTGTTCTCGGGTGCGTTGGTGGAATAGTAGTTGTCAAAGCCCACATGGAAGCTGGCAAAGTCGCGTTGGTGTTCTGTGCTGACTCGAGCAATCAATTCTTCGGGGCTGATGCCCTCGGCTTGCGCACGCAACATGACTGGAGTGCCGTGGGTGTCATCGGCACACACGTAGTACACCTCGTTGCTTTGCATTTTCTGGAACCGAACCCAGATATCGGTCTGAATGTATTCGACCAAGTGGCCCAGGTGAATGGCACCGTTGGCATACGGCAAGGCAGAGGTAACAAGAATTCGGCGAGTCACGGTGTTGTTCTTTGAGGTAGTTCTAGACGCAATGCGCTATTGTACGCGCGATTGTTTGTGTGAAGAGTGTTGCCTGTGGTGCCCGGGACCGGAATCGAACCGGTACGCCCCTTTTACGGTAAGCGACGGATTTTAAGTCCGTTGTGTCTACCAATTTCACCACCCGGGCTGATGGCTTGAAAACTTGGAGGCGGGGGTCGGAATCGAACCGGCGTACACGGAGTTGCAGTCCGCTGCATGACCACTCTGCCACCCCGCCAAGGGTGTTCCACCAAAATATGGCGGGCAAAGAAAAGGGGAAGTGTATCACTTCCCCTTAGGAATTTGGAGCGGGAAACGAGACTCGAACTCGCGACCTATACCTTGGCAAGGTATCGCTCTACCAACTGAGCTATTCCCGCATTTCAACAACTTGACGTCGTTGAGAGAACGAAATTATAGCAAGAAAAATTTTTGTGTCAAACGTTTTTGCAAAATAATTTCATTTATTTTCAGCTTGCTTAAAAGTTGTGCAAACCCAAGCCTGTTGCGGCTTTCGGCGGTGTTGCCCTTTTCTGTTTCAAGCTATTGATTCTGTTGCGAAATGTAGTTTTTCCAGCCACGTTTGCGCAAATCGCAGGCCGGGCATTCACCACAACCGAACCCCCATTCATGTTCGTGGCTGCGGTCGCCGGTGTAGCAGGTGTGAGTGTCGCGAACAATAATTTCGAGTAATTTTTTGCCGCCCAGTTGCTCGCCCAGCTGAAACGTTTCCATTTTGTCGATCCACATGAGTGGGGTTTCAAAACGAAAGGTGCTGGCCATACCCAGGTTGGTGGCCACTTGCAGTGCTTTCAGCGTGTCTTCCCGACAATCGGGGTAACCTGAAAAATCGGTTTGGCACATGCCGCCCACGAGGGTTGATAAACCCCTGCGGTAAGCCACCGCCGATGAAATCAAAAAGAACACCAGGTTGCGGCCTGGCACAAAGGTGTTGGGCAAGCCTGTCTCGTTCAGTTCGATTTCGCGTTCTTCCGTGAGAGCACAATCGGAAATCTGCCCAAGCCAACTGAGGTCAATCACGCGGTCTTCACCAAGCTTGTGCGCCCATTCGGGAAACTGCTCGCGTATTCTGTCTATTACAGTCAGTCTGCATTCGAGTTCAATGCGATGGCGTTGTCCGTAGTCAAAACCGATGGTTTCAACATGCTCGAATTTGGAAAGTGCCCAGGCCAGGCAAACGGTGCTGTCTTGCCCGCCTGAGAACAGCACTAGAGCTTTTTTGTTCATATGTCAGGGATTGGTGAGGGTGTGCTAAACCGCTATTTTAGCCGTACAAAGAAAAAACCCCGCGGTTGCGCGGGGTTTTAATTTGCTGTTGTTGAGCTTGGTACAACCAAATTTAGCTAGCCATGCCCGCGGAAATTGCGTACTTCACCAGTTGAACACTGGAATCCAGATTCAACTTTTGCAGCAAACGCGCGCGGTAAGCGTCGATAGTGCGCGGTGAAACCTTCAGCAGTTCTGCGATTTCACGGCGAGGACGGCCTTGAGCAATCAAGGTAAGCACTTGACGTTCACGGCGGGTCAATTGAGCGCCTTCGTCTTGGTCGGCCAGTGGATTAATTTGGCCACCCAGGTTTTGCTGCTCGGAAGAGCCGTAAGAAGGGGTTGTTTTGTTATTCACCAGTTCAGGGGCCACATAACGGGCGCCTGCGGCAACGGTGTCTATTGCCTCGCGAAGCGTTTCCACTGACGATTGGCGGCCCACACAAGCCCACACGCCAGGTTTGAATGCCATCGCCAGAATGTCTTGCGCATTGCCTTCGCAGACCAACACTACCCGAACATCAGAATAGCTTGCACCAATGTGTTGAACCACGGCCTCGCCATGCCTGTTGCCTTTTTCAATGGTAATCACCACGATTCGCGTTTCGGCGCTGGCCAGGTGGTTGTCGATTTCTTCAAGGGTTGTCCGGTTGGTGACAAACATGGGCTGAAGGCTGATGGTCCTGCCCGGGGAGGTACTCTGAATGCCCGTTTCGCGGGGCGTTAGTGGTCGACCTGCCAAGCCCTTTTCATTCTTCATAGTCCCACCCATGTGTGGCTGGCTCGGCCAGCTCGGTATTAAGGTCATCGTTCGCCCCGCTTTTGGATTTGTTTGGGTTGCTGCTTATTCGTTTTGTACTTCAGGCGATAAATTTTGGATTCAATGCTCCGTAGGTAATTTCAAGCGGGTTAATTACTTTGGGGGGGATTGCATTTCGACCTACTATGTAAGCAAATAGACAATGCAAGTACTGTTCTGGAATCGGAACTTTTGCTAGTATCCCTTAGCTAGGGGATACTTAGGAGTTACATCCCCCGTGTTGGGTGGCCCTATTCAGTGGTTTGAGCAGTAAAACTTGGCCTTTTTGACAAAACCAAAGTCTGGCTCGACTGTAAATTAACAGTGACAGGACGTATCAAACACACACAGATGACTTCATCTCGGGGACAGCCAGGTTGAGAGAAGAGCTCGCTTCTTTAATTGAACGAATTGCAAATCGCGATCGAAAGGCGTTTGAGGAGTTGTATCAACTCACGTCTCGAAAGATGTTTGCTGTTGCGTTGCGCATAGTTCGGGAGCCTGGCATGGCTCAAGACGTGCTTCAGGACGCCTATATCCGCCTTTGGCGATACGCCCACACTTTCAACAACAAGTTGTCTGCACCCGAAACCTGGTTGCACCAAGTGGTGAGAAACAGGGCACTTGACCTAATCGCCCAGCAAAGCCACACCGTGAATTCAATTTCCCTGGACCAGTTTTCTGACCAGGATGACGAACCCAATGAATTGGTGTTTGAAGCGCATTCAACCAGCAGCGATGACAAGGAAACCAGCCGGGTAATGCAGGCCTGCGTGCAACGCCTTGAAGGCAAATATCGCCAGGTGCTTACTTTGGCTTATACCCACGGCATGAGCCATGCAGAGATATCTGAGCACCTGGATGTGCCATTGGGCACCGTTAAAACCTGGGTTCGCAGGGGCTTGATCGAATTGAAAACCGTATACGACGAATTTCAGTCCGAAGGTTTGGCAACCATGGCTGCGAACAATTCGCGTCGCCAGGACGCTGAACAATCCGGATACATGGCATAAGGGGGCCGCATGACTGACGACGACAAAAACTGGTTGGCTGCCGACTACGTACTTGGTGTGATGCGTGGAGCCGAGCGCACCGCATTTGAAGGACAGTTGAGATTGGACCCCGTGTTGGCCAAATCGGTACTGAACTGGCAAGAGCGTTTGAGTTTGATTGATGCCAAGCCACAAGTGTTGTATTCCGCGATGACTGAAGCTGAAGTGGACGCCGCGCTTAGCAATGTATTTGAGCGGGTATGCCGTGCAATCGATGCGCAGCCCGATGCCCATACCCGCTTGGAAAACCCTTTGGCCAAGTTGACTCGCGAACAGTTGGCCGGCATGCGCCCTGCTGTTGTCCGTTTGATCGCCTCGTACCTGGTATTGCTTGAACGACTCAAGGCGCAGCAGTTGCGCATGGCTGGTTCGGCAGGCGCTGTGTAACCTAGGGACTCGCAATGTCGGTTAAATATTTGTTCAAAGAAAGACTCGAAGCGCTCTGGAATTTCGGCTTGAAGCCGGAAAAATCGGGAGATGCCGCCGCCGATGGGAGTAATGCGGTCGACGCATCCAACTCAAAAACAGTTGAGGGGGTCATTCGCAGCGCCTTGCCTTTGCTAAAGCGTGCGGCGTTGTTGTCGATTTTCGTGAATCTGGTGGCCTTATTCCCTGCGGTATTTTCCTTGCAGGTATATGACCGGGTTATTTACCGCTCGGGCCTGAATACACTGACCGCTTTGTTGATCGGCATGGGTATTTTGCTTGCAGCAGATCTGATTTTGCGTTCGTTCCGGGCTCGAGTTCTGCGTGTGGCTGCGGTAAAAATTGACGGGCAAATCGCCAGCAAATTGATGAACAAGATTCTGTCGATCCCATTGCGACAGTTGGAGGCCCGTTCAACTGCGGCTTGGTATTCGCTGTTCAAAGATGTGGACACCGTGCGCGTGGTCTGGAGTGGCGCGGTTGCCATGACCATTCTTGATCTGCCATTTGCCATTCTGGCCATTGGATTGATCGCCACTATCGCTATGCCTGTATTGCCCGTGGTGCTGATTGGCTTGGTGTGTTTGGCCGCCTTGTCTTGGTACAGCTCGGGTGAATTCCGCAAGCGCCGAGTGGAGGAATTTTCGCGCGCTCGCCGCCGGGATGAAGTGCTGGCCGAGGTTTGCCGGGGCCGTGAAGCGATTAAAAGCTTGGTGCAGGACGATTCTGCCAAGCGGGCCTGGGTGTCAAGCTACAACTCCTGGGTTCAGGAATCATTTCAGAAAAATGGTGAAATGGAAGACCAGCGCGAGTTGTCGGTCTCCATCATGCTGTGTGTGAACGTGGCCATTACGGCTGTGGGCGCCTACGCAGTGATTAACCAATGGATGACGGTGGGCGGACTGATTGCCTCGAACATGCTGGCTGCCAAGGCGATTGGCCCGTTGGCTGCATTGACTGGTCACTGGCGCTCGATTGCACATTCCCGTGAAGCCACAGACCGCTTGAACAAAGTGTTTGCCGCAGATGAGGAGAAGCAACACACTGGTTTGAACCTGCCCATGCCTTCAGGCGCTTTGCGCCTTGAAAATGTAAGTTATCAGCACGTTGGTGCACAAAAGGAAGTGGTCAAGTCGGTTTCGGCTCAAATTGGCCCCCGTGGCATTTACGGCTTGGCAGGTGACAACGGCGCGGGCAAATCAACTTTGTTGAAATTGCTGCGTGGTCTTTATGAGCCTCAAAGCGGCCGTGTGTTGCTGGACGAATACGATTTGTCACAGTTCTCTCGGCAGGAACTTGCCAAGTGGATTGGCTTTTTGCCCCAAACATCGCAATTGTTTGAAGGCACGATTGTTGAGAACCTGCGCCGGTCCAACCCCGATGCCAGTGACGAGCAAATTTTGTTGGCTGCCAAGCGTTCTGGTGCGCATGAGTTCATTGCAAAAATGCCAGATGGCTACATGACGCAAGTGGGCGAGGGGGGTAACCGCTTGTCGGGTGGGCAACGCCGAAGGGTTGCCATTACCCAGGCGTTTTTGTCGGACGCGCCCGTGCTGTTGCTGGATGAGCCAACCAACGATTTGGATTTTGCCGCTGAAACTCACTTGATGGCTGTGTTCAAAAGCTTGGCCACGGTTAAGACCATCATCATGGTGACTCATTCGGTGCGTTTAATGTCGATTTGCGACAAGATCATTTATCTGGACAAGGCTTCAAAGTTGCACGTTGGTGCGACACCGGAAATGCTGAAATTGTTGTATGGCATTTCTGTACCGAAGCCCGTGCCAGCCGCGCCCAAAGCTGCGTCGCAAGTGACTTCCGAGGCTGCCAAGCAGACGCTGGGGGCCAATGGCGCTGAAGGACAGGCAAATACGGATGCGGGCGGCAAGGCCGCTCAAGCGTGATGAGCGAAGGTCGAGAAATCATGAAGTCGAACAATGCATTGGCCGAAGTCGGCAAAAATGATCTGAAGCCCTATGAGGTCCCCGCCCTTTACAAACCCAATGGTGGTGGGTTCGACACCAAAAGCAGGTTTGCGCTGGGTTTGATTGCGCTGTCTTTGTTCGCATCCTTGTTCATCCGCGTTGACCAGGTGGTTACTGCGCCGGGCAAGGTGATTCCATCGACCCGGGTCAAAAGTATTCAGCACCTGGAAGGCGGTATTGTTCAGGACCTGGCTGTGAAAGAGGGTGATCTGGTGAAAGAAGGGTCCATGTTGGTTCAACTGAACCTGGCCACTTCGGGCATCAACATTGAAGAATTGAAAAGCCGGCGTGCCGCATTGGAGATGAGCCGTGCGCGTTTGCTGGGCGAGGCTTCGGGCAAGGTACCAGAATATCCCGCAGAAATTATTGCAGACTATCCCGATTTGTATCGCACCGAGCAGTCCACCTACATTGCCCGCATTACTGAATTGAACGGTATTCTGGGCGTGAATGACAGCCAGATGCTGGGCAACCAGGGTAAGGTGGGCGAATTGCAAGCCAAGCTTGAAGGCTTGGAGAATCGCGCAGTGACTACCCTGCGTGAACTGGAAATTACCCGAGAACTGGTTCGCGAACGCCTTGTGTCTCAGCTTGAATATTTGACCAAGAAACGTGATTACGACAGTTTGACCGCTGAAATTGCCTCGATGCGGCAAACCATTGCATCAGCCCAGGCCACTGTTGGGCAAAGCCGTGCTCGCCGAGTGGAAGAAGATGGCAAGTTCCGCCGCAGGGCTGCGGATGAATTAACAACGCTTGAACGCCAGTTGGCCAGTTTGAAAGATGAAATTGATCGAGCCAGCGATCAGCGCGACCGTGCCGTGATTCGGTCACCCATCGATGGCGTGGTGAAAAACTTGAAGTTACAGGCCGTGGGCAACGTGGTTCGCCAGGGTGAGCCCATCATGGAAGTAGTGCCAGTCGATGAGGTGTTGGTGGTTGAAACCCGACTTTCACCCGCAGACCGCGGTTATGTAAGCATGGATCAACCTTCGGAAGTGAAGGTGTCTGCCTATGACTTTTTGCGCTATGGCACTTTGCCCGGCAAGGTGACCCAAATTGCAGCTGACACTGACCCTGGTACGGAAGAAACCGGCCCCTATTACCGCTTGATTGTGAGCACAGACAAGGCATTTTTTGGCACGCCCGATGCGCCGCTGCGCATTTCACCGGGCATGACCGCTGAAGTTGACATTAACGTGGGTTCGCAACCCTTTATTTATTATTTGTTAAAACCTGTATTGAAGCTGAAGCAAGAAGCCTTCAGAGAACCATAAAGCAACACATGACAACACAATTGGACATGACCCCAGGGGGCGTATGGGCTCGCAAAGCACTGTGTGTGCTGATTGCGGGCCTTCTTGCATTTCCCGTGGGTGCGCAAGATCTGCCCGCGAGCGACCAGCCTTCTGCCAATGTAGGCAACGACAACAACGAGTTTCGTGCCCGACGCATAGCTCCGGCAGAGGCAGCAAAAATGAGCAAGGAAGAGCTCACCAAAATTCGCTTCCTGAACATGTTGCGCACCAACCCTGAAATTGTGACTTCACGCATCAATGTGAATGCCTCGCAATTTATTGAAGATGGTGCCCGCGCTGCCTATTACCCCAGAATTACTGTGGGTGCCAATGCCAGTTCTAGTTCAACAGTGACCAACCGGCAATCGACCGACATTACGGTGACCCAGCCCCTGTACACCGCGGGTCGAATTACTGCGAGAGTAAAAGCGGCTGAAACCGATGGGACTATCGCAGATGGGCAATTTGTAAAAACAATTCAAGACGTGGTGCTCGAAGGCTTTTTGGCCAGCAGTACTTTGTCGCGCAATGCTTTGTTGGTGGAAGCCTCCCGAGCCGCAGAGGCAGCCGTCGCCCAATTGCTGGCCCTTGAGGAGCGTCGGGTTGAGTTGGGCGGAAGCGGCGTCACCGATGCACAATTTGCGAAAGCCCGTTTGGCGGTCACCCGTGACCGGCTGGTGAATTTTGAAGGACAGTTTGAAGAGGCCCGTGCCACTTACTTCCGTTACTTCGGTGTTTATCCCGAGGGCTACAACGTGCCGGAACTGGAAATTCAGCGCAACATGTTGCCCCAGCTGGTAGATGAAGCAGTCACGAAAGCGCTGTTTTCCAACCCGGAAATTCGTGTGGCTGAAAGCCAGATCGTGAAAGCGCGACACAACTACACGGCTGAGGATGCAAGCCTGTACCCGTCTTTGAACCTGGTGGGTATTCAGCAATTTTTTGGTGAACCCGACCCCTTTACTGGTGACAGAACCGACAGCTCCGTGAACCTGCGTTTGCAGTACAGCGCTTTTTCAGGCGGCGAACAGGTCGCTCGAGTGAATCAGGCGGCAGCCACGATTGATACCCGGCGTGCCCAACTGGCCGCAGCCCGATTGCGGGTCGAGGAAAGTGTCCGCTTTCAGTGGGGCAAATGGTCAGCCGGGCAGTCGCGATCGGTGACCTTGCGCGGCGCTTATGCCGATTCTTTGCAGGTATTCAAAAACCGCAAAAGGCTTCGTGATTTTGGCCGTGAAACCGTGATCGTGATGCTGGATGCCCAAGTTGAGTACTTCAACGTTTTGATTGCATACATTAACGCAGTGTTTGATGCACGGGATGCGAGTTTCCGCTTGATGCATGCCATGGGCTTGATGATGCCAACCCCCGGTGCAGAGGGCGATTGGTTTGAGTTGTTTTTCTCGAAAACTCCCGAGCGCGAGCGCCTGGAGAGTAGCTTGAAAGATACGGCCGACATTGCCAGCAGCCCGGCCGATCAAAAAATTGCGGAAAAGCTTGGCCTGGATGTTAGCCAGACCGAAGTGGAGAAGGCAGCTGGATTTGTACTGACCCCGGCGCAGCGGCTTGAGGTTGAGAAAAGCTCGGAACGCAGCCGCGTGCAGGGCAGTACGACTGAAAAAGAACTGCGGCCAACCCTGAAACCAGCGCCTGTTCTCGATACCAGGTTTTATCGGTAAAGTCTTGATTTTTGTCAGTAAAGTGCTCACACTGATCAAACAGGGGCATTTTACTGCCTTAATTCATCCATTCGCAGGGCTCGAACCCTGAGAAACTGGCATGAGTGGGGCGATTCCCAAAGGAATGACAAAAATGGGCGATGACATTCAAAACATGAAGAGCACGGCTGAAGATCGGGCTGTAGAGCGCGCTGAACAGCAACTTGCTGATCCGTCTGCTCTGAACATGCAGTTTTTGCAATCCACCCTGAACACATCCGAATTCGACGGTTTAAGCGCCAACTCCGGTTTTCCTGGCAGTGCGGCGAAAAGTCAATTGCATCAATCGAACCCATCTGGTGGCGGTTTTTCCGGATTGTCCCCCGCGTATTCAGGTGCAGGCCTTTTGGGTGCAGTGGCAGCAGCCGATTTAAGTGGTGCATCCAGTGCCATGGGCATGGCGGCTCAAGTGGCCAGCGCAGCCCCGGTTACCTTTGGTAAAACCACCGTGGGTGAGTCTGCAAGTTTGGCCGGTTTGGGCAACAAGGCTTTGTCACAGCCTACTGATCTTTCAAAGGTTTCAGATTTCACTTTGCTCAAGCCTGTCGCCAATCCCGATGGTTCATTGGTGCCGGTCTCTGCAGAGTTTGCTCAGCTTATGGCCATGCTGGAAGGTGGTGGCGGAATAAACCCCGACGATGCATTGAACAGCCTGATCGGCAGTTTGGGCCAAAACCCCAGTCCCGAGAGCCTGCAAACTGCCATCGATGCCGTACTTGATCAAATCAATTTGCTGAACACCACTTTTGAGCCTGTATTTGACAACCTGAGTGGCGATGTTCAGAACCAGTTTGCTGCGCAAAATGGTTTGCCCAGCAGTGATTTGGGTTTGAGTATTTTTGAAGACGCTGGCGAGGTTTCCACGGTACTGACCGACCTGTTGGGTACGATCAACGTAGGTGCCAACCCGCAGTTGGACAGTCTGTTGAATCTGGATTCAACGTTTGATGACATTGCTTCTTTGGTGGGCTCCTTGCCTGATCTGGATTTGTCGCCAGTGACGGACCCTGTTACCGACATTGTGGGTGGCATCACTGACGGCATTGGCGGTATCACCGACCCAGTCACAGATATCGTTGATGATGTGGTTGGAGGTATCACCGACCCAGTGGTTGATCCAATTGTGGATGTGATTACCGATGTCACAGACCCAGTGGTTGATCCAATCGTGGATGTGATTACCGATGTCACCGACCCAGTGGTTGATCCAATCGTGGATGTGATTACCGATGTCACCGACCCTGTAGTTGATCCGATTGTGGATGTGATTACCGATGTCACCGACCCTATAGTTGATCCGATTGTGGATCCGATTCTTGATCCTGTGACCGATATCACTGATCCCTTGTTGGAGCCTATTCTTGACCCCATCACCGGCGGTGGTGGCTTGCTGTCTGGTTTAAGCAGTTCTTCAGGCGAATCCGATTCAGGTTTGCTGGATTCGCTCAGCAGCGGGATTTCCTCCAGTGCAGGCTCAGAAGGTGGTGCACTGGATGGCTTGTTGGGTTCTCTGGACCAAAACAAATAAAACTCACCCCCTTTTTTGATAGGGGGGTGTTTTGAATCCAATTTGAGTGGCCTATCGTATAAAATGGTAGTACGTCACGAAAAAATTGGGTTTATGTCAAATTCCGTCATTCAATTGTCAGTGCAGACCGATCACAGCGATACCGCTGGTGGGCTGCTCGCACCCATAAGCAGGGCGACAATCGAGTTTTTTGACACTTTTGAGTCATCCTCTGGTTCATCAAATATTGCTTTTTCTTCGTTTGACGGTCTCGATTCCAAAGAATTTTCAAGTGCACCCTCTCTCGGCTTTGGTGAATTGCGGTGCATTTCTCAGGCTTGCGTCAGTGACGTCAGCGTTTTCGAGAGTTCTTCAAGCCTTGCCAGTGTTGACCCGGCATTGCTTGCCAACGCAGACACTGCAGGAATTCTGAATACCATGAATGAACAAGCCTCATTTGAAGCCTTGAACGCTGAGCTTTTGAGTGCAATGCCGCGCGTGAAGCACGCCTTGGGTGGTGAACTTAGTTACTCCGAGTTGACTCAGCTGATTGCCGATATTCAAGCCCAGGTGCTCGACCTGAATGCATTAAGTCAAGACACGTTTGGCGAGCTATCCAGTGAAGTTGGTAATGCGGTGCACGAGGTGGCTGAGTTTGATACCGATTCATTGCTGGCATCGATGCAAATTGACTCGGGCCTGTTTGCGCAGCCAGAATTGGCGGGCAACGCTCATTCGCTGGCTTTTGCAGCAACGCTGGACGGTTTGTTTACCTCTCCTGAAGCTTTCCCCTTGACGCTGGATTTCTCCAGTCCCAACAGTATTCAGGAAGCGTCCGAGCTTTTTGCCTCTGCTGGCGGTACTTCGTCAATCAGTTCTACCGCTTCCAGTTCCGATACCGACAGTGGTTTGTCTTCGGGTGCTGCTGGTTCAAGTGACCTGAGCTGATTTTGGCTTGATCAAACCCGATCGAACGTAATGACGTGGTCGAGTTCAAGTTTGATTCCGATTGGCTCGCCGATGGCATGGTTGTGATGGCTTGGTACCAAGGCCAGCACATGTACTCCACTTTCCAATTCAAGTGTGTACAGGAAATCGGCACCTCGAAACGACTTTCTCACCACCTTGGCCTGCATGGGGCTGGCGTCGTCGTGAATAATATCGTCCGGGCGAATCAGTACATCAAATTCATTGCTTGCTGGCAATTGATCCTCGGTTAGCCGCAGGTGAGCCAATTCAATTTGCAAGCCCTGCTCGGTTTTTTTGCCTGGCAGAAACACACCTTGACCAATAAAGTCGGCCACCATCCGTGAATTCGGCTGATGGTAGAGACTGTAGGATGATCCCCATTGTTGTAACTCACCCGCGTGCATCACCCCGATGCGATCGGCCATACTGAACGCCTCATGTTGATCGTGGGTGACCAAGATGGCACTCATGTTTTCGGCTTTTAAAATTTCCCGAACTTCAAAAGTGAGTCGCTCTTTCAGTTCAACGTCCAGGTTGGAAAATGGCTCGTCCAGCAAAATCAGCGTGGGTTTGGGAGCCAGTGCACGCGCCAGTGCCACCCGTTGTTGCTGGCCACCTGACAATTCGTGGGGGTACCGGTCGGCCAAGGCCTCAAGCCCGATTAGCGCCAATAATTCACCACTGCGGTTGCGTTTTTCATGTTCACTGCGTTTGTGTAAACCGAACTCAATGTTTTTTCGAACTGTGAGGTGGGGGAACAGGGCATAGTCTTGAAAAACCACCCCGACATTGCGGTTCTCAGGGCTGCGTACCTTGCCCGGTTCGCTGGCTTTTTCACCTTTCAGCAAAATATGGCCCTGTGTGGGCATGAGAAAACCTGCGATTGCACGCAACAAGGTTGTTTTGCCGCAGCCAGAGGGTCCCAGCAAACAGGCAATTTCACCCTGTGCCAACTCGAAACTAACGTTGCGAACAGCAGGTGCATTGCTGCCCGGGTACAGAATACTCAGTTCATTGATGCTTAGGGCGGGAGCTTGTTTCATTATTTTGGGGGCACCGTGGTCTGTTTACTACGCAGTTCACCTTTGCTTCGGGTGAGTTGCATGAACTTAAAGTAAAATCGTTCTCACTTCTATTTTGCCATGTCTGGGCGGTTTGTTTGTTTACTCTGGGGTTAAGAAGTCGCATTTCTGTTGCGCTGCTGGCGTTGCTGCTGTTGTTGCCGTTCGTCTATCTGTTTGGCTTGGCGGTTTTTAGCCTGGTACAAGCTCCCCAGGTGCTGGCCCATTTGGCCACCACCATTCTTCCCGATCTGGTTTGGCAAACGGTTTACCTGTGTTTTGGCGTTGTGGTGTTGACCAGTACCATGGGAGTGCTGCCAGCCTGGTGGGTTTCTGCCCATGAGTTTCCCGGGCGCAAGTGGCTTGAATGGTTGTTGTTGCTGCCCATGGCCATGCCATCGTACGTGATTGCTTACGCGTATACCGATGCACTTCAGTACTCTGGTTGGCTGGCCAGCAGCTTGCGGGAAATTCTGGGCAGCGATTTCCGCATTCCGGAAATTCGCTCCACCTCGGGCGCAATTCTTGTGCTCAGCTTTGTGTTGTACCCCTATGTTTACATCATGGCGAGAACTGCATTTTTGGGGCGTAGCCCTTCCATGCTGGATGCGGCACGTTCTTTGGGGCACAGCGCCACCAGCGCCTTCCTCAAGGTGGGTTTGCCTGTCGCTCGCCCCGCGTGGGTGGTAGGGCTTACTTTGGTACTCATGGAAACCCTGGCGGAGTATGGCGCCTTGTCTTACTTTGGTGTGCGCACCTTCACGACTGCAATATTCAACACCTGGCTGAACCTGGGCGACAGGGAAAGTGCAGCTTTGTTGGCTGTCATGTTGCTGGTGGTCATGCTGGCCTTGATTGTTTTTGAATCCAAGGCGCGTGGGCGAGCCCAGTTTTATACGCAGTCGGGCAAGGGCAGTACCATTGAAAGAAAACGTTTGAAGGGTGCACAGGCGGCGTGGGTGATGTTTTTGTCAGCCATGCCGTTTGTGTTGGGATTTGTGCTGCCGGTGCTGATTTTATTGGTGCTGGTAGTTGATGTAGACACCTCGATTAATTGGGCACGCAGTTTTCAGTGGGCCTACCATTCAGCCCTCTTGGGTGGCATGGCCGCCCTTGTTGCGGTGGTTCTCGCGGTTTTTCTGGCCTATGTAAAACGACAGGCGCATGTGTGGTGGGTTACCGCAATTTATCGGTTGATTTCGCTGGGCTATGGTGTACCAGGTGCAATTTTGGCCATCGCTATTTTGCTGCCATTGGCCACGGTTGATCGTTTCACTTATGACATGGGCTGGCAGGTGCCGGCGTTAACCGGCAGTGTGCTGGCCTTGGTGTATGCCTACAATGTGCGCTTCACTTCAGCAGCTTTGCAGTCCGTAGACTCGGGTTTACAGCAAATTACGCGACACATTGACGAATCGGCCCGAATTTTGGGCCGCTCACCACGGCAAGTTCTGTGGCATGTTCATTTGCCGGTGCTGAAGGGCTCTGTGGCCACCGGCATGTTGTTGGTGATTGTGGATGTGATCAAGGAATTGCCAGCTACTCTGGTGTTGAGGCCTTTCGATTTTGACACCCTGGCGGTTGTCTCTTATCAGTTTGCTTCAGACGAACGATTGACCGAGGCGGCAGTGCCAGCACTGATGATTGTTATGATTGCCCTGGTGCCGATTTTGTTGCTGATTCGTCAGGGCGCGAAGCAGGCGAGAAGCGGCAAGCAATAACGCCAGCAGCCAGCACGCCACGCAATGCGCAAACTACGCCCCTAGCAACTCTCGCAATACAAACGGCAGAATTCCCCGGTGCTTGTAATATTCAACCTCGATCGGCGTATCGATTCGGCTGAGCACTTTCACATCCTGAACTTCACCATTGGCACGCGTAATTCGCAGCACCAGTTCGGCTTGCGGTGCGGTGTCTTCAGCCAAACCGATTACATCATAGGTTTCACTGCCGTCGAGCTTCAGGTTTTGAATGGAATCACCGCCCAAAAACTGCAAAGGCAACACGCCCATGCCCACCAGGTTACTTCGGTGAATGCGTTCGTAACTTCTTGCAACCACAACCTTCACACCCAGCAACTGCGTGCCCTTTGCAGCCCAGTCACGGGATGATCCTGTGCCGTATTCTTCGCCAGCCAACACAATGGTGGGGGTGCCTTGCGCCATGTATTCCATGGCGGCGTCGTACACCGTGGTTTGTTGTCCGTCCTTGATGGTGAAGCCACCCTCAATGCGATTGCCATTGGCATCGGGAGGAATCATCAGGTTTTTCACGCGTACATTGGCAAAGGTGCCGCGAATCATCACGTCATGATTGCCGCGCCGTGACCCATAACTGTTGAAATCTTTTTGCTCGACACCATGCTGTTGTAAATATTTTCCTGCAGGTGTTGTGGGTTTGAATGAGCCCGCCGGTGAAATGTGATCCGTTGTGACTGAATCACCCAGAATCAGCAAAGGTTTTGCACCGGCAATGGTTTCCACCTTGGTGGGCTGCATGGCAAACTCATCAAAGAAGGGTGGCTTGGCAATGTAGGTGGATTGTGGCCATGGGTAAACCTGACCTTCCGGTGCGGGCACGTTGTTCCACAGGTCGTGGCCCTCTGTGAAGTTGCTGTAAAGGCGCACAAAAGTTGCTGCATCCAAGGCGGTGGGAAGCAATGCATTAACCTCTTGATTGGAAGGCCAAATGTCGCGCAGGTAAACCGGCTGCCCATCGCTTCCAGTGCCAATCGGCTCAGAGGTCATGTCCATATTGGCTTTGCCGCTGAGCGCGTAGGCAACCACAAGGGGAGGTGAAGCCAGAAAGTTGGCTTTTAAATTCGGGTGAATACGTGCTTCAAAATTACGGTTACCCGACAACACCGCGCAACCGATTACATCGTTTTTCAAAATCGTGTCGTTGATCTCGGGTAGCAAATCGCCTGCATTGCCAATGCAGGTTGTGCAGCCGTACGCGGCCACGTTGAATCCCAACTTGTCAAGGTAAGGTTGCAGGCCTGTTTTTGCCAGGTAGTCGCTCACCACGCGCGAACCGGGGCCGAGTGAAGTTTTAATGTGCGGCCGAACTTTCAGGCCTTTTTCAACTGCTTTCTTGGCCAACAAACCGGCAGCCAGCATTACCCCAGGGTTGGAGGTGTTGGTACAGCTTGTGATGGCCGCCAGCAATACATCACCATGACCAATACTGAGTTTGTCCAGCCCAGTGGGGTAGCGTGTGCTCAAGGCGGCTGCGTCTTTGCCAAAGCCGTTTGCTGCCATGGGTTCGGCAAAAAGGGTATTGAATTGTTGCTTCATGTTCTTGAGCAACACGCGGTCTTGAGGTCGCTTTGGCCCAGCCAACGATGGCTCAACCGTGTCCAGGTCGAGCGTGACCACTTCAGAATAGTCAATTGCACTTGGGGCTGGCATTCCCAGCAAGCCTTGCGCTTCAAAATACGCCTCGAACCGGTCTGCTTCAGCGGCAGTTCGACCTGTCTTGCGCATGAACTCAACAGTCTTTGAGTCTGGTGGGAAGAAACCCATGGTAGCGCCATATTCAGGCGCCATATTGGCCAGTGTAGCGCGGTCCGTCACTGACAAACTTGCTGCACCGGGTCCGTAGAATTCAACGAATTTGCCCACCACTTTTTTCTTGCGCAGCAGCTCTGTAATCGCCAACACAAGGTCGGTTGCGGTAATGCCTTCTCGCAGTGCGTTGGTCAGTTCAACGCCCACCACATCGGGTGTCAAAAAGTACACAGGCTGCCCCAGCATCCCAGCCTCGGCTTCAATACCCCCAACACCCCAGCCTACAACGCCCACGCCGTTGATCATGGTGGTGTGGCTGTCTGTACCCACCAACGTATCAGGGTAGTACACCGTGTTGTCATTTTCCTCACCCGCTTTAACAGCACTGCGGATGCCGCGGAACAGGTATTCCAGGTTGACCTGGTGAACAATGCCAATGCCCGGTGGCACCACCTTGAAAGTGTCAAAGGCCTGCATGCCCCATTTCATGAATTGGTAGCGTTCACCGTTGCGCTCAAACTCAATTTCCATGTTTTTGCGCAGTGAATCGGCTGTGCCAAAGTAGTCAATCATCACAGAATGGTCAACCACCAAATCCACTGGCACAAGCGGTTCAATTTTCTTGGGATTTTGGCCCATGTCCCTTGCCACATTGCGCATGGCAGCCAAGTCGGCTAGAAGGGGCACGCCGGTGAAATCCTGCAGCACCACACGCGCCACGATGAACGGAATTTCATCGGTTCGTTTGGCTTGAGCTTGCCAACATGCCAGTTGCTGAATGTGTTCTTCTGAAACCTTTTTTCCATCGCAATTGCGCAGCACCGATTCAAGCACAATGCGAATCGATACTGGCAAGCGGTGCAGGTTGGGAAAGCCCAGTTCAGCCAGTTTGGGCAGACTGTAAAACTGGCCTTTCTGACCAGTTTTAGAAGTGAAGGTGCTCAGTGTTGAATGCTTCAGGGTTGACATACCTGTTTCTCCCTTACGTGTAGGGTGCCGAAAAATGTCGGCACCGTATTACAAAATCAAGCGATATGTTTGATGCTTTTCAATGCAAATGCATGCTGTTTGGCAATTCAGAGTCTTCCGGGAGTTCTGCATGCAGCAACTCACCCTCCGGGTTGGGGTACAAAGGCGATCCGCAATCTTCACAGTACTCCAGCGGGAAACGTTCTTCCAGCACCTTGATTTGACGAATGCCGACTTCTTTTAACAAGGCTTCAATTTTTGAGCGAATAACGGGGTTGTCGGGTTCGCTTTCGATGTCTTTTTCGTACACCGGGTCAGGCTCATTGCCGTATTCTTCGCCAATGAGTGGCCACACCACGCCATGCACAATGTCGCTATTGCCTTCCACAGAAAAGCCGATTCGGTATTCTTCAATTTCTCCGCGATCTACAAATGCGCCAACACTGGCATGAATTTTCTGTGTAGGTACATCCAGCGCACTTTCAAGAAAGGCGGCAGAGGCGCGTACTGAATAGGCACGAGCCTCTTTCTCGGCCTCGCGGCACGCGTTGTAAAGGCCGTTTGGCAGCATCAGTTCAAGCAGGCAGCCAGGCATTATTTTTTGAAGGGCCTGGCCACCGGTCAGTCGCCAGTTGGCGAGCACTTCGTCTTTACTCAGAAGAGTGCCATTGCTGTGGGCCTCAACTTGCCACTTGAATGCAGGTTGGCCCGCGGGCACGGAAATCGCGCCAATCAAATAACGCACATCACTTAAAAAGCTTTGGGTGGCGGGCAGGTTCTCGGTGTCGATGCGAACTTTCACGCGATCGATAGCAGCTTGCCCCAATTGCCTCGCCAGTTCCGCCGCTGCGGTGTAACTTTCAGGCAGTTGATCCGGGCTGAACAGCATGTTGGTGAGCACCAGGTGGGCATGATCAGACAGCACATTTTTTTGAAGCAGCTTGGTGAACTCAGCCACCGTGGCCTCTTCAATTTTGCCAGACGGAATGTTGTAGGTTGACCAGGCCAGTACTGGCGCGGCCAACAACAGAATGTCTTCTTCTTGACCCAGCTCGGGACTTTCGACGGTGTTTTCGATGGCAAAGGCCAATTCGTCGTAGGCACGGTAGTTGGTACTGTACAAGTGATCAAGAGTTTGCATCAGCGTCGTGTCGCTGCGGCCTTCAAGCATGGGGGCCAACGCTGCAAACAGCTTCTTTTTCCAGAAACGGCGCTCAAGCCGGCTACCGGCGTCTGCAAGCAGAATGGCCAGGTTCGCCAGCGGTTTGGCGTACTTGGACAGTTTGGATCGGGAAGCTGTGTTGAGTGGTTTTCTGCGCATGGGTGATCCTTCTGAGGTTCCACCCATTGTAGTACGAGAAGATTGCTTAAATTGTTTTGTCGCGCAGGTTGGACTGATCGCTCAGGCCTGGTCGTACCCACTCGGGCGGTGCCCATATGTGCTTGATACGCTGCCAAACTGGGCCAGGCTTGAGTGCATCTGAAAACATGTCGCGCCATTCATGGGTGTTCAGCGTCCAGATGTTGTTGGTCCTGGGTTGGCGAACAATGCCGTAGTCCACCGGCGCAACTTCGGGCTCGAAAGTGCCAAAAATTCGGTCCCAGATAATTAATACGCCGCCGTAGTTTTTGTCGATGTATTCGGCGTTGCGACCATGGTGCACGCGGTGGTGGCTGGGTGTGTTGAAAATATACTCGAACCATTTTGGAAACTTGTTCACAGCCTGAGTGTGAACAAAATATTGGTAACCCAAGTTGATGCCATAGGCCAATAGTACTGCCCACACGGGGAAGCCAATGATCAACATGGGCGCCCAAAAAATTTGGTGCAGGTTCACTGCATAGAACAGGCTTTGGCGCATGGCTGTGGTGGTGGTCATGTTCTCACCACTGTGGTGTACAACATGCGCGCACCAGAACCAGCGTACCCGGTGGCTGCCCCGGTGAAACCAGTAATAACAAAACTCAATGCCGAAAAGCAAGCCAGCAAAACTCAGCGGCGTGACTTCAATGGTCGCGATGCGGAAGGAGTAGATCCATTCCATGAATGCCGACACAAACAGCGCAAACCACACCAGCTCCATAGCCTGGTAGCTTCCACCCAACAGCATATTGGTGATGACTTCATTTTTTTTAAAGAAGAACGACTTGCCCTCTTTTTTCAGATACAGGTACTCGACCAGCGTTGCGCCCAGAAAAATTGGGGTGAGCAAGGTTAGAAACACCTGTTTCCAGTCCGGGTTCGGCCCGAACAGCAAATTGAATGTGGGCATTGCCTGATTGATCAACTGTTCCATGCGTGAGTCTCCGCGTTTTGGTTTTTTGATGCCTTGAATTGTGCGCGGATATTGGCAAGGAATATTGTGAGTTCAAGCCTGTTTTTTGTGAAAATGCGCCAGCGTTTTACTGCGCAATCATCTCACGCCACTTCACATAGTCCGCTGCAACCTGCTTGGGTTGTTCCATCATGGGAACGTGCCCAACCTTGTCCATCAAAATGACATCGAAACCAGGCATCGCGGCTTTCAATTCTGCTGCGCCGTCCACATGCAATACCCGGTCTTCCTTGCCCCACACAATCAGGCCTGGGCCCTTGTATGCAGATGCTGGCAGCACAGCAGCCAGGTCAGAGGGCACGGTTTTAAAGTCTTTGTAAATGCGCTTGTGCAAAGATTGATCCGTGGCAGCGCGCGCAGCCATGGCATCCACTACAAAGCCGGGTGCGAAAGCAGGGCGCTCATACATCACCACATCCACAATTTTCTCGAACTCTTCGCGATTGCTTGCAGTTAAAACAATTTCACCTGTCTTCTCGAATTTCTGGATCACTTCTGATTTTCTGGACTCCACCAAGCCTGCGGGTGCTAAAAACCATACGGAGGCTACATCGCCGGGGTATTTTGCCGCATAGGCGCCGCTGATCCAGCCGCCCATGGAGTTACCGCCAATGTGTGGTTTCTCCAGTCCCAGCTTTTTAATAATTTCATGTACCCGGTCAATTTGGGTGTTGATGACATAGTCGGCATTCAAGTCGCGGGTGGAGGCTCCGAAGCCTGGCACGTCGATTGAATAAACGGTGTAGTGCTTGGTCAGGTAATAAGCCACCCGATTGAAGTTGTCTTTTGAGCCACCAAAACCGTGAATCAACACCAAGGGCTCGCCCTGGCCACCCTGCAGATAGGGCACCACAAAGCCGTCAATTTGAAGTACCTTGCGCTCAAGTCCGGAAATGGCCCGTTCGGCAGCAATGGCCAATCCCGCTGCACCCTGAATTTCACCTTCGGGCGCTTGAACGTTGCAGCCACTCAGACCGACAAGCGCAGTGCTTGCAAGAAGGGCTGTCAATCGCTTGATTGCGGTGCTGTGTTTTTTCATGTTGTGGTGTCTGTTTGTTGAAGTTGTATTGTTGAATACGCGCTAGCATAGAACAGGTAAAACTCTTCTGACAATATTTATTGTCAAATAATGAACCAGCATTCTAATCTCGGACATATTTCTGCCAGTTACGTGAATCTGCTTTTTGACTGGTTGGTAAGCGCTCATCCCGAAGTGGCCACCCGCATGCCCTTCGCACGGCCGGTTGCAGGTGAGTTGAACCGAATTGAGATTCCGCAATGGCAGGCCATGCTGGACTGGACGTACCAAGCGCTTGAGGACGCTGCAATGCCGCTAAAAATTGCTGCCCATGTGCGCCCGGCCAACATGGGTCTGTTGGGTTATGTGGCCAGTTGCTGCACCAACTTGGGCGAAGCATTTGCCCGTTTGCAGCAGTTTGAGAATTTGGTGTACAGCGTCAATGCATTGAATGTGGCGTTTCAGGGCGATGAAATTATCCTGCGTTGGGGTGCCGAACGCGGGCGCCCGGGTCACTGGGTTGATTCAGTGGCCATTGGCGTCTTGGTGGCATTCACCCAGCATTTGATAGCCACACCCGTGTACCCACGCCGTGTTCAGTTCATCAACCCCATGCCTGAAAACCCAAGTGATTTCGATGTTTTTTTTCAATGCAAGGTGGGTTTTGCAGGCGATTACACAGAAGTGGTGTGGCCAGTCAGTTTGCTTGAAATGCCATTGAAGTCGCCAGACCATGTCATGCGCAGCATGCTCGACCAGCAGGCGCAGTTGTTGTTGAAGCAGGTGAAGAATGGCGAAGAGTCAATTCCCGGTTTTCAGAAGGCCTTGCAAGAGTCCGTTGGCGCTGGCTTGCCGAGCTTGAACGAAGTGGCCCGCCGTTTGTGTGTCAGTACCCGTACCTTGCAACGGCGCTTGCAAGAGCAGGGCAGCAGTTTTAGAGATGAGTTGGAGCAGGTGCGGGTTGAAATGGCGAAAAACTGCCTTCAGGCGGGTGATCTCAGCCTGGCGGACATTGCCAATTTTCTGGCTTACAACGATCAAAGCGCTTTTACCCACGCCTTTAAACGGGTCACCGGTGTAAGCCCGGCCAAATATCAGCGTACAAAGCGACAATAGGCTCTAAAAGCGGACCGAATCGACCTTGCCCTCTTCAAAAATAAGGGAAAGTCCTATATCATATATAAGACTTGAGAGGCACTGAAACCCCGCCACTTTTGCATCGCAGCACTTGTGTGCACGTGCGAACTGCCTCAAAATTACACAGTTTCTATTGACCCCACCCAATCTAGGGAGATCTCATGCTTGAGTCCTATCGCCAACACGTTGCCGAGCGCGCAGCGTTGGGCATTCCTCCACTGCCTTTGTCTGCCCAGCAAACTGCTGATCTGGTTCAGCTGCTGAAGAACCCGCCCGCAGGCGAAGAAGAGTTTTTGCTGGACCTGATTACCAATCGTGTGCCCGCTGGCGTGGATGATGCCGCCAAGGTGAAGTCTGCCTTCCTGGCCGCCATTGTGAATGGCTCGGACACCTGCAAGCTGATTGATCGCAAGAAAGCAACTTTCTTGCTGGGCACCATGCTGGGTGGTTTCAACATCAAACCATTGATTGATGCGTTGAACGATGCCGAAGTGGGTGAAATTGCGGCTGAAGCCCTGTCAAAAACCCTGTTGATGTTTGATTACTTCCACGACGTAAAAGACCTGGCCGACAAGGGCAGTGCAACTGCCAAGAAAGTGATGCAAAGCTGGGCCGACGCCGAGTGGTTCACCAGCCGCCCCGAAGTGCCAAAAAGCATCAAGTTGACCGTGTTCAAGGTAACCGGTGAAACCAACACCGACGATTTGTCGCCCGCGCCCGATGCCTGGAGCCGTCCCGACATTCCATTGCACGCCTTGGCCATGTTGAAAAACCCACGCCCAGGTATTGAAGCGGACGAACCTGGCAAGGTTGGCCCCATTAAGCAATTGCAGGCCCTGATCGCCAAAGGCAACCCAATCGCTTATGTGGGCGATGTTGTGGGTACTGGTTCATCACGCAAGTCAGCCACCAACAGTGTGTTGTGGTTCACGGGTGATGACATTCCGTTCATTCCCAACAAGCGTTTCGGCGGCTACTGCCTGGGCAACAAAATTGCTCCCATTTTCTTCAATACCATGGAAGATGCGGGCGCCTTGCCAATCGAGCTGGATGTCAGCCAAATGGACATGGGCGACGAAATCGAATTGCGCCCATTTGAAGGCAAGGCCTTGAAAAACGGTGCCGTGATTGCTGAATTCAGCATGAAAACTGATGTGCTGTTCGATGAAGTACGCGCCGGTGGCCGTATTCCATTGATTATCGGTCGTGGCCTTACAGACCGCGCACGCGCTGCTTTGGGCCAAGGCCCAAGCCCAGTGTTCCGTCGCCCCTCTTCACAAGCTGCATCAACCAAGGGCTACAGCCTGGCGCAGAAAATGGTGGGCAAGGCATGTGGCGTGGAAGGTGTTCGCCCAGGTACTTACTGCGAACCCAAGATGACCACTGTGGGTTCCCAGGACACCACGGGTCCCATGACCCGCGACGAATTGAAAGACCTGGCCTGTCTGGGCTTCTCTGCTGATTTGGTGATGCAGTCCTTCTGCCACACAGCGGCTTACCCCAAGCCCGTGGACGTGAAAATGCACCATGAACTGCCCGACTTCATCGAGAACCGCGGCGGTGTGGCTCTGCGCCCAGGTGATGGTGTTATTCACAGCTGGTTGAACCGCCTGTTGATGCCCGACACCGTGGGCACTGGTGGCGATTCTCACACCCGTTTCCCGATTGGTATTTCTTTCCCGGCCGGCTCTGGCTTGGTGGCGTTTGCTGCTGCCACTGGCGTCATGCCTTTGGACATGCCTGAATCCGTACTGGTTCGCTTCAAGGGCGAAATGCAGCCCGGCGTTACTTTGCGTGACCTGGTTAATGCAATTCCTTTGTACGCCATTAAGGCAGGTTTGCTGACCGTTGAAAAGAAAGGCAAGAAGAACATTTTCTCTGGCCGCATTCTGGAAATTGAAGGTTTGCCAGAACTGAAAGTTGAGCAGGCTTTTGAATTGTCAGACGCCTCTGCAGAACGTTCAGCTGCGGGTTGTACCGTGCATTTGGACAAAGAGCCAATTATTGAGTACATGAATTCCAACATCACTTTGATGAAGTGGATGATTGCACAAGGCTACCAAGATGCACGCACGCTGACGCGCCGAATCAAAGCCATGGAAGCCTGGATTGCAAACCCTGAATTGCTGAAAGGCGACGCCGATGCGGAATACGCTGCCGTAATCGAAATCGATCTGAAAGACATCAAGGAGCCCATTCTGGCTTGCCCGAACGACCCTGATGATGTGAAGTTCTTGAGTGAAGTGGCTGGCGACAAGATTGATGAAGTATTCATCGGTTCTTGCATGACCAACATTGGCCACTTCCGCGCAGCCGGCAAGGTGCTGGAAGGTAAAACCGACATTCCAACACGCTTGTGGATTGCACCACCCACCAAGATGGATCAGCACATCCTGACCGAAGAAGGTTACTACGGCATCTTGGGCCGCACTGGCGCGCGCATGGAATTGCCAGGTTGTTCACTGTGTATGGGTAACCAGGCGCAAATCCGCAAGGGTTCCACCGCTGTATCCACTTCCACACGTAACTTCCCGAACCGCCTGGGCATTGACACCCGTGTGTACCTCAGCTCGGCCGAACTGGCTGCTGTGTGTGCACTGATGGGCAAGATCCCGACTGTGGAAGAGTACATGGAGCAGGTGAAAATGCTGGGCAATGTGTCTGGTGAAGTTTATCGTTACATGAACTTTGATCAAATCAAGGAATTTGTGGACATTGCAAACAAGGCTGAATTGGCGGCATAAGTAGGCCCACCAAGTTGTAACAACACAGTCATAAAAAAGCCACCTTCGGGTGGCTTTTTTACGTGTGTTCAATCCGCTCTTTTCGGGGACGCTGGTTTTTTTTCGGTTTTCGGTTGACCTGTAGAAGCAATTCTTTCAAGGTTGAGTGAATTACATTGATTTCAGCAAGCTTGCCCAGGCGGCAAATGTCCCTGTGATTTGAAAATTTCACAAACATGTCGCTGTGGTCTTCTTCAAGAAAAAGAATATTGGCAGTGGGGAAAGTTTTCTCCAGCTTGCTCAATGCGCCTTCTTCAAATTCTTCCATGATATTCATGTCACAAATCACAAGCTTGGCGTGTGAAAGTTCGCTGAAATCTGGCTCAATGCTGCGAAATGAATGGACACATTTTTCGCCCAGGCTATTCAGAAAGCGTTGGTAAGCCATTGTTTTTATGGGGTAGTCGCTGAATACTACACAGGCGATAAGCAGTGGTTTCATGTCATGCAGCCAACGCAATTAAAATTTTGGATGCCTTATTCTTCCTCTTTCCAATCCGGGTGGGTATTACCTGAGTGGGGTAAGATATTCACTTACATACATTGCTACCCCAGTTTTTCGGAGACACAATAAAAATGGCAGGTTTCAAAGAATATGACCAGTTCGACGCCCTTGGTCTTGCCGGGTTAATCAAAAAAGGCGAGGTGAGCGCAGTTGAATTGCTCGAGGAGAGCATTGCCCGCACGGAAAAAGTAAACCCGCGCATTAATGCCGTAATTCGTCCCATGTACGACATTGCACGTGCGCGCGCCAAAGAAACTGTCGAGGGGGCCTTTGCAGGTGTTCCCTTTTTGTTGAAAGACCTGATTGCCAGTTATGCCGGTGTCGAGATGAGCAGCGGAAGCCTTTTCTACAAAGGCTTTGTGCCCTCCGAAGATTCAGAATATGTAAAGCGATTCAAGCGGGCGGGTCTGAATATTTTTGGTAAAACTGCCACGCCGGAATTTGGTATTACCCCCTCCACTGAACCTGAGCTGACCGGGCCATGTCGTAACCCCTGGGATCCACTGCGCAGCCCTGGTGGCTCCAGCGGCGGTGCTTCCGCAGCTGTGGCGGCTGGCATTGTACCCATGGCCAGCGCAAGCGACGGAGGCGGTTCAATTCGCGTACCCGCATCGTGCACCGGCTTGTTTGGTTTGAAGCCCACGCGCGGGCGTGTGCCTTCTGGCCCCGACCTGCCCGATGGGTGGTTTGGTTTCATTGCAGAGCATGTGGTGTCGCGCACTGTACGGGATTCTGCGCACATGCTGGACTGCTTGCAAGGCAACTACCCCGGCCAACTGCTGCGTATTGCGTCGCCAGTAAAAACGTATGCTGCGGCAATTGAAGCAAAGCCCAAGAAATTGAAAATTGCCTATTCACTGGACCCCGCCTTGGGTGAAACCCTGCATGCTGATTGTCAGGCAGGTGTGCTTGAAACAGTCAAGTTGCTTGAAAGCCTTGGCCACACTTGTGAAGAAGTTCGCCTGCCCATTCACAAGGAAGAATTTATTTACGCTTACACCGTGTTGGTGTGTTCAGAAATGGCTGCTACCTTGAAAGAAGGTGAGCGCGTGTTGGGAAGAAAAGGCAAGGCGGCTGATTTTGAGGCACGGACATGGGCATTGATGAAATTGGGTCGCAGTTTTAATGGTGGTGATGTGGCCAATGCGGTGTGGACCATGGCGCAGTTTTCTCGCCAGTGGATGACGTTTTTCGAACCCTACGATGCGCTGTTGACCAGTACCTTGGGCGAATTGCCAATTGCAGTTGGAGGCCTTCGCCCAACCCCGCAAGAAATGATTGAATTGAAGGCACTGAGCTATTTGCCAATTGGTTTTATTGCCAAGCAAAAAGATTTTGTGTTGAAAGCGGGGCGGCGCGTGTATCAGTACTGTTCCCAAACCATGCCGGCCAATGTCACGGGTCAACCTTCAATGAGCGTGCCATTGCACTGGAATGCGCAAGGCATTCCGGTGGGCATGATGTTCACTGGCCGTTTTGGTGAGGAAAATGTGTTGCTTAGCCTGGCTGCCCAGCTTGAGCAGGCCAAGCCATGGGCAGGCAAACGCCCGCCCATTCACGCGGGCGGTTCAGTTTAACCAAAGCGGTTGGAACTGGCGATTGCCTGCATCGACATGACAATGGGCTCAACCAGTCTGTCTTGAATCTCGGGGCCCGCTTGCTGGTGGGCCTTGAGTAATCCAATTTGCATGGCGTGGGCCGCCTGTGTCAACGGCTTTTTCACCGCAAGTATTTCTGCATCAGCGGGATTGTGATCCATCAAGTCGTTGCTTTTTTTGATACTCAAGATCATTTCTTTTGTCAGTTCATATTCATTCTTGATCGCCTCAAACACGCCTTGCGATTGAACCGGTGCCAATTTTGCATACTGTTGGGCAATTTGCAGGTCCGCTTTTTCCATGGCGGTGGCGGTTCTGTCAATAAAGCTTTTGAAGAAAGGCCATTCCTGATACATGGTTTGCAGTTGTGCCGTTCGTTGCGCGGGTGTGGTGTTGGCGCCAGCCGGTTGATCGATGAAGTTTTTCAGTGCGCTGCCTGTGCCAAAAAATGCGGGCATGGCGCTTCCCGATTGATACCACGAACCCACCCAAGGTATGGCCCGCAGTTTGTCAAGGTTGAGACCGCCTCCCGCCGTGTTTGCGCGCGAGGCAGGGCGGCTGCCAGCATTGGATTTACCGACAAATTCAATGGGTGTACTGCTTTGAAAAAAATGGGGAAGCTCGGGATTGGAGTACAGGCTTTCATAGTGGTTGCGTGCATGTTGAGCAAGTTTTTCCATGGTGCTGGCGTATTTTGCAATTTGTTGGTCTTTGCCGGTTGCCATGGTCTCAAGCGTTGAGCCCACCATGTCTGCCAGGTTGGATTGCGACATTGTTTTTGTGCCGAATTTTGCAGGTACTTCTTCACCTTGCTCGGTTTGACGCATGCCGGTTAGCAAGCTGGCGCCGTTGCTTGATTTGATTTCCTGCGCATAAGAATCGCCTGAACCCCTGGCTTCTGTGCCGCCGCGGCCATGAAACACATGCAAACTCACGCCGCGCTGCTCCGCTACTTCAAGCATCTTGGCTGTACCTTCATACACGGCCCAACTCGAGGCGAGTGGTCCGTCCAATCGATTGCTGTCGGAATAGCCCACCATGATTTGTTGCTGATTGCCGCTGGCTTGAAGCGCCTGACGGTACCATGGGTTGTTCAGCATGCTGTTCAAAATGGCCGGGCCGTTGTGCAGGTCATTCACAGTTTCAATCAGGGGGACAACATTCATCTTGATGCCTTGCTCATCGGCCAGGCCTGCGTGTTTCAGCAGCAACATCACTTCAAGCATGTCGCTCATGGTTTCTGTGTTGGCCGTAATGCAGTTTTTAAGTGCCTGCGGCCCGTAACTGTCGTGAATGGTTTTGTAACTCTTGATCAATGCTATTTCGCGATCAAATTCGGCATTCTCGCTTTGACCGTCAATGGGTGCATCGCTCAGTACAGTTTGCTTGTTGAGCAGCAAGTTGGTCAACAAGGTCTGCTTTTCAATTTCTCCCAGGCTTTCGTAATTGCTTGGGCCGCCAGACCTTCTCAACAATTCACCAACTGTTTTTTCATTCATGGCGCTGTTTTGCCGAATATCGGTGCTGGCACCGTGAAACCCGATGCTGTCTGCATCCAGTTTCAGCAAATCCAGTTTCTCTTGAACGGCCGCTTTTTCTTGAGTATCCAAACTGGCAATGCTCAAAGATTCAAGATCATGTACCAGTTCATTTGCGTTCAGGTACAAATCGCCTTGAATTGGCAATGGGCTGTTGCCCACCAAATGTGTTCGGGTTCGCGCCAGTTTTTCCCGAATCAGACCAAGTGATTCCGAATGTCCAGATTTGCAAAGCAGGTTGCACAGGCTGCCTGTTTGGGTATTTTTCTCTTTGCCAATTTCTTGTTCAAAGTACTCAAAAGCTGCCGTACTCAGGGTTTTGACCACGTCCTTTAACACGGTTGCATCAATATTCGGGTTGCCATCCCGATCACCTCCAACCCAGTTGCCAGCTTCAACCAAGGGTTTCGACAGTTTCAAATTATTGGGCAGTCCCGAGAGTTGTTGGTTGATCTGTTCGTGAATGGTGCGGCCAGAACTGTGCAAGTGCCTGATATTGGCAGAGAACTGATTGGCCTCGTCTTGCACGGTGGGTTTTAGTTCCCGCACGCCTTGAATTTCCCAGAGCTCTTGGCAGACTTTTGCATTGCCTTGGGGGCTGGCAATGTTGTCGAGTTGAGAAAGAACAATTTCACTGGCCTGAGGTTTGTTGAAATTGGTAGGGTGGGCAGTAAATACCGGAGAAATTTTGGTATTCGACAGTCTTTGAACAATAGATTCTCCCCGGCTTGCCGAGTTGTCGATCAAGGTTTTCAGCCCTCGCATCAGCGATTGCGTTATTGGGGCATCTTGGGCCTTCATCTGCCTTTCCGCAGTACTCAATATCATGAGTTGGCTATTCAAGTATTTCAGTGCACTGACTATTGCCTCGGGGTCATTCTTGTTACGTTGAACAAATTCCTCTACACGGGCATGAAGTTGATTGAAATCAGGTTCAGCAGTTTCAATCTGTTCAGCCAGTTCACAGGCCTGTTCAAACTTCAGCGGGGGCAAGCTTTTCTGCAATTGAAGCTTTAAATTCGCATGGGTATTTTGCCGAATATCTTTGAGCTTGCTGGCCAGGGGGCCAACAATCCTGGTGGATGCTGAGCCTGAGCTACTTCTTCCCAAGGCATTGCTGCCTGCTGACATAGCGATTTGAGCACTGCTGTGGCTTGCAACTGCGCGAAACATGGTGGGGACTCCGTTCTATTTTTTTGGAGCCACGAGGATAATTTGGGTGGAGTTACGTAATCAGAAAGAGGGGTGGGGGGACGTGAGTACTTGCTCACTCTTTTGCCCATAGCTACAGTTTCAGGGATTGTAAACTTGCACTTCAGTTTTCGGCATTGCACCAAAAAAGACTGAAGTGCATGTAGTGGCAAGCTTTATCAGCTTGGTTCCATTACTTAAAACGTATCGTTGGGTATGCGAACCCAACCTTCCATCAATACGCGTGCGCTGCGGCTCATAATCGCCTTTTTCACCGCCCACTGGCCGTTTTCAAGCACAGCCTGTGCACCCACACGCAAAGTACCACTTGGGTGGCCAAAGCGAACGGCTTCTCTTTCACTGCCACCCGCCGCCAAATTCACCAGGGTGCCAGGCACAGCCGCCGCTGTACCAATGGCCACTGCGGCCGTACCCATCATCGCGTGGTGCAATTTACCCATGCTCATGGCGCGTACCAGCAAATCGATGCTTGCAGCTTCAACTGCCTTGCCGCTCGAACTGGTGTAGGTTTTCGATGGTGCAACAAAGGCCACTTTGGGTGTGTGTTGGCGTTTGGCTGCTTCATCAATGTGTTTGATCAAGCCCATTTTCAGGGCACCGTGGGCGCGGATGGTTTCGAACATCGCCAATGCCTTGGGGTCACTGTTGATGTCGTCTTGCAGTTCGCAGCCGGTGTAGCCAATGCTGTCCGCATTGACGAAAATGGTCGGGATGCCCGCATTGATCAAAGTGGCTTTCAATGTACCCACGCCGGGAACATCAAGGTCGTCAATCAGGTTGCCAGTGGGGAACATGGAGCCTGAAGCACCATCTTCGCCTTCATCGGCCGGGTCCAAGAACTCCAGCTGAACTTCGGCCGCGGGGAAAGTAACCCCATCCAGTTCAAAGTCGCCGGTTTCTTGAACAAGCCCGTTGGTAATTGGCACATGCGCAATAATGGTTTTGCCAATATTGGCTTGCCAAATACGCACCACACAAGTGCCATTTTGTGGCACGCGTGCGGGCTCTACCAAGCCACTGGCCACTGCGAATGAACCCACCGCAGAGGACAAATTACCGCAGTTGCCGCTCCAGTCCACAAAGGCTTTGTCGATGCTGACCTGTCCGAACAGATAATCCACATCGTGATCCGCCTTGCTGCTTTTACTCAAAATCACGGTTTTGCTGGTGCTTGATGTAGCACCACCCATGCCGTCGATTTGCTTGCCATAGGGGTCCGGGCTTCCGATTACACGCAACAAAAGTTTGTCGCGTGCCTCGCCCGGTTTCTGGCAAACTTCGGGCAAATCCTGCAACCTGAAAAACACACCTTTGCTGGTGCCGCCACGCATGTACGTGGCGGGTACTTTCAATTGCTGTGTGTGTTGATTGCTCATGCAGCTGTTCCTTCAAGGAAGTCTTGCGCGAAACGCTGTAAAACGCCGCCAGCCTCGTAAATCGAAACCTCTTCAGCCGTGTCCAAACGGCAAGTCACAGGGAATTCGACGCGTTCCCCATTCTTGCGGGTCATCACCACAGTCAAGGTTGCGCGTGGGCTGCGTTCGCCCAACACTTCAAACACTTCTGTGCCGTCGATGTTGTAGGTGTGGCGTGTGTTGCCAGCCTTGAATTCCAGGGGCAGGGTGCCCATGCCGATCAGGTTGGTGCGGTGAATTCGCTCAAAGCCTTCAGCAACAATTGCTTCTACTCCGGCCAGACGAACACCTTTGGCTGCCCAGTCGCGAGAAGAACCCTGACCGTAGTCAGCACCTGCGATGATGATCAGCGGCTGGCCACGGTCCATGTAGGTTTCAATTGCTTCCCACATGCGCGTTACCTTGCCTTCCGGTTCAATGCGGGCCAGTGAGCCTTTTTTCACTTTGCCGTCTGCATCGCGAACCATTTCGTTTTGCAGGGTGGGGTTGGCGAAGGTGGCACGTTGCGCGGTCAAATGGTCACCACGGTGCGTGGCATAGCTGTTGAAGTCTTCTTCCGGCAAGCCCATTTTGTGCAGGTATTCACCTGCCGCGCTGTTCATCATGATCGCGTTGGATGGGCTGAGGTGATCAGTCGTAATGTTGTCACCGAGTACCGCCAGCGGGCGCATGTTTTTCAAGGTGCGTGGTCGAGCAGCCAAAGCACCTTGGCCTTCCGTGTCCCAGTAGGGTGGACGACGAATGTAGGTGCTTTGTGGGCGCCAGTCGTACAGTGGGCTTTTCGCTTCTTCAATGGCACCCAAGTCAAACATGGGAATATAAATTTCGCGGAACTGTGAAGGTTTCACGAATTCATTCACGATCGCATCTATTTCTTCATCTGAAGGCCACAGGTCTTTCAGGCGAATTTCTTTGCCGTTCACTACACCCAGCACATCGCGCTCAATATCAAAGCGAATGGTGCCCGCGATGGCGTAAGCCACCACCAGAGGGGGGCTGGCGAGGAACGCCTGCTTGGCGTAGGGGTGAATGCGGCCATCGAAGTTGCGGTTGCCGCTCAATACAGCGGTGGCGTACAAATCGCGGTCAATAATTTCTTGCTGAATTTTAGGATCAAGCGCGCCACTCATGCCATTGCAGGTGGTGCAGGCAAACGCCACAATGCCAAATCCCAGCTTTTCCAGGTCGGTTAGCAAACCGGCTTCTTTCAAATACAACTCAGCCACTTTCGAGCCAGGCGCGAAAGAAGACTTCACCCAAGGCTTGCGCACCAAGCCCAACTCATTGGCTTTGCGGGCCAACAAGGCCGCAGCCACTACGTTGCGCGGATTGCTGGTGTTGGTGCAACTGGTAATGGCGGCAATAATCACGGCGCCGTCGGGCATCAAACCTTCAGCTTCTTGGGCGCGCGCGGCGTCCAGGTTGCCTGCAATGCCTTTGGCTACCAAATCGCTTGTGGCCACTCGGGCATGCGGGTTTGACGGGCCAGCCATGCTGCGCACCACCTTGCTCAAATCAAATGTCAACACGCGCTCGTATTCAGCACCTGTCATTTTGCCGGCCCACAAGCCAGTGTGTTTGGCGTAGTGTTCCACCAGCTTCACTTGCTCGTCTTCACGGCCAGTTAACTTCAGGTAGTCGATGGTTTGCTCGTCGATGTAGAACATCGCGGCGGTGGCACCGTATTCCGGGGTCATGTTCGAGATGGTCGCCCGATCACCAATCGTCAGGCTATTGGCACCTTCACCGAAAAATTCAATGTACGCACCCACCACGCGTTCTTTGCGCAAAAATGCGGTTAGCTCCAGAACAATGTCGGTGGCAGTAATGCCGGGCTGGCGCTTGCCGGTCAGCTCAACGCCTACGATGTCAGGCAGACGCATCATGGATGCACGGCCCAGCATCACGGTTTCAGCTTCCAGACCGCCCACGCCAATTGAAATCACGCCCAGCGCATCCACATGAGGTGTGTGGCTGTCTGTGCCCACGCAAGTGTCAGGAAAGGCCACACCATCGCGCACCTGCACCACTGGAGACATTTTCTCCAAATTAATTTGGTGCATGATGCCGTTGCCGGCGGGAATTACATCCACATTTTTGAATGCGGTTTTGGTCCAGTTGATGAAGTGAAAACGGTCTTCATTGCGACGTTCTTCAATGTCACGGTTTTTCTGGAAAGCGTCGGGATCAAAGCCGCCACATTCAACCGCCAGTGAATGGTCCACAATCAATTGCGTGGGCACCACCGGGTTCACCAGTGAGGGGTCACCGCCCTGGTCCGCAATCGCATTGCGCAGGCCTGCCAAATCCACCAAAGCGGTTTGACCAAGAATGTCGTGGCAGACCACGCGGGCTGGATACCAAGGAAAATCAAGATCGCGCTTGCGGTAAATCAATTGCTTCAGGCTGTCAGTCAGCGAAGAAGGTTCACAGCGGCGCACCAGCTGCTCAGCCAGCACCTTGCTGGTGTAAGGCAGCTTGTCCCAAGCACCTGGTTCGATTGCATCGACAGCCGCATGGGTGTCGAAGAAATCAAGCTTCGTACCTGGAAGGTTTTTACGGAATAGAGTGTTCATGCTTATTTGCGATCCTTGATGGGTACAAATTTCTGGTCTTCGGGGCCGGTGTAGTTGGCGCTTGGGCGAATGATCTTGCCGTCAATTCGCTGCTCAATCACATGGGCGCTCCAGCCGGAAGTGCGGGCGATCACGAACAGGGGCGTGAACATGGCGGTGGGCACACCCATCATGTGGTAGCTCACGGCGCTGAACCAGTCCAGGTTCGGGAACATTTTCTTGATTTCCCACATCACGCTTTCCAGTCTTTCAGCGATGTTGTACATCTTCATGTTGTTCTGTTCTTTGGACAAATCTTCCGCCACTTTCTTGATCACCACATTGCGGGGGTCGCTCACGGTGTACACGGGGTGGCCAAAGCCAATCACTACTTCCTTGCGTTCAACGCGTGCACGAATATCGGCTTCTGCTTCATCTGGGTTGTCGTAACGCTTTTGAATTTCGAACGCCACTTCATTGGCGCCACCATGCTTGGGGCCGCGCAAGGCACCAATGCCGCCGCAGACGGCGGAATACATGTCGGAACCTGTACCGGCTACCACGCGGCTGGTGAAAGTGGATGCATTGAATTCATGCTCTGCGTACAGAATCAACGAGGTGTGCATGGCGCTGACCCAACTGTCGCGCGGCTTTTCGCCGTGCAGCAGGTGCAGGAAGTGGCCACCGATGGAATCATCATCAGTTTCCACTTCAATGCGCTTGCCGTTGTGGCTGTAGTGATACCAGTAAAGCAGCATGCTGCCCAGGCTGGCCATCAGTTTGTCGGCAATGTCCCGAGCACCGGGGTGGTTGTGGTCGTCTTTCTCGGGTTGCAGGCAACCCAATACGGAAACACCAGTGCGCATCACATCCATGGGGTGAGCTGAAGGGGGCAGGGCTTCCAGGGCTTGCTTCACGCCCGCAGGAATGCCGCGCAAAGCTTTCAGTTTCAGTTTGTAGCCAGCCAGTTCAGCCACGGTAGGCAGCTTGCCGTGCACCAGCAAATATGCAATTTCCTCAAATTCGGTGGTGGTGGCCAAGTCCAGAATGTCGTAACCGCGGTAAGCCAGATCGTTGCCTGTGCGGCCCACTGTACACAGGGCGGTATTTCCAGCGGCGGTGCCTGAAAGGGCTACAGATTTTTTGGGCTTAAAGCCAGGGGTTGTTGTTTGTTGCTCAGACATTGCTGTCTCCTGTTAAAAATAGTTTTTTATAACAATTGTTTATATTGTTTAATTAAAGTTATTTCTGCTGAAAAAGAGCGTCCAGTTTCTGCTCGAAGTCGTGGTAGCCAATGCTGTCATACAGCTCCATGCGGGTTTGCATGGTGTCCAGTACGTTCTTCTGGGTGCCATCGCGGCGCACCGCTTCATACACGTTCTGTGCTGCTTTGTTCATGGCGCGGAACGCGCTCAAGGGGTAAAGCACCAAGCCTACGCCCACGCCTTTCAGTTCTTCGGTAGTAAACAGTGGGGTTGAACCAAATTCAGTGATGTTGGCCAACACAGGCACCTTCACAGCGTCCACAAATTGCTGGTACATGCTCAGTTCAGTCATTGCTTCCGGGAAAATCATGTCGGCACCGGCCTCCACGCAGGCACAAGCACGGTCAATGGCCGATTGCAAACCTTCCACGGCCAATGCATCTGTACGCGCCATGATCACGAAGTCGTCTGAACCACGGGCATCCACGGCCGCTTTGATGCGGTCCACCATTTCAGCTTGGGTCACAATCGCTTTGCCGGGGCGGTGGCCACAGCGTTTGGCGCCCACTTGGTCTTCAATGTGCATGGCGGCAGCGCCGGCTTTCATCATGGCCTTGGTGGTACGAGCGATATTGAAGGCTGATGAGCCAAAGCCAGTGTCGACATCCACCAGCAAAGGGGTGTCACACACATCGGTAATTCGGCGCACGTCGGTCAGTACGTCATCCAGTCCTGAAATGCCCAGGTCGGGCAGACCCAGTGAACCAGCCGCCACGCCGCCGCCGCTCAGGTAAATGGCTTTGAAGCCGGCACGCTTGGCCAGCAATGCGTGATTGGCATTGATTGCGCCAATCACTTGCAAAGGTTGTTCTTCTTTCACTGCCTGACGAAAACGGGCGCCTGCGGAATGTTGGGTCATGGTGTTCTCCTTGTTGTATGTTCTGTGTAGTGCAGGGTTCGTGCCAGTCAACAAAAATAATAGATTGTTCAAATAAGATCAATAATTTGGCGTATTAATATCAAGTAATTACAAGAATAATTTGATGGTGTTTTGAAACACATTTGTATAAAATGAAACGGTCAAATGTTTCAAATGAAACTTAAGGTGTTTTGAATGAAACCCAGAATTGTGGTGTTCAGCATCAGCGCATTGGCTGGTACATTGCGGGAGATTGCCCGCGACTACAGCGGTTCAGCCAACATTGAATTGGTGCCCAAGGCCTATGAAGATGCCTTGGCGTATGCACGTCATCGTTACTACACCGACACGGCCGATGTATTCATCGCCGCGGGTTCAAACGGCGCATTCTTGCAGAACCAGCTTGAGGCGCCGCTGGTCATTATTCGTACGGACGGTTTTGATGTGATGCAAGCCTTGGCATCAGCCAGAAAAGCGTCCGCGGCAGTGGGCTTGGTCAGTTACGAACATTCGTTTGATGAGCTGGAGCAGTTTGCCCGAGCGTTTGATGTGCCCTTGAGTACCCGAACTTATCGTACACCGGAGGACGCGCGTCGCGCTGTGCGGGAATTGGCGCAGCTGGGTGTGAAGGTGGTGGTGGGGTCGGGCTTGGTCACCGAAATCGCGCAAGAAATGGGCATGGAAGCCATTCTGATTTATTCCCGGCAAGGTGTTGTCAAAGCCTTTGAGGAAGCCATACGGCTGGCCAGTGCCAAAGCTTCTGGCGGAGTGCGCCGAAACAGTCAGGCTTATACCTACCACACAGAACAAGACCTGATTGGCAATAGCCGGGCAGTTGAAAAGCTGCGCAATACGATTCGCCTGTGTGGCAGTATCGATTTTTCCGTACTAATTCAGGGTGAAACCGGCGTGGGCAAGGAGTTGGTGGCCCAATCCATCCACAGCGCCAGCCCTCGCGCAGGAAAGCCATTCGTCGCAATCAATTGTGCATCGCTCACAGAGAGCTTGCTTGAAAGCGAGCTGTTTGGTTATGAAGAGGGTGCATTTTCAGGGGCCGTGAAAGGTGGGCGCGCGGGCATGTTTGAAAGCGCACAGGGGGGCACCGTGTTTCTCGATGAAATTGGTGACATGCCTTTGGCTTTTCAAACCAGGCTGCTGCGCATTCTCGAGGACAACACAGTGCGCCGAATTGGTTCTGCCTCATCCCGCAAAGTTGATTTTCGTTTGCTGGCGGCCAGCAACGTGAATTTGCAGCAAGCCGTTGAAGAAGGGCGCTTTCGCGAAGACCTTTATTTCCGGCTGAATGAAATGCTGATCCATATCCCACCACTGCGAGAACGTACCGAAGACATTGGCGAATTGGCGGGCTACTTTTTAAGGACCACGCCAGTGCGTGTCAGCAAATCGAAATTTGATGAGTTTCTTCAACTGGCTTTGCCAGTTCTTCAATCCTTGCCTTGGCCAGGCAATATCCGTCAATTGAAGAATGTGTGTCGCAGGGCGGCTGTGTTGATGTTGCAAGAAAGTGATCTGTCGTCCTGGCGCACCTGGTTTCCAGACCTGCTTGTGGGCGTGGAGAATTCGACCACGTCACCTTTGCAGCACATCAATTTTCTCGATTCAATGAGCAATATGAATGCCTTGGCCTTGGCCTACAGCAGGGCGCCTATGTCGGAGCGCACAAGCATTGTCCGTCAGGCATTAAACCTGGTCGGTGGCGAGGTCAATAAAGTGGCTGAAGGTTTGGGCATTAGCAGGTCTACGGTTTGGCGTTTAAATAAGGGCAGCTAACAACATGTCATACACGCCACCCACCTTGACTGAATCGGATGTCGAATTCACCGCCATTCGCGCCCAAGGCGCAGGTGGTCAAAATGTCAACAAAGTGTCCAGTGCCATTCATCTGCGTTTTGACATTCGTTCATCGTCTTTGCCTGAATTCATCAAGGAAAAATTACTGGCTCTGCAAGACCAACGTTTGACCAAAGACGGTGTTATTGTCATCAAAGCTCAAACCACGCGCAGTCAAGAACAAAATCGGGTAGAAGCCCTTGCACGCTTGAACGAGCTGCTTGCCGAGGTTGCCAAACCTGTCAAGGTTCGCCGTGAAACCCGACCCACCCTGGGTTCAAAACGTCGCAGGTTGGAAGGCAAAAGCATTCGGGGGCAGGTCAAGGCGCTGCGTGGAAAGGTCCAGGATTAATCGTTGCCCGTGACAGAACACAAGCTGTTGTACGCGACCGAAAATAACAAACATTTGTCTTTATCGTGTATAAAAAACACTGGCAATTTTTGTTCAAACTATTTTTCGGGAGAATCAATGGACCTTATTCGCATACTGATCGCCATCTTGTTGCCTCCACTGGGCGTGTTTCTTCAAGAAGGGCTGGGCAAGCATTTCTGGATCAACATCATTCTGACTTTGCTCGGCTACATTCCCGGCATTGTTCACGCCGTGTATATCATTGCCAAAAAGTAGCCGCTTGCTGCTTGCGCAGGAACACTGCCCTTGGAGTGTTCCGTTTTACAAATTATTCTGTATGCCGTTCTTGTTCGCAGCCCGTTAATACCCTCTCATTCACAACATTCAGGAAAACAAGATGCAAGCCACCAAACTGATTGGAATTCTGTTGATTGTTGCCGGCACCTTGGGACTGGTCTACGGGGGCTTTAGCTACACCGAAGAGTCAACCGCAGCAAAAATTGGTTCACTCGAGATCACGGTGGATCAGGAAAAAGAGGTCAATGTTCCCATGTGGGCAGGCGTGGGTGCAATTGTCGCCGGCGCTTTCCTGCTGCTGGTGGGTGGTCGCCGCCGCTAGTTTGTCCAGCGTTCAACTAAACAAATGACCACGCCACAATGCGCGTGGTCTTGTTGCCTTGTTCCATTTCAACTTCAAGAATATCCCGTGCACCCGCATTGCGCATATGCCATTTGGCTTGCGGTACATTTTCGGCCTTTGACACCAGCGTGGTAAACCATCTGCATTGTTTACCAAATTGCGCGCTCTCGTTGATCATGGTTTGCAGAAAACCAATTTCCCCACCCTCGCACCACAATTCATTCTTCTGCCCACCAAAATTCAAGCCCGCAGGTGCTTTTGAACCTGGTTTTTCTCCACGATTAAAAGCCAGGCTATTCACTTTTCGTTGATTGCTTTTTATGGCTTCTTTTTGTGAGGCGTGAAACGGCGGGTTGCATACGCTCAGGTCAAATTTCTCCCCTGGCTTGATCACACCTTCCAATATTTTCCGTTTGTCCCGCTGCAGCCGCAGATCAATCAGGCGCTTCAAGTCGTCGTTTTTATCCAGCACCGAGGCAAGGTTCTTCAAGCCAACCGGGTCAATTTCACTGCCAGTGCAGTGCCAGCCGTATACTTTTGCTGCCAGCAATGAATAAATGCCGTTGGCCCCTGTGCCGATGTCCAGCATTTTTACCTGCTTTGAATCTGATGCATTAATCCCGCAGCTTGACAGCAAATCTGCCGCGTAATGAATGTAATCCACCCTGCCGGGGATCGGAGGGCACAGGTAGCCCTCTGGTACGTTCCACTCCGAGATGCCGTAGTGGTGTTTCAGCAGTGCGCAATTCAAAGCTTTCACGGCAGCAGGCGAGGCGAAATCGATGGAGTTTCGGCCGTGGTTATTGGGCTTAACAAATTTTTTCAGGGCAGGGGAAGTCAACACCAAGGCATCGAAATCGTAACCGTCTTTGTGCGCGTTATTGGGGTGAAGTGTTTTAGTCAATTTTTCTCTCGCTGGGCCTTGCTGCGCGCCGCCAAATCATAGCAACCGGTTTTGTTGGCATTCTCGGTAGAATCGGGCGCACCTGTGTCCACAAATGGAATCAATGCGGCAAACGGGTTTAGCAGCGACAGCAACACCGCGCCAGCCACTTTGCCCGCAATTGGACCTTTTTCAAGGGATACATCGGGTGAGCCCATGGTGCCGGTGATCAGCAAAGGCGTACGCAAGCTAACCGGACTGAAGTCTTTGGGTGTTACAACCACCCTCAAATTCAAGGCTTCTGTTTTCATCGAAATACTGCCATTGACCCACATTGCAGAGTCTTGAGTATCAATCACAAATACCCTGGGTTGCAGTACGCCATTGTTTGCATCCAGATCGGCAAACGCACAGGTCATTTGCAACACGTCATCACCCCGAAACCAAACACCGAGCGCCTCGGCAGCGTCCAGGCCTGCGGCCTCAACGATCAAATGCGACATGGTGCCATTGCGCACCTGTGTTCGTACATTGCCAGCCAGGCTACCCAGTATTTCAGCAGTCGAGCGGCCTTGCCCACTCAGTGTGGCAGCACCATTCATGGTGCCGGTTACATAAGGCAGCTCATTGCCTGCCCTTGGTATGTTCAGCCATTGCTCAAGCTGCACATTGGCCCAATTCAGGTCCACATTCCAAATAGCGATATCTTCTCGCCCATCCAATTGCACCGAGCCAGCAAGTTCGCCCTTTGCTGTTTTTGCCTGAATGTCTGAAATGGTCAAAACACCCTCAGTGACAGCCAAATGTGCCCGCAAGGGTCGAAGTGGCTTCAATATCTCGCTGCCCAAATCCAGATTGTCGATGTCAATTTTTACATCAGCATCCATCGCTCTCAGGGAGGGCAGGTCAAAGGGTTTGTCCGGCAACACTCTGCCTTGGTTTGTGGCTGCTGCAACTTGTTTTTCAGCCGGTGCGCCTACGGTAGGGCCCAGGTCAGCCAGTACCAGCGACGCTCCTTTGAGTTCTCCGGTCAGAAGGGGTTGTGTTTTTCCACCTTCATAAACAAAGCGCCCGTTCAAACGACTGCTGCCGATTGTTGCGTTGTCAATATTGACTTGCCAGTTGCTTGCATCACGCACCAAATTGCCTTCCGTACGAAAGGCTGGCGTGTTTGGCAGCGTGACTCCTAGCGCCTGGCCTGCCGCGGCCAGGGATGAGCCACTTACTGCAAATTGTCCAGACAGTTGTTGCATGCCCAGCGCATCGGCGGCGTTCCCCTTAAAGTCCAATCGGGCTCGCCCCAAAGACACGTTCAACTCCACCGGAATTGGCTTGCCTTGCTTGGCCACCCAAGGCAGTACACCGGTTGATTTCAGTTGTATATCAAGCTTTTTACCTTGATACGAACCCAGTGCCATCACAGTTAGCGCATCGGCTCCAATCTCTCCTTCCTGTAGGCTCAGTGTTGCATCCAGATCAAGATCAAGGGGCTCATCCCGATAGGTGATTTGGCCTTTCTGAATGGCCAACAAACCAAACTCCGGGGCAGGGGCAGGCCCTGTGTCTGGTTCGTTTTTGGCAAATTGCCACGATGCTCGCCCGTCTTTCAGGCGTTCGAAATTGCCGTTCAGCAATGTGGCTGTTAACGACTTGATTCTCAAGGCAGATCCTGGCGTGTTGGCCCACTTGATCAGATCAACATAACGCAATCCAACAGATACGTTTTCCGCTCTAACCATAAAAGGCGACTGGCTCCAGGCAGGTGCGTCCACCTCAAAATGATTCAAGCTCAATCGAATGCCACCAATCAAGCGCAGTTTAAACCGGGGGTCACTTTCATCCGGTTTCGTCAGTTGAATATCTCTTTCAAGTGTTTTACTCAGCCATTGCTCGGCTGGTTTGGCCAAAAAGGGCCATCCCATTAGTTCAAATATACCCACAGCCAAAACAAGCAAGGCCAGTGTCGCCCAAGCCATTATTCGAAAAGGCTTTTGCTGGTAAAGCTTTAAGGTAATCGGTATTCTTTTCAAGTGTTGTCCTGATTCTCTGGTGCAAGAATTCGGTTGTTGTCTCGCACTTCTTGCTGTGCTTAACGCATACTGGCAAGAAGCAGTCAACCTAAGTGTGTTGTACCCGTTATACGGAATATCTCAATTCGATTGATTTCTTTTATTCAGGAAGTATGAAACATGAAAACATTGTTTTCCATGATTGCATTGATGTTCGCTTTGAGCAGTTGTGCAGTGTACACCCCTGCGGGTTCTGTCGTGGTTGATCCGGGTGGCCATGGCGGCGGTCATTGCCCACCCGGGCAAGCCAAAAAAGGCAACTGCTAAAACGGTTTGCCTGTTATGAGTGCTTACGTGGTTGGTCAAATCAACATCATCGATCCACTCAAGTGGCAAGAGTATCGGGACCAAGTGCCCGGCACTCTTGCTGCCTGGAATGCAGAATTGGTTTTCAGGGGTGTTAAGACCGCAGATTTGGCACTCCAAAATGCCTTCAGCGACATCGTGGTGATACGTTTCCCAACGCTGGATGCAGCCCATGGCTGGTTTCAATCGAATGCTTACCAGGCACTTATACCGCTTCGCGAGACTGCGGCCCAGGTGTTGTTAACCACATACGAGGCTTGAATCACTTGCTTGATCCTGCAGCTCGAGAAATTCTCCAGTTTTGGTTTGAGGACACAGATCCGAAATCCTGGTGGTCGGCCGACCCAAAGTTTGACGAACAAATTCGTCTGCGTTACGGAGAAACCCTTTTGAAGGCTGCCAAGAGTGAGTTTTTCTCATGGCGTGCCTCAGCCAGAGGACGTCTCGCAGAAATCATTGTTCTAGATCAGTTTTCTCGCAACGTGTACCGCAATACACCCTCAGCATTCGCTCAGGATTCGATGGCCTTGGCCCTCGCCCAAGAAGCCGTTGCGACGGGTGTGTTAAACGACTTGACTCCCGATGAAAGGGCATTTTTGCTTTTACCTTACATGCACAGCGAGTCACGGCTTATTCATGTTCACGCCGAGCGCTTGTACCGAGAATGGGCTCCCGAGAATAACCACAACTTTGAGCTTCGACACAAGGAAATCATTGACAGGTTTGGGCGATATCCACATCGAAACAGAATCCTGAATCGAGAGTCCACCCCTGAAGAGCTCGAGTTTTTAAAACAACCGGGGTCAAGTTTTTAGCCACCGCGGTTTGATCGCGCATTGAGCACTTCAAAAAAGTATCTGTAGCTGGCACGGTCATGCAGTTCACCCTTGATCTGAATCGGCCCCCATTCAGCTTTCTGTGCCTCGGTCAATACCAGCACCGCTTCATCCACCTCGGAATCGGTGGGCAGCATGGCCGATACAATGTGAACAATCTGATCCGGATGAATGCTCCACATTCGTGTGAAGCCGAAATCGCGTTTAGCACGAGTCGCGTCCTCGGCCGCCATTTCTGGCTGACGAATATTGCGGGTCACGTTGTGCGAGGGCACTTTGCCAAATCGATGGCAGGCTGCTGAAATTTCAAGTTTTGCCCTGCGCACCAGCGGGTTTTCGAATTGACCCGGCGAATTCAAAGCGGTTTTGGGAATTGCACTCCGGTGGCTCGAAATGAAATCCATTATTCCGAACGAAAGCGATTCAACTTCTTCAAGACCTGCAATTTGATGCACAGCCGCCAGGGCTCCGTGGGTTTCAATCAACACGTGCATGGGTGGCGCTTCAACGCCCGCCTTGGCGCATTGTTCACGAATACGGCCAATCGCCAGTTTGACGTCGTCAAAGTTTTCAGGCTTCGGTAGCATCAAGTAAGCGGGCAAGGGCACACCTTCGCGCAACACAATTGGCAACTCCTGTTCAAACGCAGGGTCTTGCACCGGGTGCAGTCGAACGCCCGGTCTGCGCGTTTCGCCACCGTATCGTGCTGAAAAATCGACCAGGCTTTGTGCAGCCCATGTTGCAATTTCGGTCACATGGCCCACCACAGCTCCATCTTCCAAGTCCAGCGTAATGTCGAAGCAGGCTCCAATTTCGGCGCGAATCTGCAAAGCCTTCTCAAAATACTTGGGGCGGCCTGTGTAGTGGTCACACACCGGCAGGTTCACCTGTGCGTGGTCTTCGCTGTACAAAATTGTGGAAATGTTTGCCAAATCCAGGTTGTGCTTCTTCACGCGCTAGTCCTTCCCAGTGTTCTTTCAAATGCAAATAAAAAAAGCCAGCATCTCTGCTGGCCCTTTTTATCACGAAATGCTCGTAAATTACTTGCCCAGCAAGTGCTTCACGCCTTCGCGTTCTTCCATCAGTTCGTTCAGGGTAATGTTGATGCGCTCTTGGCTGAATGCATCGATTTCCAGGCCCTTCACGATTTCAAACTTACCGTTGGCACAGGTCACAGGGAAGCCGAACTGGGTTTTTTCAGGAATGCCGTAAGAACCGTCAGAAGGAATACCCATGGTCACCCACTTGCCGTTGGTGCCCAGAACCCAGTCACGAACGTGGTCGATCGCAGCATTGGCAGCAGAGGCCGCAGAGGACAGGCCGCGTGCTTCGATAATGGCCGCACCACGCTTGCCTACGGTTGGCAAGAAAGTGTTGGCGTTCCATTCCTGATCGTTGATCATGTCCTTCACAGATGCGCCATCGATGGTCGCAAAGCGGTAGTCAGCGTACATGGTGGGTGAGTGGTTGCCCCAAACTGCCAGCTTCTCGATTGAAGCAACCGGCTTGCCGGTTTTGGCGGCTACTTGGCTCAACGCACGGTTGTGGTCCAGGCGCAGCATGGAGGTGAAGCAGTTCGGGTCCAGATCGGGGGCAGACTGTTGTGCAATGTAGGCGTTGGTGTTCGCTGGGTTGCCCACAACCAGTACTTTCACGCTACGCTTGGCGTTGTCGTTCAGTGCTTTGCCCTGAACTGTGAAAATTGCGCCGTTGGCTTCGAGCAGGTCTTTGCGTTCCATGCCTTTGCTGCGTGGGCGTGCGCCAACCAGCAGTGCTACGTCTACGTCTTTGAAAGCGGTTGCGGGGTCATCTGTAATCACCACGCCTTGCAGCAACGGGAATGCACAGTCTTCCAGTTCCATGACCACACCCTTCACTGCGGGCAGGGCGGGGGTAATGTCCAGCAACTGCAAAATTACGGGCTGGTCTTTGCCCAGCATGTCGCCATTGGCGATACGGAACAACAAGCTGTAGCCAATTTGGCCAGCAGCGCCTGTAACGGCAACTCGCATTGCGGGTTTGGTCATGTCAAACACTCCAAAGGATTAAAAATCGAAGGCCATAGTTTAGCGCCAAACGCTGACACCTTGTTGACTAACTTGGTGGTTTAGAGGGGATTAACTTCTAAAAGTCATCTATAAGATATAAGATACACAATAATCCGAAAAAACAAGACCGAGACACAATTTGCAACCCGTTAACCCAACGTTCAGCCCGCTTTATCAGCAAATCAAAGGTTTGCTGCTCAAAAGCCTTCAAGACGGCGAATGGAAGCCGGGTGAGCTTATTCCGTCTGAAACCGAGCTTGCTGCCCGTTATGGTGTCAGTCAGGGCACGGTGCGCAAAGCAATTGACGAGCTTGCCGCTGAAAACCTGGTCGATCGCAAGCAGGGGCGGGGTACTTTTGTTGCCACGCACAACGAGGCCAAGTCAGAATATCGGTTCCTGCGTCTTGCCGCCGACGAAGAGCCTGGCGTAAAGCCCAAATCCACCTATTTGTCTGTAGAGCGGGTTCGTGCAAGTTCGCAAATTGCCAAATTGCTCGACATCAAACCCAGTGATTCCGTATTCGTAGTCAAGCGAGTAATGCGCTTCGATGGTGTACCCCGTATTTTTGATGAAATCTGGCTGCCGGCTTCCCAATACAAAGGCCTTACTCTTGAGCGTCTTCAGCAGTGGAATTCCACCCTGTATGGTTTCCTTGAAAGCAGCTTTAATGTGCGCATGTTGAGGGCCAACGAGCACATTAAGGCAGTCAGTGCACAGCAAGAGCATGCTGACATTTTGCAGGTTGGGGTAGGTACTCCCTTGCTGCTGGTCGAGCGCCTTTCAATGACGTATGCTGATAAGCCGGTAGAGCTTCGTCGTGGCTGGTACTTGACCGACAAATTTTCATACAGGAATGAATTGTATTGAATTGATACAAGTCTTTAGCGGGCAAAAGAATGCATTTGCGTCATTTGGTGCTCAAAATCAAAAACTTCCCGCTTTAAGGCTTTGCTGATTTGGTTCAAAATATATCGTTGTCCGATATTGGTTTTTTTAAAGGATTCAGGCCGGAAGGCCTAGGGTAAAAGCCCGTTTTCCAATCACTTTTATAAGAACACGAGCATGTCAAACACTGTTGCGAAGAAACGTCCGGAATACCGGAACATACATGTCACACAAATCCTGAAGTACAGGCTACCCTTGGCGGGCAAGCTGTCCATTTTGCACCGCGTCAGTGGCGCTGTGCTGTTCCTGGCGCTTCCAGTCATTCTCCTGCCGCTTTTCGACAAAAGCATCACTTCCGAACTCACCTTCCTTGAAATGCAATCCCTGGTCAGCAGCCCGCTGGTCAAAATTGTATTGCTCGGCCTGATCTGGTCGTATCTGCATCACTTTGCAGCGGGCATTCGTTACCTGGTGCTCGACATGCATGTGGGCACTGAAAAGTACGCAGCCAGCAAAAGTGCGGGTATTGTGTTTGCTGTCAGTTTGAGCCTGACCGCCTTGTTCGGCCTGAAACTGTTCGGAGTGTTTTAATCATGGGCAATAACATTGGTTCCAAGCGCCTGGTGGTTGGCGCACATTACGGCCTGAAAGAATGGGTGGCACAACGCATTACAGCGGTCATCATGGCGGTGTACACAATCGGTCTGTTCCTGGCCGTGCTGTTTACCCCCGATCTTGACTACGCGAAGTGGGTCGGTTTCTTCAACTTCACGGTTTTGTCTTTCCCCTTGGGCAAAATTCTTGCACTGCTGGCCATTCTGTCGCTGTGCTATCACGCTTACATCGGTATTCGCGACATCTGGATGGATTACGTCAAGCCCACCGGCATTCGCCTTACGTTGCAAGTTTTTACGGCGTTGTGGTTGCTCGGTGCAGCCGGTTACGCTGCTGACATTCTCTGGAGGGTCTAAAAGTGACTGCAGTTAAAACTTCCCTTCCTCGTCGCAAATTCGACGCGGTGATCGTAGGTGCGGGTGGCGCGGGCATGCGCTGTTCGCTCCAGTTGGCAGAGGCTGGTCTGAATGTAGCCGTGCTGTCCAAAGTATTCCCCACGCGTTCACACACCGTGGCTGCGCAGGGTGGTATCGGCGCGTCGCTGGGCAATATGTCCGACGACAGCTGGTACTGGCACATGTTCGACACCGTGAAAGGTTCTGACTACCTGGGCGACCAGGATGCAATCGAATTCATGTGTCGTGAAGCGCCCAAAGTGGTTTACGAGCTTGAACACTTTGGCATGCCCTTTGACCGCAACCCAGATGGCACCATTTATCAGCGCCCATTTGGTGGCCACACAGCCAACTTCGGTGAAAAGCCGGTTCAGCGCGCTTGCGCGGCTGCCGACCGCACAGGTCACGCCCTGTTGCACACTTTGTACCAGCGCAACGTACGCGCGCGCACCCAGTTCTTTGTAGAGTGGATGGCGCTTGACATTATTCGTGATGCCGACGGTGACGTGGTGGGTGTAACCGCCCTGGAAATGGAAACCGGCGAGATGATGGTGCTGGAAGCCAAAACCACCGTGTTTGCCACCGGTGGTGCAGGCCGCATCTGGGATGCATCCACCAACGCGTTTATCAACACTGGTGACGGCATGGGCATGGCAGCCCGCGCTGGCATTCCTCTGGAAGACATGGAGTTCTGGCAGTTCCACCCAACTGGTGTGGCTGGTGCAGGTGTTCTGGTGACTGAGGGTGTTCGCGGCGAAGGCGGTATTTTGCTCAACAGCGAAGGCGAGCGTTTCATGGAACGTTACGCTCCAACCTTGAAAGACTTGGCTCCACGCGACTTTGTGTCACGTTCCATGGACCAGGAAATCAAGGAAGGCCGCGGTTGTGGTCCCAACAAAGATTACGTGTTGTTGAAGCTCGATCACCTGGGTGCCGACACCATCATGAAGCGTTTGCCCTCGATTCGTGAAATCGCGATCAAGTTCGCCAACGTAGACCCGATCAAAGAACCAATTCCTGTGGTGCCAACCATTCACTACCAAATGGGCGGCATTCCAACCAATGTGTACGGCCAGGTTGTGGCTCCCAAAGTACCGGGCGGCCCCAGCGAAATCATCAATGGCATGTATGCCATCGGCGAATGTGCCTGCGTATCCGTTCACGGTGCAAACCGTTTGGGTACCAACTCCTTGCTCGATTTGATCGTATTTGGTCGTGCAGCAGGTAACCACATTGTGAACAGCAACCTGAAAGCCCGCAGCCACAAAGAATTGCCGGCCGATGGCACTGACCTGACCATGGCACGCGTTGACAAGCTGATGACATCGACCAGCGGTGAAAATGTTCGTGTGGTAGCCGATGCGATTCGCAAAGGCATGCAGTACCACTGTGGCGTGTTCCGCACCACCGAGTTGATGGAAGCTGGCGTGACCAAGATCAACGATCTGGCCGCACAAGCCGAGCACATTCACTTGAAAGATAAGTCCAAAGTGTTTAACACTGCTTTGGTAGAAGCATTGGAACTGGCCAACTTGCAGGAAACTGCGAAGGCCACCATGGTGTCCGCCGCAGCCCGTGAAGAAAGCCGTGGTGCGCACGCCCACCGCGATTTCCCTGAACGCGATGATGACAAGTGGATGCGTCACAGCCTGTGGTACTCCGAAGGCAATCGCCTGGACTACAAGCCAGTGAACCTGAAGCCAATGACAGTTGAAACCTTCCAGCCCAAAAAGCGGACGTTCTAATCAAGGTTAAGAGGTACAGAAAATGAGCGAAAAGAGAATCGTACGTTTTGAAATTTATCGCTACGACCCGGATACCGGCGAAGCGCCAAAAATGCAAAAGCTGGAAGTTGAGCTGGAGCCAACCGATAAAATGTTGCTCGACGCGCTGATGCGAATCAAGAGCGACGTGGATGAATCACTGGCCTATCGCCGTTCATGCCGTGAAGGCGTGTGCGGTTCTGATGCCATGAACATCAACGGCAAAAACGGTTTGGCTTGTATTACCAACCTGCGCGACCTCAAGCAGCCCATCGTGCTCAAACCGCTTCCAGGTTTGCCGGTAGTGCGCGACCTGATCGTCGATATGACCCAGTTTTTCAAGCAGTACCACTCCATCAAGCCTTACCTGGTGAACGACACCCCCCCTCCTGAAAAGGAGCGTTTGCAGTCACCCGAAGAGCGCGAAGAACTGGATGGTCTGTACGAATGTATTTTGTGCGCATGCTGTTCAACCAGCTGCCCATCGTTCTGGTGGAACCCTGACAAGTTCGTAGGCCCGGCCGGTTTGCTGCAAGCTTACCGTTTCATTGCCGACAGCCGTGATCAAACCACGGGTGAGCGTCTGGACAACCTGGAAGACCCATACCGTTTGTTCCGCTGCCACACCATCATGAACTGTGTAGACGTGTGTCCGAAGGGCTTGAACCCGACCAAGGCAATTGGCAAGATCAAGGAATTGATGGTGCGTCGCGCCGTCTAGAACCCTTGTTCGGATTTTTTTATTCAAATCGGGGTTGTGCACTGCAAAACCCCGTTTTTTTTGTTGTAGTTTATGTCTAATCAGAGTCATCAGGCGGATCCAACTCAACGTGCCCGTTTACGCTGGCGCGCAAGGCGAGGCCTATTGGAAAACGACCTGATTATCGAACGATTTTTCGACAAGCATGAAATGGAACTGACCAACGATGACGTGCAGGCCTTGACTGTACTGTTTGAGGAGGTTGACAACGTCCTGCTTGACCTATTCCTGGGCCGAAAAGAGCCGGAAGGGAATCTGGATACACCGGATGTGCGCAAGGTGATCCAGATGATGCGAGAACTTTAATTTCAATCCCATTAGAAGGAAATCCGATGAGCACAGAACACAAGGCCACGCTGTCGTTTACTGACGGCACCCCCTCGGTAGAATTTCCCATTCACAAAGGTACCATTGGTCCCGATGTGATCGACATCCGAAAGCTGTACGGATCCACTGGCAAATTCACTTACGACCCAGGCTTCCTGTCCACAGCCTCTTGCAATTCATCCATTACCTACATTGACGGTGACAAGGGCGAGCTGCTGTATCGCGGCTACCCCATTGAGCAACTGGCTCAGCACTGCGACTTCATGGATGTGTGCTATTTGCTGCTGAACGGTGAATTGCCCAATGTTGCTGAAAAGCATACGTTTGACGACCTGGTGACCAAGCACACCATGGTCAACGAGCAGATGAACTTCTTCCTGCGTGGTTTCCGCCGCGATGCACACCCCATGGCGGTGATGACTGGTCTGGTGGGCGGTATGTCTGCTTTCTACCCAGATTCCATGAACCTGCTGGACAAAAACCAGCGTGACATTTCTGCAATCCGCTTGATTGCCAAAATGCCAACCCTGGTGGCCATGGCCTACAAATATGGCATTGGCGCACCCAATATTTACCCCAAGAATGAACTTAGCTACACCGCCAACTTCATGCGCATGATGTTTGGCAATCCGTGCGAAGAGTACCAGGTCAACGACGTGCTGGTGCGCGCCATGGATCGTATTTTCATTTTGCATGCCGATCACGAGCAAAATGCTTCCACTTCTACAGTTCGCCTGTGTGCATCATCTGGTACGAATCCTTTTGCTGCGATTGCGGCCGGCGTAGCATGTCTGTGGGGCCCGTCACATGGTGGCGCTAACGAAGCCTGCTTGAACATGCTGACTGAAATTCAGGCCAATGGCGGCGTTGAGAAAATTGGCGATTTCATTGCCAAGGTGAAAGACAAGGATTCAGGCGTTCGCTTGATGGGCTTTGGCCACCGCGTTTACAAGAATTACGACCCACGCGCCAAGCTGATGCGTGAAACCTGTCACGAAGTGTTGAACGAGCTGGGCTTGCATGACGACCCATTGTTCAAGATTGCCATGGCCCTGGAAAAAATTGCGCTGGAAGACGAATACTTTGTAAAGCGCAAGCTGTACCCGAACGTGGATTTCTATTCCGGTATCGTTCAAAAGGCGATCGGTATTCCTGTGCCACTGTTTACAGCGATTTTCGCGCTGGCCCGCACCGTGGGCTGGATCGCCCAGTTGAACGAAATGATTGCAGACCCCGAATACAAAATCGGTCGTCCACGTCAGTTGTTCAACGGTGCAGCGCACCGCAACGTGAAGCCAATCGATCAGCGTTAATTCACCGCGCAAGTGCTTCCGGAAAAAGCCCCTTGGTTCGCTGAGGGGCTTTTTTTATGCCTTGCTCCAACTGTTTCAGTAATTGCTCCGTATTCAAAACCACCAGCAGGTTGTTGCTTGTTTTGACCAAGGCCTGAATGATGTTTCCCTGAGTTGTCAGGTTTTCTGACTCATTTAGGGCGATCACCGGCAGGCTTGGTATTTCTCCCAACTCATCAACGACCAGTGCAATTTTCGCTTGCGAGCCGCCTGTTTTCAGAAGAATCATTTGCTGGCGTTGGCTTGCAGCATGGTGTTCCGCTGAATCGACAGCCAAAACTTTTGAGATGTCCACGATTGTGATCGCCTCTTTTTTGTAAAGTGTGGTTCCTGCAATCCACGCGGGAGAGTTGGGCATGGTGACCACCTCCCGGCATAAAAACGCCTCTACAGCGTCCTCGCTGTCAATACCGTACCAATGCCCTCCCACGCGGAACGAGGCAATGTCTACCCGAAGTTCTTTTTGATCCGCTTGTCTAAACTCGTCAAAACTGATTTCTCCAGCCTTCTCATTGGTCTCTGGCTTCAGGGCCCCAATGTCCAGGCCGTAAACACATTGCAAGTCGTTTTGGTAGCAATCGGCGGCATTTTTGTACTCCCGGTAGGCACCGGAGTTACACACACCGTAAGCAATCAGCCGCCCGTTCAGTTCAAAGTAGCCCAGGTCGGCTTTCTGCTTTTGGAATTTGCTGTCGATGGGCAGTGGGAGTGTGAGTTTGCCTTGATCAATGTACAGATGGGTGGTGGAGGAAATCACGTTTCGTTTGTCATCCACAATGTATGCGAAAGCCTTGTGCCGACTGTCACCCATGGATTCATTCAAAATCGCTTCAAACTGAGGCTCACTGTCAAACACAAGGGCAATCGCACCAATCGCTTGGCTTGGGCCGTCCGGGTTCTCAAAAATGGCAGCACTGTAAATGTAAGTCGGGCGATTTTGATACAGGGCGGTAGGCTCAAATGCCGACACGCAGTAATGGGCCTGGTTTTTCAGTTGCAGGGTTTGTTTCAGCCAGTGTGTGTCCAACGGCATTGAGTCTGCTTGCACTTGTTCTGCGCTGTCGCACACAATTTGTCCGTCCCGATTCAGAAGCACAATATTGGTGTAAACCGTATACAGGCTTTGAATGTGCTTGAGGCATTCCAACGCCTCGCCAATCGCTTGCGGATCTGTAAGGGCCTGCGCAAGAACAGGCGTTAATGCCCACCAGCGACAATCATTGGCGCGTTCATACAGGTTTCTGTCCATCAGGTCCATGGCCAGCATGGCGCGGGCCTGTTGCTCTGTTTGAAATCCATTGATTTCGGAGCGCACCAGTTTCTCAAGAGACTGCGTAAAAAGTGTTTTGGTACTTTCACCGGCGCGGCCAATTTCCCAAAGCAGGGTTTTGCTAAACGAGTTGCCCAGCGCCGAAGTTGAATTGCGTTGGGTCATGTTGCCGTTCCAAATGCTTCGGTTCAATTGTTTCTGGATTTCTGCAGCCTGGTTTTCAAAGCCCTGAATGCGTGTATCAATCAGACCGCTGCTTTGAAGCAATTCGGGAACCTGACAATCTTCCGTCAAGTTGCTGTGGTCAAATGCGTGATTCAAGGGCACCATACAAAATCCTCTCCAGCCGGGGCCGGTGTAGCCCTGATAGCCACGCGTTGATCGTATGCAGACCAGATAGGCCATAGGGCCAACTTGAGTTACCCCCCAAGTTGACTGTTGCGGCAAGCGAATTGTCTGGTTTGTACCGATGTATTGCGGATTACTGGAAATCAGCACATCCCCATTCTGATTGGTCACGCCGCATACACGCCACTCTGCTGCGTCTTCCCGGGCACTTTTGCCCATCACTTTTGAAAATAGCGCATCGCTTTCCTCATTCAGACTGAAATCCAGCGCAATGTAGCCTTTGATTTGTCCGCCAAGTTCAATTTTCCAGGCATAAATCAGACTTTTATTCCCGTCGGGGGAATCGTCCCGAAGAGGGCGAAATGCCTCTGTGTACTGCGGGCTGGCTGCGACTTCCCGGCGAATCCATTGGATGGCAGTGCCTGGCGGCAATGTCTCCCGCATATCTGTAATCACGAGGGCGTTGGCATCTAGCAGAATAACGTTGCCATACACGGAGTATTTGGCCACGTAATTGCGCATTCGTTGGCGGGTTTGTTCAAGGGCGTCTTCTGTCAACGGGTTGTACGCTGCTTCTACGCACCGTTGGGTAAACACCGGGTCGGTGGCCAGAAAGCCGATGTCGGCCGTTCTTTCGTAAAGGTTTCGGACCAGGATATCGATTGAGTTTTGTGCTCTCGTGGCCAGTTGCTCTACCGCTTGGCGTGTTGATTGCTCAATCAAAAAATTGGTCAGGTCGCTCGCCAGTCGCTGAAAATGCTGTCGGGTGCTGGAAATTTCCGCACCCACATTGGTCAGTTCGCCCAGAAGGCTCAAATTATTCCAATTGGCCTGAAGGTCTCGCAGTTCGTCGATCAATTCATCAACACTGTCCAGATTTTTTGCCATGTCGATGTGTGCGGAGTCAATTTCAATACCCCGATACTTGCGGCTAGTCATTCGCCCTATCCCTCCGTTGGAATTCAACTTATGGTCAGATCAATTCGTGGCGGGGTGATCCCCACATGGGGTGGTAATCACCTGCGTGGGTGGATCTTGTTCGAGTTCTTTAAAACCGTTTCCAGAAAACCACATATTTTTAGACAGTCATGCGGCTTCGTTTTAGGGTCGCGTCTCTAATCTGATATCCTTTGGGCTTAACTCTTAAAGCAGTCTTTTTTTGGCTGCTTTTTGCTATCTGGTTAGGGGCAGGGGCTCCACAAACCAGACGGGGAGTGCGGTTTAACCCACGTGTGTAGGGATTCGGTCCGATGGCAATAGCCAAGGTCGAGTCCGAACCCCACATCTTTGAAACGAGAAACTCGGAAAAAGGTGAAGCGCAAATGATGCGATCATTTCAACAAAACTCGTATTTGTTCGGGGGCAATGCGCCCTATGTCGAAGAAATGTACGAGGCCTACCTGGACAACCCAGGCTCCGTGCCAGACAAATGGCGCGCCTACTTTGACCAAATGCAAATGGTGCCTTCTGCTCACGGCGACGTGAACGAGAAAGACGTAGCCCATGCGCCAGTGGTTCAATCCTTTGCTCAACGCGCGAAAAAAGGCTTCTTGCAGCCGCAGATTCAGTCTGCCGACCTGGAAGTGGCCAAAAAGCAGGTGCATGTTCAGTCAATTGTGGCTGCGTATCGCTTCCTGGGCTCTCGTTTTGCAGACCTTGACCCGCTCAAGCGTCAGGAACGCCCGAATATTCCGGAGCTTGATCCAGCCTTTTATGGCCTGACCGAAGCGGACATGGACATCACGTTCTCGGCCACCAACACCTATTTTGGTCAAGATCAAATGACCCTTCGCGACATCGTGAAGGCGCTGCGCGACACTTACTGCCGTTCAATTGGTATTGAGTACATGCACATCAGCGACCCCGCTCAAAAGCGCTGGTTGCAAGAACGCATGGAAACCAGCCTGGGCACTGCCCAGCTGTCGACTGAAGAAAAATTGCACATTCTGGAGCGCCTAACCGCAGCCGAAGGCCTTGAGCGCTATTTGCATACCCGGTATGTGGGTCAGAAGCGTTTCTCGCTGGAAGGTGGTGAATCCTTTATCGCCTCGCTTGATCATGTGATTCAGCGTGGTGGTGCCAATGGCGTGCAAGAAACCATCATTGGCATGGCTCACCGCGGTCGTCTGAACGTGTTGGTCAACATTCTGGGCAAAAGCCCAAGCCAATTGTTCGAAGAATTCGAAGGCAAGCATGCCGATGATCTGCCTGCCGGTGACGTGAAGTATCACCAGGGCTTTTCATCGGATGTAACCACCCCTGGTGGTCCCATGCACTTGTCCCTGGCGTTTAACCCCTCGCACCTTGAAATTGTGAACCCTGTGGTTGAAGGGTCAGTGAAGGCCCGCCAGGAACGTCGTGGTGACAAGGAAGGCAAGCAGGTTTTGCCCGTGTTGGTGCACGGTGATGCCGCTTTTGCAGGCCAGGGCGTTGTCATGGAAACATTGAACCTGGTGCACACCCGCGGCTACGGCACGGGTGGTACGGTTCACATCGTGATCAATAACCAAATTGGTTTTACCACCTCCGATCCCCGTGACAGCCGTTCTACTCTGTACTGTTCAGACGTGGTCAAAATGATCGAAGCGCCCGTGTTTCACGTGAATGGCGACGATCCAGAGGCGGTCATTTTCGTGACCCAGTTGGCCTTGGACTTCCGCATGGAATTCCAGCAAGACGTGGTGATCGACATTGTGTGTTTCCGCAAACTGGGTCACAACGAGCAAGACACGCCTGCCGTAACCCAACCTTTGATGTACAAGAAAATTGGTCAGCACCCAGGCACGCGCGCTTTGTATGCCGAGCGTTTGGTTATGCAGGGCATTTTGAAAGAAGACGGTGCCGAGAAACTGGTTGCTGATTTCCGTGCAGCCATGGACGAAGGCAAGCACAACCGTGCTGACCCCGTGTTGACCAATTACAAGAGCAAGTTTGCCGTCGATTGGTCACCGTATCTGAACAAGAAATGGACTGATGCAGCCGATACATCGGTGCCGATCTCCGAAATCAAGCGTTTGTCAGAGCGTATTACTACCGTACCCGAGAACTTCAAGGTTCACCCATTGGTACAAAAAGTGATTGCCGACCGTGCGGCCATGGGCCAGGGCGAAACCTTGCTCGACTGGGGCATGGGCGAACACTTGGCATTTGCATCGCTAGTTTCCTCTGGTTACGCGGTTCGCATCACCGGTCAGGATTGCGGGCGTGGCACGTTTACGCACCGTCATGCAGTGTTGCACCACCAGGGTCGCGAAAAGTGGAACGAAGGCACCTACATTCCGCTGGAAAATATCTCTGAAACTCAGGCGCCATTTACCGTCATCGATTCTGTGTTGTCTGAAGAGGCAGTGCTCGGTTTTGAATATGGTTATTCCACCGCGGAGCCCAACACCTTGGTGATTTGGGAAGCACAATTTGGCGACTTCGCCAACGGTGCCCAAGTGGTAATTGACCAATTCATTTCTTCCGGTGAAGTAAAGTGGGGTCGTGCATCCGGCCTGGTCATGATGTTGCCGCATGGTTACGAAGGGCAGGGGCCAGAGCACTCATCCGCGCGTATTGAGCGTTACTTGCAACTGTGCGCCGAGAACAATATGCAGGTGTGCCAGCCCACCACGCCAGCTCAAATTTTCCACCTTTTGCGTCGCCAAATGATCCGATTGTTCCGCAAGCCGCTGATCATCATGACGCCGAAATCTTTGTTGCGTCACAAAGAAGCCACGTCTTCTTTGCAAGACCTGTCCAAAGGCCATTTCCAGACTGTGATTGGAGATCAGGGCGACCTGGACGCCAGCAAAGTCAAGCGAGTGGTTCTTTGTTCCGGTCGCGTGTACTACGACCTGGTCGCAGCTCGTCGCGAACGCAATATCAAAGATGTTGCCATCGCGCGAGTCGAGCAGCTGTATCCATTCCCGCACAAGTCATTGAGCGCCGAACTGCGCAAATACCCCAATTTGGCAGATGTGGTGTGGTGTCAGGATGAGCCGCAAAACCAGGGTCCCTGGTTCCAGATCCAGCACAACGTGCTGGAAAACCTGTCTGAAGGGCAGCGTCTGGGTTATGCGGGGCGTCCGGCTTCAGCTTCTCCGGCCGTGGGCTATTACGCCAAGCACAACGAACAGCAAAAAGCGCTGATCGATGCAGCATTTGGCAAGCTCAAGGGTTTCGTAGTTACGAAATAAATACAGGACGCGGGCTGGCCATGGTGGCCGCCCGCACTTGAACTAAGAATTCAAAAGGAAAATATTCCATGGCAATCGTAGAAGTGGTCGTACCACAACTGTCCGAATCTGTCGCCGAAGCAACGCTGTTGAATTGGTACAAAAAACCTGGTGACGCGGTAAAGCGTGACGAAAACCTGATCGACGTAGAGACCGACAAGGTGGTGCTGGAAGTGCCCGCTCCCTCGGCTGGTGTGATCGTTGAAGTTCTCTGTGAAGACGGTGCAACTGTTGTAGCGGGACAGGTCTTGGCAAAAATTGACACGGAAGCAAGTGCCTCCGCAAGTGCACCCGCAGCAGCACCTGCCCCGGCAGCAGCGCCTGCTCAGGCCGCTGCACCAGCAGCAGCCCCAGCTCCCTCAGCCAGCGTAGATGGCTCTGTGGCCATGCCGGCTGCGGCCAAAATGATGGCGGAGAACAAGCTCAGTGCTGATCAAATTGCAGGTTCAGGCAAAGACGGCCGCATCACCAAAGGCGATGTGATCGGTACCTTGAATGCACCCGCCGCAGCCCCTGCTCCCGCAGCGAAGCCCGCCGCTGCTCCAGCCGCAGCTAAGCCAGTTAGCTTGCTGCCTGAAGTGAAGGCCCCGCTGGATCCCTCAACCTTGATTGAAGGTCGCCCTGAGCAGCGCGTGCCCATGAGCCGCTTGCGTGCCCGTGTTGCGGAACGCTTGGTACAGTCGCAGCAAACCAACGCCATTTTGACCACCTTCAACGAAGTGAACATGAAGCCGGTGATGGACTTGCGCAACAAGTACAAGGACAAGTTCGAAAAAGAACACGGTGCCAAACTTGGCTTCATGGGCTTCTTCGTGAAAGCCGCTGTGGCAGCCCTGAAAAAGTACCCCGTGCTGAATGCCTCCGTGGATGGTAACGACATTGTGTATCACGGCTATTTCGACATCGGTATTGCTGTGGGTTCTCCACGCGGTTTGGTGGTGCCTATTATTCGCAACGCGGATCAAATGAGCATCGCCGACATTGAAATGAAGATTTCTGAGTTTGGCCAGAAAGCCAAAGACGGCAAGTTGACGCTTGACGACCTAACCGGCGGTACATTCTCGATTTCCAACGGTGGCGTATTCGGTTCCATGTTGTCCACCCCAATTATCAACCCGCCCCAGTCTGCAATTTTGGGTATTCACGCCACGAAAGAGCGTGCAGTGGTTGAAAACGGTGAAATCGTGATTCGCCCCATGAATTACCTCGCGATGAGTTACGACCACCGAATTATTGATGGGCGCGAAGCGGTGCTTGGCCTGGTCGCAATGAAGGAAGCCCTGGAAGACCCAGCACGCTTGCTGCTGGAACTATAAAGGGGATATTCATGAGCACACAATATGATGTAGTGGTGATCGGTGCGGGCCCTGGTGGCTACATTGCCGCCATTCGCGCAGGTCAGTTGGGTATGAAAGTGGCCTGTATCGAGGGCAATGCTTACGACGATCCCAAGGGTGAGCCTCGCTTGGGTGGCACTTGTTTGAACGTGGGTTGCATTCCATCAAAGGCTTTGTTGGCCTCTTCGGAAGAGTTCGAAAAGATTGCCCACCATGCAGAAGACCACGGCATCGCCGTGACAGGTGCAAAAATGGATGTGGCCAAGATGATCAAACGCAAGGATGACATCGTTGCCAAAATGACTGGCGGTATCCAATATCTGTTCAAGAAAAACAAGGTCACACCCATCAAGGGTTGGGCCAGTTTTTCTGGCAAAGTCGACGGTGGGTTCGAGCTGACCGTGAAAAGCGCAGCTGGTGAAGAGAAAGTGACAGCCAGGCAAGTAATTGTTGCGACAGGTTCCAAGGCACGCCATTTACCCGGAATCGCTGTTGACAATGAAATGATTTGCGACAACGAAGGTGCCTTGAAATTTGGTGCCGTGCCCAAGAAATTGGGCGTGATTGGCGCAGGCGTGATTGGTCTTGAGTTGGGCTCGGTTTGGCGCCGTTTGGGTGCCGATGTCACTGTGCTCGAAGCCATGCCCAATTTTCTGGCTGCAGCCGATGAAGGCGTGGCCAAAGAAATGCAGAAGATCTTCACCAAGCAAGGGTTGAAGATGAACATGGGTGTAAAAATCGGTGAAGTGAAGGCCAGCAAAAAAGGCGTTTCAGTGGCTTACACCGATGCCGATGGTGCTGCCCAGATGCTAGATTGCGACAAGCTGATTGTGTCGGTGGGCCGTGTACCCAATACCGATGGTTTGAACCTGGAAGCGGTCGGCCTTAAAACCAATGATCGCGGCCAGATCGATGTGGATGCACACTGCCAAACGTTGGTCGCAGGCATTTATGCGATTGGTGATGTAATTCGCGGTGCCATGCTGGCGCACAAAGCCGAGGAAGAAGGTGTGATGGTTGCAGAAATCATGGCTGGGCAAGCCGGCCATTGCAATTACGACACCATTCCATGGGTTATTTACACCTCGCCTGAAGTGGCTTGGGTTGGCAAAACCGAGCAGCAGTTAAAGCAGGAAGGCCGCAAGTACAAGGCAGGTCAGTTCCCGTTTATGGCCAATGGCCGTGCGCTGGGGCAGGGCGATTCACAAGGTTTTGTGAAAGTGTTGGCCGATGCCACCACCGATGAAGTCCTGGGTGTACACATCATCAACAGCCATGCATCTGATTTGATTGCTGAAGCTGTGATGGCCATGGAGTTCAAGGCTTCTTCCGAGGACATCGGTCGCATTTGCCATGCGCACCCCAGTTTGTCTGAAGTGATGAAAGAAGCGGCTTTGGCCTGCGACAAGCGTCAACTGAACGGTTAAAATTCCGTTCGGTATCGACCCCCAACGGCTGGTGAATCGCTTCATCGGCCGTTTTTAATTCTATTGATTCAAATTCATCATCGTGAACGTTCAGGAATACTACAAACAAACTTTGGCCGAACGTGGATACCAGTCGGATGCTGCTCAGCAAAAGGCGGTAGACCGCATGCAGCTTTTCTACGATGAGTTTGTTGAATACAAAAAAGCACGCAGCAGTGTAATCAAAAAATTCCTGAATCGACCTGCTGTACCCAAGGGCTTGTACCTGTGGGGTGGGGTAGGTCGCGGTAAAAGTTTTTTGATGGATTGCTTTTACAACTCTGTCACCGTGCAGCGAAAGGTGCGTTTGCATTTTCATGAGTTCATGCGGGGTGTGCATGCCGAACTCGATGACCTCAAGGGAGTTCAGGATCCGCTTGACGAAGTGGCGGCGCGAATCGCCAAACGTTATCGTTTGATTTGTTTTGACGAGTTTCATGTGTCTGACATTGCAGACGCCATGATTCTCTATCGCCTGCTCGATGGCTTGTTCGCCAACGGCGTTACTTTCCTGATGACGTCCAACTACAAGCCTGATGATCTGTACCCAGATGGTCTGCACCGTGACCGCCTGTTGCCTGCCATTGCCCTGCTCAACAAGCAACTGGATGTGATTAACGTGGATGTGGGAGTAGATTACCGCCGCCGCACATTGGAGCAACTGAACACCTACCTCATGCCGCTGGATGAAAGCGCGGACAAACAGTTGACCGAAGATTTCAAGCGCTTGGCTGAGGTGGCTGATGAGCCTGCAGAGTTACAAATTGAATCGCGTGTCATCAAGGCTGTTCGACGTGCTGGCTCCGTAGTGTGGTTTGATTTTCCAACCCTGTGCGGTGGCCCGCGTTCACAAAACGATTACCTTGAAATTGCCAGCCAGTTTCAAACTGTGATTCTCAGCGGCGTGCCAAAAATGGGTGCTGGTATGGCCTCAGAAGCACGCAGGTTCACCTGGCTGATTGATGTGCTTTACGATCACAAAGTCAAGCTGATTATGTCGGCGGCGGTTGAACCGGAAGAGCTGTACACCGAAGGTGCAATGGCGCATGAGTTCTTCCGCACGGTGAGCCGCATTGTTGAAATGCAGTCCAAGGAGTACCTGGATTCGCCGAAGCGAAACGCCGTGCGGCTTTGACTCTTCCTTATTTGCTTCCCTTTGCTTTAGCGAACGCGGCAGCAAATGCATTGTTGGCAAAACCTGCGCCTTGTTGTGAATTCGAACCAGTGCTTCCACCACTTCGTTCACCGCGTGAATTTCCCCGTGCATCGCCTGCACGGTTGGCTTGAACTTGTCGGCCAGCATTCTGCCCGGGTGCGGCTTTCGGTACATCGTCGCCCATTTTCATGGTCAGTGAAATTCGTTTGCGTGGAATATCGACTTCCAGCACTTTCACTTTCACAATTTGCCCGGTTTTCACCACGCTGTGCGGGTCTTTCACGAAGGTGTTGGACAAGGCAGAAACATGCACCAACCCGTCCTGATGCACACCAATGTCCACAAAAGCACCAAAGTTTGCCACGTTGGTGACCACACCTTCCAGCGTCATACCGGGTTTCAAGTCGGTCATGGTATGTACTTTGTCATCAAACTTTGCGGTCTTGAAGCTAGGGCGTGGGTCACGGCCAGGTTTTTCAAGTTCTACCAAAATATCCTGAACCGTGGGCAAGCCAAAACGATCGTCCACAAACTCGGTGGGTTTCAATTCTTTCAGAATTTCACGATTACCCACCAGGCTGCCCACCGGCTTCTTAACCTTGGCTGCCATTTTCTCGACCACAATGTAGGCCTCAGGGTGTACGGAAGAGGCATCGAGCGGGTTTTCAGCACCATGAATGCGCAAAAAACCAGCCGCTTGCTCAAATGTTTTGTCGCCAAGCCGGGGCACTTTGCGCAAGTCTTCACGGCTTTTGAATTTGCCATTGCTGTTTCTGAATGACACCAACGCTTTGGCCACAGAGGCATTCAACCCTGACACGCGCGATAGCAGTTGCTCCGATGCCGTATTCACTTCAACACCCACTGCGTTCACGCAGTCTTCAACCACCGCGTCCAGCCGGCCGCTCAGTTGGCGTTGATCGACATCATGCTGGTATTGGCCCACACCGATTGATTTCGGATCGATTTTTACCAGTTCAGCCAGGGGATCTTGCAGGCGACGTGCGATAGACACTGCACCGCGAATGCTGACGTCAAGGTCTGGCAATTCTGCTGAAGCCAAAGCGCTGGCGGAGTAAACCGAGGCACCTGCCTCGCTCACCATAACCCGTGTGGCTTTCAGGTCTTTGTGTTGTGCAAGCAAGTCGGCTGCCAGTTGATCGGTTTCCCGGCTGGCGGTGCCGTTGCCAATGGCGATCAACTCCACATTGTGTTTCATGCAAAGCGCAGCCAGCAGGGCGATGGATTCATTCCATTGTCGGCGAGGCTCGTGTGGGTAAATGGTGGCGTGTTCAACCACTTGGCCTATGCTGTCAATTACCGCCACTTTTACACCAGTGCGAATACCTGGGTCCAGACCCATGGTGGCTTTGCCCCCCGCCGGGGCTGATAACAACAAGTCTTTCAGGTTTTTACCAAACACGGTGATAGCCTCAGCCTGTGCCGCATCGCGCAGCGTGCCAATCACCTCACTTTCCAGGGTGCTGGCCAGTTTGATTTTCCACGTCCAACGGCATGTTTCATTCAAGAATTTGCCCCGTGGGCTTTCATCGCGTTCAATGCCATGCAGGCGAGCAATTTCCGATTCAAAAGGATGGGGTGCACGGGGGTTCTCAGCCTCCCACACTTCGGGCAGGTCTACCTTCAGTGTCAGAAACCCTTGTTCGCGGCCACGAAGCATGGCCAACATGCGGTGCGAGGCTGTGCTGCTCAGGGGTTCTTGATGTTCAAAGTAATCTTGAAACTTGATTGCTTCACTGGCTTTTTCAGGCACCACAGCTGCTCGAATGGCCCCCTCGGCTTTCAAACGGTTTCTTAGAAGTGCCAGCAAGGCAGCGTTTTCTGAAAACTGTTCGGCCAAAATGTCGCGGGCACCATCCAGTGCTGCTTTGGTGTCGTTGATTTGATGTTCTGTGTTCAGGTAAGCCGCAGCCAATATTTCAGGCACGGCTTGTTTGTTCTGGAAAATTTCATCCGCCAGTGGCTGCAGGCCTGCCTCACGCGCTATTTGTGCGCGTGTGCGGCGTTTGGGTTTGTAGGGCAGGTAAAGGTCTTCCAGCGTTTGTTTGTTCTCCGCCTTTTCAATTGCTGCTTTCAGTTCAGGGGTCAATTTGCCCTGGCTTTCAATCGATTCAAGAATACTGCTGCGCCTGTCTTCCAGTTCGCGCAAATACACCAGGCGCTCTTGAAGGTCACGAAGCACCGCATCGTCCAACCCACCTGTGGCCTCTTTTCGGTAACGGGCGATGAAGGGCACTGTGGCGCCTTCGTCCAACAAATCGACTGCTGCCTTGATTTGTGATTGTGCGGCACCCAATTCTTGAGCCAACTGGGCGATAATTCGATTTTGAACAAGCGACATGGATTCTGATCTATGAGTTTTCAAAGTAAGCAGGGCATTGTGCCACAGCTTCGGAAGTCGATCGGGGTAAGGGTGCAGCGCCTGTTCACCCTCATCTTGCCTGTTTCAGCCTTGGTACTGGCTGCCTGTAGTACTGTTCAACTGCAGGCCGCTAAACCCCAGGCGCCAAACACGCTTGAGCAGGCGCGTGCCTATGTGGCTGAGCGAGAAAAACAACTTGAGTTTCTCGAGTATGAATTGAACGAGCAGTCGCGGGCTTGTTACAAGAAGTTTTTCGTGTCCAGTTGTCTGGATGATGTACGTTTGCAAGGTGCACAAATTCGCCGTGCACACCTGGAGGTTCAAGGCAAGGCAGACGACATGATTCGCCTGGACGAGTATGCGAATCGGCGAGCCCGAACGCCTAACTAAAGCGGGCTGCAGAACGGGTGATCCACTTTGGGTAGATTGTTTCCAGCCTTGGTTCACTTGCGGCTACAATGTTGTCAACGCCGAGCTGGTTCAACCTGAATGCCCATGGTCCATACTGAAGACATCGAATCGATCAAGCGACGAATTGTAGAATTGCAGGTTGAACACCGCGATCTGGATCAGATCATTGCCATGTTGACAGCACAAACTGGTTTTGATCAGTTGCAGGTTCGCAGATTGAAAAAGCGCAAGTTGCAGATCAAAGACTCGATTACGCTGTTGCAAATTCAGCTTGAACCCGACATTCCTGCCTAACTTTCACGCTCAAATTTACCTGTACCCCGCATGTTTGATTTCTCTGAACCCTTGAATGAGGCTTTCGCCCCTGGTGGTGCTTTGGCCCGACGACTACCCGGGTTCAGTGCACGCGAATCGCAAATTGAAATGGCACAGGCGGTTGGCAATGCAATTGAAACTCAAAGTGCTTTGGTGGTAGAAGCAGGCACTGGCACGGGGAAAACCTTTGCTTACGTGGTGCCCGCCTTGCTTTCAGGGCGAAGGGTTTTGTTGTCTACAGCCACCAAAACTTTGCAGGATCAACTTTTTAACAAGGATCTACCGCTGGTTCGCGAGGCCTTGGGTGTGCCTGTCAATGTGGCGTTGTTGAAAGGTCGCCAAAATTATGTGTGCCATTTTCACTTGGAGCGTGCGCTCAAAGAGGCGCGTTTGCCGTCTCCCCGCGAAGTGGACCATCTTCAAAAAGTAAAAATATTTGCCGGCCGCACCTACACTGGCGACCGGGCTGATTGCGCCGGGGTGCCCGAGGACTCAGCCGTGTGGAGCTGGGTCACTTCCAACAAAGACAACTGCCTGGGCGGCGAATGCCCCAACGCTTCTGAATGCTTCGTGAACAAAGCCCGCCGCGATGCGCTGGACGCCGAGGTTGTGGTTGTGAATCACCATTTGTTTTTGGCGGACCTTGCGCTTAAGGAAGAAGGAATTGCAGAGTTGCTTCCGGCTTGCGATGTGATCGTATTTGACGAAGCGCACCAGTTGCCCGACATTGCAACCAGCTTGCTAGGGCAGGCCATATCGACGGCCCAGTGCCAGGAATTTTTGCGTGACGTCCTGATTGAGGGTCGAACTTCCAGTGCAGATGCTGGCGATTGGGATGCGGTGCTTCGCCCCATGGAGTTGGCCCTCAAGGAAATTCGGCGAATAGTGGGTACTGAAATTGATTCTGCACGTTTTACGCATGCCCAGTTTTTGGCCTTGAATGGCGTTGCCGCGGTTTGCGCAGACTTCGAAAACCGCCTGGAAGGCTTGATAGAAATGATCAGCCCCCTGTCGGTTCGCAATGAATCGTGGGTAAAGCTAATGGGGCGAGCCAGTGAGTTGTGCCTGCGTTGGCAAGACTGGTTTTCCCCAGCAACAGCACAGACTGACGAGCAGTCGGTGCGTTGGGTGAGTGTCTCGACCAACGTAGTGCAATTCTGTGATTCGCCGCTGGATGTGTCCAATGCATTTGCCAAGCTTTACGCTGAGCAGCCCAAGGCGTGGGTTTTTACCAGTGCAACCTTGAGTATTAAAGAAAGCTTGCAGCACTTTACCTTGCAGGTGGGGCTCGATGATTGCCAGCAGTTGTTGTTGCCAAGCCCGTTCGATTATGAATCGCAAGCGTTGCTGTGTGTACCCGACAATTTGCCTTTTCCCAATGAACCACAATTCAGCAAAAAACTGTGTGATGCGGTGTGGCCGCTGTTACAAGCCAGTCAGGGGGGGGTATTTTTCCTGTGTACCAGCCACCGTGCCGTGAAGCAGGTTGGCGAGTACCTGCGAGAGCGTATCGAGAAAGACGAACTGGATTGGAGTTTGTTGGTGCAGGGCGAGGCCTCCAGGGCTGAATTGCTGGATCAGTTCAGAGTATTGAACAATCCGGTTTTGGTGGGTGCAGCCAGTTTTTGGGAAGGTGTGGATATTCGGGGTGATGGGCTGCGCTTGGTTATTATTGACAAGCTGCCGTTTGCGCCACCCGATGACCCGGTTTTTCAAGCCAAAAGCGAGTTGATTAAAAACCGTGGTGGCAATGCGTTCCAGGATTTGTCCCTGCCCGACGCGGCGATTGCCCTGAAGCAGGGTGCAGGCCGTTTGATCCGGGATGAAACCGATTGGGGCGTTTTGTTGATTGGCGATCGCCGCTTGGTTGAAAAAGGGTATGGGAAGCTGCTTTGGCGAAGTTTGCCCCCGTTTAAGCGCACTCGAGAATTGAGGGTGGCGATTGAGTTTATGCGGGAGAAGCGCTTGAAATAGCGATTCAAGACAATCATCAGAAACAAAAAAGGATCCTTGAAGGATCCTTTTTTATTCGACTGACAAACACTTTAGTCTTTCCAGACCTGCCACCATTTGGCTTCCGCTTTTTCCTTCTCGGGAAGATCCATATTCCAATAGGGGCTGTCTTTGAAGTTCAGGTTGATCACACGTTTGGTGTCTGCCGCCAGGGCGGTCATGTTCAGTTTCTCATAGCTGCGCAGGCTGATAAACAGTGCTTCTTCAATCGACGGGGTTTGTTCGAACCGACGCACTACTTCTTGAGCGCGGTTAACTGCCGCCAGGTACGCGCCACGCTTGTAATAGTAACGGGCCACATGCAATTCGTTTTGTGCAAGTGCATTCACCAGGTACTGCAAGCGTGATTTGCTGTCTTCGTAGTATTTGCTGTCAGGAAAGCGGCTTACCACTTCTTTGAATGCATCAAATGCAGCGCGGGTGCCTTTGGGGTCACGGGCGCTTTGATCTTCACCCGACAACAATGCAAAAATGCCTTTGTCTTCGTTGAAACTGATCAAGCCGCGCAAGTAATAGACATAATCAAGATTCTGGTGGTTTGGGTACAGCTTGATGAAGCGATCAGTTGCAGCCAATGCCTGGGCATTGTCACCCGCCTTGTAGTAAGCAAACGCCGTATCAATTTGCGCCTGCTGTGCAAAACGCCCGTATGGGTAGCGTGCTTCCAGCTTTTCAAGCAATTCAATACCGCGCTCGTAATTGCCAACGTCGATTTCAGCCTTGGCTTCTTCGTACAGACGGGCAGGGCTCCAGCCCTCGGTTTCATCGAATTGTTTTGCCGAGCCGCATGCGGCCAGCGCGAAAATCAACGCGGGGATCAGGAATAACTGCGATAATGTGCGCAGCCAAGTGGTGCGCGGGGCCAATGTGGTTTTGTTCATGTGATTTCGAAACCCGAAGTGTCCCTGTTTGATCATCAATGGTTTTCCATTATATCGGGCAAAGCCCGTGCCGCCCACCGGCGGCATACTCAATTGAAAGATTCGATTTTAATTTATGACGTCCCAAATTCAAGCCGACGCGGAAAACGCACAACCCGATCAACCGTTACAAGCCAGAGTGCCCATGGAATTGGGAGGTTCTCGCTTGGACAAAGTGATTGCCGAGTTGTTCCCGCAGTACTCGCGTTCCCGCCTGCAGGGCTGGTTGAAAGAGGAAAGGGTGCTGGTCAATGGCGTGGCCGCAGCCAAGGGCAATCAGAAAGTACAGGGCATGGATCGGATTGAGTTAAGCCCTGGGGTTTTGGCCCACATGCAGGCTTTGATCCCCGAGGACATGAACCTGGATATTGTGGCCCGCACCAATGAATACACGGTGGTCAACAAACAGGCCGGCCTGGTGGTTCATCCGGCACCCGGGCACTGGACCGGTACCTTGATGAATGGCCTGTATCACTTGGACCCGGGTTTGATACATGTGCCAAGGGCGGGGATTGTGCACCGCCTGGACGCAGACACCACCGGTTTGATGGTCGTGGCCCGCACCGCTGAAACCCAGGTAAAACTGGTTCAAATGTTGCAAGCCCGCATTGTAAAGCGGGTTTACCTGGCCATGGTGTGGGGCCGAATTGCGAACCCTTTGACTGTGAATAATCCCCTGGGCCGCGACCCGCGCAATCGCCTGCGTATGGCGGTGGTTGATCACGGTAAGCCCGCTGTAACCCACTTTACCCCAGTTGCTTTTGGTGAGCTTCTTGAAGTGCCTGTCACCTTGATGGTGTGCCGTCTTGAAACCGGGCGTACCCATCAAATTCGTGTGCATGCCCAGCATGCCGGTTTTGCTTTGGTGGCCGACCCGGTTTACAAAATCAAAGGCGCTGGCAGTCACTCTGCCTTGCGACTTTCCTCGATTGAACTGCCCAATGGCGAGAAGTTCGAGCGCCAAGCCCTGCATGCAACACACCTGAGCTTTCCAGATCCGGCTTATTTTCATGTGCAAGGAGCTGATGAAGCGGCTGAGGATTGGGACGAAAGCCTTGGAAATCATGAATGGCCCGAGTATGTAGCCAAGGCCCCCGAGGATTTGCGCTTGTTGGGTGAAATGGCTGGCATTGATTTCCACAGCGACGATGTAGAAGAGGCGGTATTGGAGGAAGCTCACCAACACAAGGCCTCGGTGCTGGTGCGTTTTGATGATGACGACGACCTTGAAGAAATTGAATAAAGAAATTCCTGTCTCCCAGCTTTGCCCAGATTGGGAGGGTGTCAAGGTACTGGTGACAGAAACCGGATTTGACCATTCACAGGGTAACGCCAATCCTTATGGTTTCAATTTGGGTATACATGTCGGGGATAGCCTGACCCATGTTCAAGCTCGGCGCAGTTTAGTTGAAAAGGAAATGGGTGCTCCGGTTGTGTGGTTAAACCAGGTACATGGTTGCGAGGTGTTCGAGGCGAGGCTTGCAAGCGATGCGATGTCATCTGGCACAACACCACCGGTGGCAGATGCTTCAGTCAGTGTTAGTTGCAACCTGGCCTTGGCGATCATGACCGCAGACTGTTTGCCCGTCGTTTTTGTGGCCTTCAGCAACTCTGGCAAAGCACTGGGGGTTGCAGCAGCCCATGCTGGCTGGCGAGGCTTGCATGCAGGTGTTTTACTGGCAAGCGCGAGGGCATTAAGCCAGGCCTGCGGGGTTCCTCTAATGCAAATCAAGGCCTGGATGGGACCTGCCATTGGCCCACACTCTTTTGAAGTTGGGGCGGAGGTGTTCCATGCCTTTGTTCAGCAAAGTCCCAATGCAATTGAGTGCTTCAAGCCAGGCGACAAATCCGGGAAATACTTGGCCGACCTGTATGCACTGGCCCGGCTTGCACTGCGCGAATTGGGTAATTCCAACATTGAAGGCGGCGGCTGGGACACGGTCACCGATCCGCGCTGGTTTTCTCATCGGCGGGGGCAACAGCAGGGGGTTCAGTCTGGGCGTTTTGCAACGCTAATTCGGCTTCTTCCTGAGCACGCCGCTTGAGTCTTCTTGACTTCGTTCCCATCAAATAGGCCAGCACGGCACAGGGCAGTGCCCCGTAAAAAAGGAATGTGACAATTCCAGCCACGAAGTTTGTCTCTGTAGCCGCCATCAGGGTGACTACATACATCCAGCCAATAATAACGATGTACATCTTTGTGAACTCAAGGGTGAAGCGAATACACTGGAGATGGTGCATTAAATTGGGCTGATCAGCAAACAGTAAGGGTCAGAGGCATACAATTATTTGACAAGTCAAAATGTTGCGGTGCACAATATCGCAAAGGCCGACGAGCCAAGGGAGCATATTGCCCCCACAAAGGAGAGGAAGGTGAACAAACAAATACCAGACTTCAACGAAGTCTTTGGTCAGCTATTGCCTGTTGCTGAACAAATGCAGCAGCAAATGCAGGCCCAGTTTCAACAAGCCATGGGCGCCTTTGGTCAATTGGGGCCGTTGCCCGGTCTGCAGGCCGCTGCACCTTTACAAAACGCCACCATGGGTGCAATTCAGCCTTTCATGAATTCCATCATGGGGGCTTGTCAGGCAGCGCTCACCCAAATTCCGGTTCATTCGCTGGGGCAAATTCAAGCCGAGTATGCAGCCGAGTTGTCGGCATTGATGGCCTCTGCTTTTTCCAGTTTGCCCAATTCCGATTCCAAAACAAAGCAGCCAGTTCCGCTGGACAGCTGGATTCAAGGCGACAAGCGTTTTGCTTCAGCCGATTGGCACGACCATGGCGTCTATGAGTTTACCGCTGCCATGTATTCGCTAAATGCCCGCTTTACGAAACGAATTGTTGAGTTGGTGCCCGACAGCAGCCCTGAAAAACGAAAGGTAGAGTATGCGGTAGAGCAATTTGTAGATGCGCTTAGCCCATCCAATTTTTTTGTGACCAATCCCGAAGCACAAAAGAAACTGCTTGAAACCAAAGGTGAAAGCCTGACGCAGGCCATTCAAAACCTGATGGCAGACATGCAGAAAGGCCGCATTTCCCAAACCGACGAAAGTGCTTTTGAAGTGGGTGTGAATGTGGCCACCACGCCGGGCGATGTGGTGTTTGAATGCGAATACTTTCAGCTTTTGCAATACAAGCCCGCCACCGAAAAAGTGGGCAAACAACCCATGTTGTTTGTACCCCCGTGCATCAACAAGTACTACATTCTCGATCTTCAGCCTAGCAATTCACTGGTGAATTTTGTGGTGGAGCAAGGCCACACCTTGTTCCTGGTGTCTTGGAAAAACCCCACGGAAGCGGACGGACATTTTACGTGGGATGGCTATGTTGAAGATGGCGTGATCAAAGCTATTGAAGTGGTCAAGGCCATTTCCAAACAGCTCAAGCTGAATGTGTTGGGGTTTTGTGTGGGTGGCACACTTCTGGCAACAGCACTGTCAACCTTGGCCAATCGTGGTGATGACAGTGTGAACAGTGTCACTTTTTTGACCACTTTGCTGGATTTCACTGACACAGGTGCCTTGGGTGTGTTTGTTGATGAAGAGCAGGTAAAAGCGCGAGAGGAAAGTATCGGTAAGGGTGGCGTAATGCCTGGAAAAGATTTATCCAGTGCATTTTCTTCCTTGCGCCCGAACGATTTGATTTGGAACTATGTGGTGAACAATTACCTGAAAGGTGAAAAGCCACCTGTGTTCGATTTGTTGTACTGGAACAGTGACAGCACCAATTTACCCGGCCCCATGTTTGCCTGGTATCTGCGCAACACTTACCTGGAAAACAAGGTGTGCCAACCCGGAAAGGCACTGGTGTGTGGCATGCCGGTTGATTTGGGTTTGATCGATGTGCCTGTTTACATTTTGGCAACTCGGGAAGACCACATTGTGCCGTGGACCAGTGCATTTCAAACTAGTCATTTGGTGGGTGGTGAATCCCGTTTTGTGTTGGGTGCAAGTGGGCACATTGCCGGTGTGATCAATCCGGCGAATAAAAACAAGCGCAATTACTGGGTGTGTGAAGGCGAAATCCCTGAAACACCTGAACAGTGGTTCAAGAAAGCGAAAGAAGTACCTGGCAGCTGGTGGAATGATTGGGCGCAGTGGCTTGAGCCCATGAAAGGAGGCGAAGTAAAAGCGCCCGCCAAGCCTGGCAATGCGAAATACAAACCGATTGAGCCCGCACCTGGACGATACGTCAAACAGCGAGCCGTATAAAAACCTGTAAGGAGAGTTGACATGACTGAAGTGGTAATTGTGGCTGCGGGCCGAACCGCACTGGGCAAGTTTGGTGGATCACTTGCAAAAATTTCTGCGCCAGAATTGGGTGCACACGTGATTAAAGGTTTGCTTGATAAAACAGGCGTGAAAGGCGAGCAAATTTCCGAAGTGATTTTGGGTCAGGTGCTTACAGCGGGCTCGGGCCAAAACCCGGCGCGCCAGGCGGTGATCAAGGCTGGTTTGCCAGTGGGCGTGCCCGCCCTGACGATCAACAAGGTGTGTGGTTCTGGCCTGAAGGCCGTGATGCTGGGTGCTCAGGCGATTGCCTGCGGCGACGCTGAAATTGTGATTGCCGGTGGACAGGAAAACATGAGCGCTGCACCCCATGTGATGATGGGCAGCCGCGATGGCTTCCGCATGGGCGATGCCAAGCTGGTCGACAGCATGATTGTGGATGGCCTGTGGGACGTGTACAACCAATACCACATGGGCATTACTGCCGAGAATGTGGCCGAGAAGTACGGCATCAACCGTGCCGAGCAAGATGAATTTGCAGTGAAAAGCCAGAATAAAGCCGAAGCGGCGATTAAGGCTGGCAAGTTCAAGGACGAAATTTTCCCGCTGAGCATTCCACAGCGCAAAGGCGACCCCTTGGTGTTTGATACCGATGAGTTTCCCCGCTTGGGCGCGACCTTGGACAATATGACCGCGCTGAAACCCGCGTTCAAGAAGGAGGGTAGTGTGACCGCAGCCAATGCCTCGGGTTTGAATGACGGTGCGGCCGCGGTGATGTTGATGAGTGCTGTGAAAGCGAAAGAACTCGGTTTGCCGGTGTTGGCAAAAATTCAGGCCTATGCCAGTGCGGGCCTTGACCCAACCATCATGGGTATGGGGCCTGTGCCAGCTTCCAAAAAATGTTTGGAAAAAGCGGGTTGGACGGCAGCCGACCTGGACTTGATGGAAATCAACGAAGCCTTTGCTGCACAGGCCTGTGCAGTGAACAAGGAAATGGGCTGGGACACGGCCAAGATCAACGTGAACGGCGGTGCGATTGCCCTGGGCCACCCCATTGGTGCGTCAGGTTGCCGTGTGCTGGTCAGTTTGATCCATGAAATGAACAAGCGTGATGCCAAGAAAGGTCTGGCCTCTTTGTGCATCGGCGGTGGCATGGGTGTGGCTTTGGCCGTGTCGCGATAAAGTGCGGAATTTAAATCAATACAAATAAAGAAGGGATGTGAATCATGAGTGAACCAAAAGTAGCGTATGTAACAGGCGGTATGGGCGGCATTGGAACGGCCATTTGCAAGAAACTGTGTGAGCAGGGCTATCGCGTAATTGCAGGTTGTGGCCCCAATTCACCACGCAAGGAAAAATGGTTGGGCGAAATGCGCAGTGCGGGTTATGAAGTGTATGCCAGTGAAGGCAACGTGGCCGATTGGGACAGCACTGTAACTGCGTTTGAAAAAGTGCGTGCTGAGCACGGCACCGTGTCTATTTTGGTGAACAACGCTGGTATTACCCGCGATGGTACTTTCGTAAAAATGAGCCGCGATGATTGGTCTGCCGTGATCGACACCAATTTGAATTCGCTGTTTAACGTGACCAAGCAGGTGATTGGTGGCATGGTTGAGCAGGGGTTTGGCCGCATCATCAATATTTCATCGGTGAACGGCCAGAAGGGGCAGTTTGGTCAAACCAACTATTCCACAGCCAAGGCTGGTTTGCGTGGCTTTACCATGGCGCTGGCACAAGAAGTGGCCTCCAAGGGCGTCACCGTGAACACCGTTTCTCCCGGCTACATTGGTACAGACATGGTTCGCGCCATTCGCCCCGATGTGCTCGAAAAAATCGTCAACACCATTCCGGTGAAGCGTTTGGGTACGCCTGAAGAAATAGCATCCATTTGTGCGTGGTTGGCCTCCGAGGACTCTGGTTTCTCAACCGGTGCCGACTTTTCACTGAATGGTGGCTTGCACATGGGTTAATGCTTGGTGCATTTTCGGCAACCAAGTGCCAAAAAGGCGGTATGATGTTGCACTGCACGTTTAAAAAGCGTGCAGTGCTTTGTTTTTTGTAAGTGCTTGTTTGTGCTGGGTTGTTTGGCAACCTGTAACACTGGGGCACTGGCATCCAGACCACCCACCCACGCAGGTGCGGCGGCGTATAACACCACAAGAAAGAGATGAGAGGCATGGCTGAAGCAACACGACTGATCAAGAAATATCCGAACCGACGCTTGTACGACACACAAACCAGCAGTTACATCACCTTGGGCGATGTGAAGCTATTGGTGCTGGAAAACGAAGGCTTTCAAGTCGTGGATGCGAAAAGTGGCGAAGATTTAACCCGAAGTATTCTGCTCCAGATCATTCTGGAAGAAGAAACCGCGGGCGTGCCTATTTTCACTTCACCCATGCTTTCGCAGATCATTCGGTTTTACGGCAATGCGATGCAGGGCATTATGGGCACATTCCTTGAGAAGAACCTGCAAGCGTTCATGGACATTCAGAACAGTTTTCAGGATCAAGGCAAGAACGTTGCGGATGGTAGCCAGTTTGCCAACCCGGAATTGTGGTCACAGTTCATGAGCGTTCAAACGCCCGTCATTCAAAGCATGATGAGCAACTACATTGAACAAAGCAAAAACATGTTTGTGCAAATGCAGGACCAGTTTCAAAACCAGACCCGCAGCATGTTCACAAACTTTGGATTTCCCAACCCGGGCGAGTTTCCTGGCATGAGCGGGATGCCAGGCATGCCTGGTATGCCTGGTGCCACCAAAGCAAAGCCGGACCCTACAAAAAAGTAATACCTGACCATGCAAGACGACACCTTCTCTGCCAAGCGCCCACCGAGTGTGGGCTTTGTTTCTTTGGGTTGCCCAAAGGCCCTTGTGGATTCCGAGCGAATTCTGACCCAACTGAAAGTAGAGGGGTACAACGTGTCCGCGTCCTATGAAGGTGCAGACCTGATCGTTGTGAATACCTGCGGTTTTATTGACAGCGCTGTGCAGGAAAGCCTCGATGCAATTGGCGAAGCCATGCACGCCAATGGCAAGGTAATTGTAACCGGCTGCCTGGGTGCCAAGAACGGAAACGAAGGCAAGGAACTGATCACCAGCCTGCACCCCAAGGTGCTTGCGGTTACGGGCCCGCATGCCACTGAAGAGGTGATGCAGGCAGTGCACATACACCTGCCCAAGCCACATGATCCGTTCATCGACCTGGTGCCCGACCACGGCGTGAAGCTAACCCCCAAGCACTACGCTTACCTGAAAATTTCAGAGGGCTGTAATCACCGTTGTACCTTCTGCATTATCCCAAGCATGCGAGGCGATTTGGTGTCCCGCCCAATCGGTGAGGTAATTCGTGAAGCGGAAAGCCTGAAAAAAGCGGGTGTGAAAGAACTGCTGGTGGTGAGCCAGGACACCTCCGCTTATGGCGTGGATTTGAAGTACCGGACCGACTTTGTGAATGGTCGCCCCGTAAAAACACAGTTTCAGCAACTGGCTGAAGAGTTGGGTGAACTGGGTATCTGGGTGCGCATGCATTACGTGTATCCGTACCCCCATGTGGACCGCGTGGTGCCGCTCATGGCTGAAGGCAAAATTTTGCCGTATCTGGACATTCCATTCCAGCATTCACACCCCGATGTCTTGAAGCGCATGAAGCGGCCCGCCAGCGGGGAGCGCAACATCGAGCGCATTCGTGCCTGGCGTGAAACTTGCCCCGACATCACCTTGCGCAGCACCTTTATTACTGGCTTTCCAGGTGAAACTGAAGATGAGTTCAAGCACCTGCTCGACTTCATCGAAGAGGCTCAACTTGACCGTGTGGGTGTGTTTGCTTATTCACCTGTGGATGGTGCGGTTGCGAATGCCTTGGATAACCCAGTGCCTGAAGAAGTGAAAGAAGAGCGCCGTGCGCGTTTGATGGCCTTGCAGGAAAAGATTTCACTCAACCGGAACGAAGCCAAGTTGGGCAAAGTGATGCAAGTGTTGGTCGATGAAACCGACGAAGAGGGCATTGTGGCGCGCAGCAAAGCCGATGCCCCTGAAATTGATGGCAATGTGTTTATACCCATGCCAGAAGACAAGGCGCGGCAACCCAAGCCGGGCGACTTTATTAATGTGCTGATCGATGACTGTGATGAACACGACCTTTGGGGCAGAATCGCATAACTGAATCATTTAGCTGAATCGTTTAATAAAAAAATGGAGATAGAGCAATGACGCGTGAAGTGGTAGTGGTAGCCGGTGTACGCACCGCAGTGGGCGACTTTGGTGGAAGTTTGAAAGACTTTTCCCCAACGCAGTTGGGCGCCATGGTGGTGAAGGAAGTGGTTGCGCGCGCAGGTGTAAGCGCTGACCAGGTTGGCCATGTGGTGTTTGGCCATGTGGTGAATTCTGAGCCACGTGACATGTATTTGTCGCGTGTTGCTGCCATTGAAGGTGGTCTGGACAAATCCACGCCAGCGCTCACGCTGAATCGGCTGTGTGGTTCTGGCCTGCAAGCCATTGTGACTGCGGCTCAAAGCATTATGCTGGGTGACGCCGATGTGGCCATTGGTGGCGGCGCTGAAAGCATGAGCAAAGCCCCTTACATTTTGCCCGCCGCCCGCTGGGGTGCACGCATGGGCGACATGAAAGGCATCGACATGATGGTGGGCGCTTTGCACGACCCTTTCCATGTAATTCACATGGGCGTGACTGCGGAAAACGTGGCCAAGGAATTCAATGTAAGCCGTGAAGACCAGGACGCTTTGGCAGTTGAAAGCCACAAGCGTGCAGCCAATGCGATTGCCAATGGTTATTTCAAAGAGCAGATTTTGCCGATTGAAGTGAAAACCCGCAAAGGCCCGGTGATGTTTGACACCGACGAACACGTGCGTGGTGACGCCACTGTAGAAGGTATGGCCAAACTGAAAACCGTGTTTCAGAAAGACGGCACTGTAACCGCAGGCAATGCTTCGGGTTTGAACGACGGCGCTGGTGCTGTGCTGTTGATGGAACGCAGTGCCGCCGAGAAAGCGGGCAAGAAGCCCATGGCCCGTTTGGTGGCTTATGCCAACACTGGCGTTGAACCAACCATTATGGGCATTGGCCCGGTGTCTGCAACCAAAAAAGCCTTGGTAAAAGCGGGCTTGAAAATTGAAGACATGGATGTGGTTGAAGCCAATGAAGCGTTTGCAGCACAGGCTTGTGCCGTTACCAAGGAGCTGGGCATGGACCCAGCCAAGGTGAACCCCAATGGCTCAGGTATTTCAATTGGTCACCCCATTGGCGCAACAGGCGCAATTATTACTGTGAAGGCCCTGTATGAATTGCAGCGTATTCAAGGTCGTTATGCGCTGGTGACCATGTGTATTGGTGGTGGTCAGGGTATTGCTGCGATATTTGAGCGGATGTAATTTGCTGATGTAGTTCACAAAAAAGGCATTTGAAATTCAAATGCCTTTTTTAATTTTTCATATCAATCCGAATTCGTATTAGACAGTTTCCGGATCCTGCACTACCTGGACGCTGTTGGCGTTGATTGTTGCCGAATCCCAGCTCAGCCCGTCTGCAAAAATAAGCTTGTCAAGTTCACCAGCACCACCACTGAAATGATTAACCACTTTCACATGGTCGGTGGTCGATCCTTTTTGTTGCACATACAAAGAATTGTTGTACTTCAGGAGGTTAACGTCTGCGCGGTTCAAGTTACCCAGAATCAGTGTCTCCGTCGCATTACTTCCCGTGGTTTCGCCCACGTAAACCGTGTCCTTGCCATCGCTTTTGTTGAAGGTGAATGTGTCACTTCCGTTGCTACCGTACAGAATATCATTGCCTGTGCCACCCAAAATACGGTCGTTACCATCACCTCCATAAAGCAAGTCGATTCCCGCACCGCCATTGAGTGTGTCGTTGCCGGCGCCACCGGTGAGCCGGTTGTTGGCACTGTTGCCAGTCAGACTATTGTTTAACGAGTTACCGGTGCCGTTGATCGTTGCTATGCCAGTCAGGGTCAGGTTTTCGACATTGGCTGAGAGCGTGTATGTAATGCTGGAGCGGACGGTATCCGTGCCCTCGTTAATATTCTCGTAGACCATATCTCCCGTGTTGTCGACGATGTAGGTGTCGTTGCCACTTCCACCATAAAGCGAATCGAGGCCTGAGCCGCCATTGAGTGTATCGTGGCCGGCACCGCCGCCGAGATAATCGTTGCCAGTGCCGCCATCGATGTAGTCGTTACCACCCAGGCCATACACGGTGTCATTGCCACCGAGCGCGTTGATGGTGTCGTCACCGTTGTAACCCGTCAGGTTTTGGGCGGTGTTGTTGCCAGTAATCGCCATCGTCTTGATTGTGGCGAAGTCCCAGCGGGTGCCATCAGCAAATGAAACTTGCTGAATCGGGTTGTATTCGTTGACAGGGTTGTCGTTGTAGAAGAAGTGTTGGATTGTGATTTTGTCGGTGGTACCCGCAATCGACAGCACGAGATCATCATAGATCGAGCGTGTAACAATGACTTCTGCGGGGGTAACGCCAACCTTGAACTGCAGCACATTCAGCTTGTTTGCAGAGGTGTCGTAGTCCGATTGAATTGTATCTTGCCCATCGCCCCTACCAAAGAGGTAGGTGTCGTTGCCCGCACCGCCGTCGACATAATCGCTGCCTGCACCGCCATCGAGTGTGTCGTTGCCTTCATCGCCATAAAGTGAATCACTGCCTGCGCCGCCAAGCAGTGAATCGTTACCAGCCCCGCCGTTGAGATAATCGTTTCCATTACCACCGTCCAAGATGTCGTTGCCAGAACCACCTTCAATGGAGTCGTTTCCATCCCAGCCAAACAATTTGCTTGATCGTGTCGTATTGCCTATGATTTGATCATTGTTTCTAGTGCCCCATTGATCCCATTGAGCGAGGGCCAGTAGTTGATCAATTTCATCACCTTGCAGGTTTCCGACAACAGCCAAGGCATTGAGCACCTCTGTTGTACCCAATTCTTTCAAATTCAAAATGAAATAACCAAGGCCATCCAAGGTTTGCTGTGGTTGCTCTGCATATAGCTCACGTACATATGCCTCGACACCCGATGCGTCGATGGAGAAGCTGTTGGTGCTTTCGTTCCAGTTCAAGCTGATTGCATTGTAGAAGGGGGCATCATGACCGTGAATGTCCAGTTGAGCTGCCAGCTTGGTTGCTACGTCAGCAAAAAGACTGATTAGTTTATCGGCTGCTGCTGGGCCGGGGTCGTTGATGGTGGGGCCAAAGTCGCCGCCACCTAACTGTTCGTATTTTTCGCCAAAGAAGGCTTCCAGCACAGCCAACTTTCGGCCATCCTCTATGTAGGGCCCACGCAGGGTGGGGTCTTGATCTTGTACGCCTGCCCAGCGGTACAACACGTCCTGAAGCAGGCTGTCGCGCTGCGCAAGGTTGCTTGTTGTCAGGTACTTATTAACCGCTGTAATCAGCTGGCCAGTGGTATCGCGCATCATGGCCTGGCGCAGGCTGCCCAGTGTGCCGCTGCCAATTACTTCGGGCATGGCTGCTACGGTGCTGCTCAGTTCAATGGGCGTGCGTTGGTCGACTGTGTTCCAGTTGTCGGTACTGAACCAAACATCGTGAACCGCGCGTACGGTGCCGCTGGTTGTTGTGTAGGTGCTGGTTTGTCTGTGTTCGTTACCGAGTTGATCCGGGTTGGTGCCTGCATTGGTGTAAGCCAGTTTGATTTCCCTTACGCCTGCATTAGCCAGGCTGAGCAATTCGCCTGCGTCGGTTTGTGCGTCGGCATCGGTGTCTTTCCACACGCGCAGTGAATTCCATGCAGCATCAGCGCTATTTAGTTTTCCGTCTTTGTTGCTGTCGAGGTCTTTCAGGGCTTCAAAACCGTTGGCGGCGTATTGGCCGTTTTTCAGACGCGTGTTGTTGCCAAATAGCTCAGTCCCATTGTTAATCGCACCATCGCCGTTGAGGTCGCGAACCAGCAAGCCGTCATCTGCGCCAGCCCAGCCGGTTGCTTCAGCAAATCCATCGCCTGTGTGGTCGAAGTAAATGCCTTCGGTTTTACTTTGGGTTTCAACAACACCGTCACCATCGAGGTCGAGGATGAGGGGGGAGACGGTTTGCTTGGCGGTGTTCCAGTCGTTGGCTAGATCAGCCGCTTGGGCCGAGGGGATGAGCTCGTCAAGGATATCGATCAGTAATTGCTGCAAATCACTAGAGTCTTGGCGTAACGATGTGATTGCAAGCAGGATTGGACCTATAGTTGGATGCAAATATAACCAAGGGTTTTCTCCAACTAAAACCGTGTAAAGATCATCTGCGGCGCGAATCAGTGCATCAAAGTTTGCGGTGCCAGGAACCAGCGAAATCCATTCATTGGCTTGCGCTGCAATGGCTGGGTCGTTGCTGTTGGCTAGTTTTCCGATTTTGGTGTATAGCCACATGCTTTCTAGTATTGCATCCGGACCGTCACCACCCGTGTCTCGAAGGCGAATCCAATACGCTTCAACTGCTGCATCACCCTCAGTTTGCCTGATCAACTCCATGGGAATCTGCAAGGTCCAGTTGTTGTTGGTCAGGCCGTTTTGTTCGAATACGTCTCGATGAAAAGCTTGTGTGTCTCTGAAGTTCACATCAGAGCTGACAAATCCGTTATTGTTAGCTTGATTTGCTTTTGTGAGAAGAGCACGAACATATCCATCAGCCATACCCACCCGTATTGCATCGACTTGGACTTGCCCCAAGTTTCTGCACTCCTGACCACCCAATCCAATCAAGGCAGTACCTGTCAGGTAATCTACAGCCGCAATGCCAGTCACTGTTTCTGCCGTGGCCACCCCTTTGGCCCAGCCCGCATAGCCATAGCCTTTGTCCTGCAGTTCTTGGTAAACCTTGATCACTTCTGGTACTCCGCCAGTGTTGATCCGCGTTAAATAGGAATTGAGTTGTGCAGAGCTTAGTTTTTCTGGTTGAGACATGGTTCTACTTTCCTGAAATAAATGATGTTGTTGTTAGTTGACAGACTGTGGTGTGCTGGGTGAGTTTGTCTGCGGCGTATCGGCGCTGGTTGGTATGTGTTTAAAGCCCAGCAGCATTTCGCTTACTTTGGCTTGAATGTCTTGCCAGTTTTGTAGCAAGGGGCGTCGGTATTGCACATACACTTTGATAGGTAAGCCCTGAAATTCGAGGCTGAAGTTATGACGACATGGTGCCGCAAAGTGTTGAACGGTGCTGCATTCGATATATGTTGTTATAGCCCCTTGATCATCAGCTTTGACTAACAGCAAGCCGTCGATATTGTTCATTTTCTCATCTGCCTCACCCGTATCTTTATTGATTTTCAAATATTTAGTGAGACCATATAACTTGTCTGTTTGCTGTTTGTAGATGTAGCGATCCATCTCAACTCGTTGGATATTTCCACCGACCCACCTATTTAACCAAGCATCTCCGGGGTAGTTGGTCCCCGCACTTACGCCAATACTCATCCAGTCGGTGTTGTAAATGGACTTTGAGTTTTTGTCTTGCCACATGGCAGGGCTGGAAAGCGTGGCCATATCGGGGTAGCGAAACTGCACACCAAAACTTGTCAGTTTGGATTCATGAGTACGTTCAGGTATTGGCCCTTTGCGTTTTTGGCCCCAACCCGGGTCGCCTTCATATTCAACAAACTCGGCCATGTGGCGGGGAATAGTCACGGGCATGCCGCCTAAATCGCCCACCACGTCTTTTGGGGTGTATTGCGCTGTGGCCATCTGCATACCGCCAAAGCCACCAATACTGCCTTGAATTCCAAGGCCTGTACCCAGTACGATCAACACCAGAAATAGCAGAGGACCCAAACAAAAAAGAGCAATAACCGGGATCACCCAGCCTGACTTGTGCTTTGGTTGCTGTTTGCTTGACAGTCTGGGCGAGTCGGTCTTGGGCATTGGATTTTCGTCCTGTAAAAAAGCGCAAAGTTGCACGCTTGAGTAGAGTATCTGTTTGTTCAGAAAATACAAAAGTGGTCAAGTTAACCCCATTCTTCCGGGTTACACATCACCTCTATTCCCGCTTTGATAAGCGCTCCAAAGCACTTTCAATATCCAATTTCCCGGTCAACTCATAAACTAGTAGGTAAGCTTTATTGGCTGCCAGCAGGTATTCCATGTTCTTTGTTTGCAGTTCAGCCTGTTTCTCTTTGGCTTTTGCCAAATCAAGCGGTGTGGCCAGTTGGTGCTTAATTGCTTTTTCAATGGCCAGTTGTTGTTGTGTGGCCGCATGGTCTGCCTGTGTATAGGCTTTCCACAAATGGGTGGCGCTATTCTGTTGCCGGTGTGCAGCCTGGGTATCACGCAACACCTGGGCGCTGGTTTTGTTGTAGTCGGCATGCTGCTGGTTCAGGCTGGCTGCTGCTTTTTCAGTTTGTGCCTGGGTAGCAAAACCGTTGAACAATGGAATGTCCATTTGAATGGCCAGCACGTTTTGTTCAACCCTGTTGCCTAGGGTACTGACTGTTTCTGATTGGCTTTGCGAATATTGGGCCACCAGTTTCAGGGTGGGGTGGTGTTGCCCATTTGCTTTGTTAATTTCCAGAGTAGCGGCTTGCTTGTACAGCTGCTGAATTTTCAAGCCCAGGTTGTTCTGAAGCACTTCCTGTTCAACTTCCTTTTCGTTGTACAGGGTAGGGGGCATGTTGAATTCAATATCATCAACCCATACCGGAACCACTTCTTGCCCGGTTAGCTGCGAGAGTTCCCACAAGCGCTGCTTCACCGCCTGCTCGGCCTGGCCATGCTCGGCCTGGCGCAGAGCAGCCTCTGATTCTGCGTTGGCAAGTTCCAGTGCGCTGTTTTCACCGTTCATTAAACCTTGTTCTACATGTTCTTTTTGAAGCAGGGCTGTTTGTTGTTTGTGTTCGGTCAGGTTCAGCAAAGCCTTGCTTTGTTTGTAGTCCATTAGCTTGGCTAGCCAGTTTTGAATGGTGGTTTGAACAGCCAAAGCATGGCGTAACTCGGCTTCTTGAACGATGAGTTGAGTTTGCTCAATTTGAATGGAAGCGGGTTTGTTGTAAATACTCTGTTGCAGGGAGATGCTGTTGTTTTGAATGTTTTCGTTCGCATTGCGCTGGTTGGCAAACGGGTTGGATTGCTTGGTATCGCCTACGCCGTTGTATAGCCGCGCGCTGGCTTGGGGAAGCCAGGCTGCTTCGCTTATTTTCAGGTCAGCTTGTGCAACCTGCATTTGCGCCTTGGCCGTGGCTACCTCGGGAGATATTTCAATGGCGTATTGCAGCAATTGTTCAACACTTTTTGCATGTGCTGAAGGCGAAAGTGCCCACCAGCAGCACACAGCTGCAAATAGTTTCAACATGTTTTTCAGCTTGAGTGCCATGAAATTAATGCTCCCGCATGGCACTAAATAGCCTGTCTGTAATCGGCTTGAACAGGTACTGCATCAGTGTTTGCTCGCCAGTTACAATCAATAACTCAACCGGCACACCTGCCTGTATGCGGTGTTGTGCAATTTCTTCTAACGCCTTTTGTGTCAGGCGAACATTCACGGGAATGTAGGGCATGCCTGTGGTGGGGTTGCTTAACTGGTCTGCGCCTACGCGATTTAAAACACCTTCAACTTCCAGCGTTTGTGCTGTTTTAAGGGCACTGAAACGAACTGTTACCGGCTGTTCGGCTTTTACCTGATCAACCATTGCAGGTTCAAGTTCTGCGCTAATTTCAAGTTCACTGCCATTCGGTGCAATGTCCATGATCGGTGTGTTCGCTGGCATGGCGCTGCCCTGCGTAAATAGCTTTAATCCCAATACCTGGCCAGCCACCGGGCTTTGAATGTTGGTGTGTTGAACAACAAATGCGATGCGCTGAATTTGCTCATCCAGCGCGGCCAGTTCGGCTTGTACATCGGCCAGTACGGTTTGGCTTTCTGTGTGCATCTGGTTGTGAAGTTGCTGCTTTTTCAGTTTTGCGTTGCGTATGGTGGCATTCAGTTGGCTGATTTGAATTTCATCTTGAGCCAGTGCCACTTCCAGCGCGCTGATTTGGCCTTGCAGTTCTACAAGCCGGTTGGCAGGCATGTAGCCTTTGGCCACCATGTCTGCCATGCCAAGGTGTTGTTGTTTCAACCTTTCCAACTGTTGTTGTTTGCTGCGTTGTGCATTGTTTTGCGCAGTCATGTTGTTTTGGGCGGTGCTGCTTTCCAGTTCAAGCATGCGAATGTCGTTTTGCAAGGCCCGTTGGCGGCTCGCGTACAGCGTTGCCTCTGCTTCGTGTTGCCGGGTTTGAAACGGGTCAGCCGCTTTGCCCGTGCTTTCAGGCTTTGTGGTGGTTTCGAGGTTGTTGCCTGTTTCTTTTTGAAGCCGTTCCATCTTTGCCAACAACGCTTTGCGTTGAACCTGCAGCGCATTAAGCTGCGTCTGGCTGTCGGTTGTGTTCAGGCTGATCAGTGTTTGGCCTTGTTGTACCAGTTGCCCTTCGGTAATCCATATTTTTTCAACCACGCCGCCGTGGGGGTGCACAATGGTTTTACGTTCCCCATGAAAGGTGAGTGTGCCGTTTACCACCACGCCTCTGTCCATGGCCACCAGGCTGCCCCACACCACGAAGCCGATGAAACCGACAATCAGAGTAACAAGGCCTCTGCGGGACACTTTTTTGATGTCGAGTTCGTTATGCATTTTTTACTCTTGTCAGCTGTGTAGGGGGTTGTTGTTGAAGATGTGTGAGTACTTCGTGGGTGTTTCCGTACACGGATACTTCACCGTCGCGAAGAACCAGCAATTTGTTGCACACCCGCAGAATCGATTTTTTGTGGGTTACTACAATGGCTGTGTTGCCGTGTTGTTGATGCTGCACCAGTGCGTTGGCCAAAGCGGCTTCACCTGCTTCATCAAGATGAGCGTTGGGTTCGTCGAGCAGCAACAGTTGTGGCTTTTTGTACAGGGCCCGGGCAAGCCCTATTCGTTGACGCATGCCACCCGATAAGCCTTCGCCCTGTGCACCCAGTGGTGTGTTGTAGCCTTTGGGTAGTTTCAATACAAGTTCGTGTACGCCTGCTGCCATAGCGGCTTGTACGATGTGTTCGTCGTTGTTGTGTTCAAAGCGACCAATATTTTGTGCAACTGTGCCTTCAAACAGTTCAACATGCTGGGCCAGGTAACCTGTCCATGCACCCAGTTGGCTGCGGGGGTATTGCGCAATGTCGGCACCATCAATTTCCAGGCGGCCCTGGGCAATTGGCAGAATGCCTGCCAGTGCATGAAGCAGGCTGGTTTTACCCGACCCACTGGGGCCGATTACACCCACGGTACTTCCCGCAGGTATTTGTAAGAGGATGTTTTTTAAAAGCCATAGGCCTGACAAAGGCGCTGCCAGGTACATGTTGCGGCATTCGATAACAGGTTTGGGTGTGGGCAATTCGGTTAATTCGAGGGTCTGCGGGCTGTTGTTGAGCAATTTATTCAGGCGTTCATACGCCTGGCGTGTACCGGTTAATGCTTTGGCGGCACTGCTTAACATGTCGACCGGGGCAAGCGCCTTGCCCATTAAAATCGAAGCGGCAATCATCATCCCGCCGCTGAGTGATTGATTCAATACCAAATAAGCACCAAGCCCAAGGGCTGCGCTTTGCACAAACATGCGGAAGTATTTGCTGCTGTTCGTCCACACCGAGGAAGCATCGGCAGACCCGGTGTGGTGGTTGGTTTGCTCTTTTTGAATACTCAGCCATTCGGTTTGAACGGTGGGTAGCATCCCCATGGCCTGAATGGAGTTGGCGTTTTGAAGGGTCGAGTTCATGGTGTTCGCACTGAGAATGCCCAGTGCGTTGGTTTGTTCCTCGAAAGGGCGTGTGCTTCGAAGGTGAAGCCAGCTTAATGTGATCGAGATTGCCACGCAGCAAAGTGCCATCAATCCAAACAAGGGGTGAAATGCGAACAGCAATGCGATGTAGAACAACACCCACGGAGTATCGAACAGGGCAATGGCACCCTGGCTGGTCATGAATTGACGAATTGCAGAGAAATCGCGAATGGCTTGCCCGGTGTTGTCTTTTCCCTGCGTTTTTAAGGCACGTTGAAACGCCGCAGTGTGCAGCCTGGCGCTGAATTCCTGTTCAAGGGCATTTCCGATTCGGGTCAGGGTGGCGACGCGGTGGTGTTCCAGCATGCCTGCAAGGATGTAAAGCCCAACAACCAAGGCAGTGAGTGCCAGTAGTGTGGATTGGCTTTGGCTGCTTAACACCCGGTCGTACACCTGCATCATGTAAATGCTGGGTGTAAGTGCCAAAAGGTTAATTGCTGCGCTGAACGCGATTAAAACTTTTAGCCAGCGCCTATGGCCTTGCAGCGCGGTTTTTAGAAGGGACGATGATTCCGGTGTAGGGAGCATGCAACATTTGCTTCGGTGATCTGTGACCGACTGTGTTGCATGCCATTTCCAGAAAGTTCATTTGTTGGAGGGTAATCTGAATGAGTTATGCGTTTGCCTCAAACCACTTGCATATTGTGTCCAACCCGCCGTGGTTGATGCAAAAATCTGTTTTCTCCTGCACCACTGGCTTGGCATGAAAAGCCACGCTGGCACCTGAAATTTCCATCATTTTCAAATCGTTCGATCCATCGCCCACCACAATGGCGCGTGAGGGCTCGCAGCCCAACAGTGTGCAGGTTTCCAATACGGTTTCGCGTTTCACTTCTGCATCCACAATGGTGCCCAGCACACGGCCTGTCAAATGCCCATCTACAATTTCAAGTGTGTTGGAGCGGGTGTAATCCAGCCCCAATACTTCTTTCATTTTGTCTGTGAAAAATGTGAAGCCACCACTAACCAACAATGTTTTCCACTTGTTGGCTTTGGCGTAGGCTATCAGTTCTTCTGCGCCCGGTGACAAGCGCAGGCGTTCTTCAAATACGGATTGCAGGCAGCTTTCCGGCACGCCCTTGAGCAAGGCCACGCGGCGGTTCAGGCTTTCAGAAAAATCTTTGATCTCGCCGCGCATGGCAGCTTCGGTAATTTCTGAAACCTCTTTTTTCTTGCCCGCAAAGTCGGCAATTTCATCGATGCATTCAATGGTAATCAAGGTGCTGTCCATGTCCATGGCCAAGAGCTTGAATTCATTGGCCTGAAACTCGGCCTCCAGAATTGCAAAATCGAATTGATGTGTACATGCCAACGGTCGCAAGGTGTCGGTGATTGCAGCTTTGGGCAGGGTATAGGCTTCTGGAATTTCGATGCATGCCTGGTGATTCAGCACCTCAACACCCAAGGTTGGAAGGCTCAGTGCATCCAGGGCTGTGTGTACTTGTGCTGTGCTTAATGTTTGCGAGGAAAAGAATAGTCGGCTCATGGTGTGCTCTCCGTGGGTTGCGCGGATTCTACCTTGTCAGTTGCAAGAATGTTGCCGGCGGGCTCTTGAAGTTGTGCCAAGAGTTCAATCGAGGGTTTGTGGCCCCGTTGCGCCGCAAGGTTTAACCATTGTAACCCCAAGGCCTTGTTGACAGGAAATCGGGTTCCTTCGTGTAGCAAGCTGCCCAGCAGGTGCATGGATTCAAGCACACCCTGTTGCGAGGCTGTGTTGAGCAGGGCCAGCACGGCAGGGTCTTCGGGTTGCAGGGGCACTTCATTTTTCAACACCAACTCGGCCAGTTCATGGCTGGCTTTGGGGTGATTCAAGCGCGCGGCACGCCGCACCCAAAACATGCGGTCTTCACCTTCAAATTTGCTCAACCGGTAGCGCGCGTTGGCGTCGCCTGCATTGGCCAATGTGTAAAGCAGGCGTTTTTTCTGTTCGCAGAATTCGTTGTTGGGGCAGTAAACCTCTTCTTTGCCCTGGTCGAGTCGCTTTAATGCGTATTGAGTGCAGGGCAGGTGTACTTCTGCGCAGGAATCAAGATGCTGCTGGGCTTCAATTTTGCTGTGTCCGAACGGGCTCTCCAATTGGCTTTCAAGCACAGTTTGTGAATACAGCAATTGCGATGGGTTGTGTTGGTCTCGCGATGCGCGGCGCAACCAACCCATACCCTCGGTCAACTGTTTGTTCAAATCGCTTTGCTTGGCGTTGAACACATCAAGTAGCAGTAACTGGCCCAAATAATATTGAGCGGGGGTGTGGTTCTGAAGGGCTGCTTTACCCAGCCACACGCGTGCAACTTTCAGGTCGCGCTCTACTACATCGCCGCGTAAGCGCATCAAGCCCAGTGTGGTTTGTACTTCTGCGTCGCCTGCCTCGGCCTTCGGTAAAAGCGCTTTGTACACGGCCATTCCAGCATCGCCGGCCGTTGGGCTTTCCGCTGCTTTGGCGGTGGTTGCATTGAGAAATGCGCAACCAATAAGGGCTGCGCCCAACAAGTGCAACCAAATGTTGTATTTGCCAGCGTTGTGGGTCATGAATTCAAGCCAGTTGTTTGATCAAACCTTTGAGAAACTGTACACGGTCGCTGACTTTCGGGAAACTGCGCGTGATGCGCAAGCGTTCAGCACCAGCCAGTTTCATGTCTTTTTCTTTTTGAATCATCAAGATAATTTTGCCAGCATCCACATTGGGTTGGGCATCAAACTGCACCACTGTTGCGTCGGTTGAACTGTCTATTTTTGCAATGCCCAGTGGTTTGGCCAGAATGCGCAAACGGTGCGTTTCCAATAGTGCTGTTGCTGCATCAGGCAATTTGCCGAAGCGGTCAATCAATTCCTCTTGCACCTCTGAAACAAAGTCCATTTCTTCGGTGCTGGCAAGGCGCTTGTACAACGTGAGGCGTTCATGCACATCGGGGCAGTAATCTTCGGGTAGCAAGGCAGGGGTATGCAGGTTAATTTCTACCGTAGCGTTCAGTGGTGCGGTTAAATCGGGTTCTTTGCCTGCGCGCAAACTGCGCACGGCGTGGTTCAGCATGTCGGTGTACATTTGAAAACCCACCTCGTGCACATTGCCGCTCTGGTTGGCGCCCAGCACTTCACCGGCGCCACGAATTTCAAGGTCGTGCATGGCCAGGTAAAAACCGCTGCCCAGGTCTTCCATCATGGTAATAGCCTCGAGGCGACGCTCTGCGTTTTTACTCAAGCCTTCTTCGTTGTTCACCATCATGTAGGCATAGGCCTGGTGGTGGCTTCGCCCAACCCGGCCGCGCAGCTGGTGCAATTGGGCCAAGCCGAATTTATCTGCACGGTGAATGACAATGGTGTTGGCGGTGGGTACATCAATACCGGTTTCAATGATGGTGGTGCACAACAACACGTTGAAGCGCTGTTGATAAAAATCGCGCATCACACGTTCAAGGTCGCGTTCGTTCATTTGCCCGTGGGCAATCCCGATTCGTGCTTCGGGCAGTATTTTCTCAAGCGCTTCTCGGCGATTTTCAATGGTGTCCACTTCATTGTGTAGGTAGTACACCTGCCCGCCACGTTTCAATTCACGCAGCACGGCTTCACGAATGACGCTGTCGGTTTCGCGACGCACAAAGGTTTTAATCGACAGGCGACGTTGCGGTGCGGTGGCAATCACCGAAAAATCTCGAATGCCTTCCATGCTCATGGCCAGGGTGCGTGGAATGGGTGTCGCTGTCAGCGTAAGCACATCTACTTCAGCACGCAGGTTTTTCAGCGCTTCTTTTTGGCGCACACCAAAACGATGTTCTTCATCAATAATCACCAAGCCAAGGCGTGAAAACTCCACCTCGGAACTCAGCACTTTGTGGGTACCAATAATGATGTCGGCACGCCCACTGTTGATTAATTCAACTGCATCTCGAATTTCCTTGGGCGATTTGAAACGCGACAATTCAACTACTTTCACAGGCCAGTCCGAAAACCGGTCTGAGAAGGTTTGAAAATGTTGTTCAGCAAGCAGCGTGGTGGGTGCCAACAGCACCACTTGTTTGCCATCCATTACGCTGACGAAGGCAGCACGCAAGGCCACTTCGGTTTTTCCAAAACCCACATCGCCGCACACCAGGCGGTCCATGGGGCGGGGGGAAGTCATGTCGGCAATGACGGCTCGAATCGCTGCGGCCTGGTCAGCGGTTTCTTCAAATCCAAATTTTTCAACAAAGGCTTCGTAGTCGCCAATGCTTAACTTGAATTCATGGCCTTTACGCAGCGCGCGGCGGGCATACAGGTTGAGCAATTCGGCTGCGGTGTCGCGCACCATTTTTGCCGCTTTCTTTTTTGCCTTTTCCCATTGGCCTGAACCCAGGGCATGTACTGGCGCGTTTTCCGGGTCAGCGCCGCTGTAGCGGGCAATCACATGCAGTTGGGCAACCGGCACAAACAGGTTCGAACCATTGGCATATTCAAGGTGCAGGAATTCAGATGCGCCTTCACCAAGGTCCATGCTGATCAGGCCTTTGTAGCGGCCTATGCCATGCTGTTGGTGCACCACCGGGTCGCCAATTTTCAGTTCCGACAAATCGCGAATCATGGATTCAACGTTGCTTTGCCTTTCCTGTTGCCTGCGTGCGCCGCGGCGGCGGGGTGAAAGCGAGAATAATTCTGCTTCCGTGACGAACGCAACTTGCGCTTCCAGCCCGCGGTGTACGCCAAATCCTTGGTCGAGCACTGCGGTGCACAGTACAAAACGTTCGCCACTTTCCAGTGCACCTTGCAGTGTTTCTGTTTGGTGGGGCTTTAGTTTGTGTTCCAGAAAATACTGATTCAGGGTTTCGCGGCGACCATCGCTTGGGGCCACCATAATGACTTGTTTGTAGCTTCCCGCACCAGTTCGTTCTACCAGGTTGCGGAACTTGAAAATTGGGTCGTCGGCTTTGCGATCCGCAGCCAGGTCGGGCAGCAGCGCGCCGCTGTATTCCGGCACCAAGGCGTTCTTGGATGCCGACAAATTCACGCGTGCAGCATTCTCGAAACTGCTGAAGAATTCAGTGGCATTCAGGTAAATTTCGGAAGGTCGAAGAATAGGGCGTTGAATGTCTTTCGATAGAAAATCGAAACGGCTTTGTGTGTCAGCCCAAAATGTTTGCAAGGCTTGGTCTACGTCGCCATGCTGAATAAACACCAGATCTTTTTTGGGCAGGTAATCAACGAGGCTGGCGGTGTTCTCAAAAAACAGGGGCAGATAATACTCAATGCCTGCGCTGGCCACGCCTGTGCCCATGTCACGGTAAATGGAAACTTTGGAAGGGTCACCTTCGAAACGTTCCCGCCATTTGCTGCGAAACTGCGCACGGCTTTGTTCATCCATGGGGTATTCGCGGCCAGGCAGCAGGCGCATTTCGCGCACCGGGTACAGGCTGCGCTGGGTGTCTACGTCGAATGTTTTGATGGATTCAATTTCGTCATCAAACAAATCAATTCGAAACGGCAATGCAGTGCCAGTCGCAAACAAGTCGATAATGCCGCCGCGAATGCAGTATTCACCGGGTGTCATTACCTGTGAAACATGGTTATAGCCTGCAATCGTCAGTTGTTCACGCAACTTCTTTTCATTCAGTTTGTCGCCGGTTTTGAAGTAGAAGGTGCTGCCGGCCAAAAATGAAGGTGGTGCCAGTTTCTGGATGGCTGTGCTGGCCGCTGTGATCAGCACGTCCAGATCACCCCGCTGGGTTTGGTAAAGCGTGGCAAGTCGTTCGGATACCAAGTCCTGGTGGGCTGACAAACTGTCGTAGGGCAGGGTTTCCCAGTCTGGCAGGTAATGTACCTTCAGGGTGGGGGCAAACAGGGTGATTTCTTCTTGCAGGCGAGTGGCATCGTGCGGGTTGGCGCAGGTGATCAGGCAAAGCTTGTTTTGCTGCTGGGCCTGTGTGCACAATTGCGCCAGCAAAAAAGCGTCGGCACTGCCGGGCGGGTGCGCCAAGCTGAGCCTGTGGCCGCCGGTTAGCTGAAAAGAAGAAGTAAAATATGAAAGCATAAAGTTCGCCCGCTTGGATACTGCAACCATGCTGGTTTTCCAGTGGGCGTCAAGTTCGGGTTTTGGGTCGGTGAATCAAGGCCCGTATTATACGGCGGCAAGTGCCCGCATAGGAACAGGCTTTCATGGCAAGAATTGCCAAGTACTTTGGTTTGGTGCCCGCAGGTGGTGCGGGGCGTCGCTTTGGCGGAAGTATCCCAAAGCAATACGCCATGCTGGGCGCAAAAACTGTACTGGAACACAGTGTAGAAGCACTGTTGGCCGACCCGCGCGTAGAAAAGGTGTTCGTGGTGGTGGCCAGCGACGACTCAACAGCCCTGGCCCTGTTTCGAGGCAACAGCCAGGTCACTTGCTTGCCATTGGGTGGGCAGGAGCGCGTGAATAGCGTGCTCAATGGCCTGAACCATTTGCTTGAAAATTTACTTGTGGGTGAAACCGATTGGGTTTTGGTGCACGATGCTGCCCGCCCTGGTTTAAGTGCCGCAGCTTTGAAAAGTCTGATTGACCAAGGCAGTGAACACATTGCGGGCGCGTTGTTGGCTGTGCCTGTGGCGGATACCTTGAAGAGAACCAGCTTGGCCCAAGAAGGCGAAGTGATTGCTCAACACACGGTGCCCAGAGACCACTTGTGGGCGGCGCAGACGCCGCAAATGTTTCGGGCGCAGGCGCTTAGCATGGCTATTTCCGAGTGCTTGTACAAAGGTGCCCAGTTAACCGACGATGCCAGTGCGATTGAAACCCTGGGCATTGGTCCCCTGATCGTTCCGGGGCATGTGGAAAACATGAAAATTACCCAAGCCGAAGATTTGCGGACAGTGGCCAGATTGCTTGGTTTGCATCAGGAGAATTTTGAATGAGTGAAATTGGCCGCTTGAGAGTGGGGCAGGGGTATGACGTACATCGCCTGGTCGAAGGGCGTCGGCTGATTTTGGGCGGAGTACACATTCCTTCCGAGCTCGGTTTGCTGGGTCATTCCGATGCAGACGCGCTGTTGCATGCAATTACTGATGCAATTTTGGGGGCCTGCGCCATGGGCGATATTGGCACCCACTTTTCTGATACTGACCCCCAGTTTGAAGGGGCTGACAGTGGCGTGCTGTTAAAAAACGTGATCGAGAAAGCCAGGCGTAAGGGGTTTACCTTGATCAATATCGATTCCACTTTGATTTGCCAAAGCCCAAAACTTGCCCCCCACATGGCAGCAATGCACTCAAGTTTGAGCAGCCTTTGTGGCTTGCCACTGGATGCAGTCAACATCAAAGCCAAAACCAACGAAAAACTGGGTTACCTTGGGCGCAAGGAAGCCATTGAGGCGCAAGCTGTGGTGTTGATGGTGAAGGGCGAGTGATGGTTTCCCGTTTTATTTTGGCGATTAGTACCAGTTCAGGCGTAGCCAAGGTGGCTGCAGCCACTGAGCCTCTTGAATTAAATGCGCATGCGGCGGACTTGTTCAACTTTGAAATTACTGATTACAAAAGCCAGTCTGCCCAACTATTGCCATTGATTCAGCAACACCTTGAACTCGGCAATTTAAAGCCTGCCCAGTGTGCAGCAATTGCTGTAGATATTGGCCCTGGTGGTTTTACCAGCTTGCGCACAGCTTGCGGTATTGCCCAAGGCCTGGCTGTGGCCTGGCAAGTGCCCACGGTGCCATTGAGCAGCTTTGAATGCATGTTGCCTGCTCGGCAGCAAGAGCTGCCAGTCACGGTTTTGATGGATGCACGTTTGCATGAAATTTACGCAGCCTGCATTCAGCGAACTGCACAGGGCACAGCATGGGTCAAGCCACCCCATTTGTTGGCAATGCACGAATTGCAGAAAATTCAGGGGCCGGCTGTGTGCGATGCACCTTTGTATGCACAGCTACACAACCCAGGCCCAGACGTGTTGCTGGGGGCAGTGTGCGCAATTCGCCTGGCACAATTGGCATGGCAGGAATTCCTGGCAGGTCGAGTGGCCGCACCGTTTGACTGTCAGCCTTTGTATGTTCGCGACAAAGTTGCCCAAACCACCACTGAACGATTGGCGTTGAAGCATGGCGCTGTTTAGTATTCGACCCATGACAGAGGCTGATGTGCCTGCTGTAATTCTGGTTGAGAACCAGATTTACGAGTTTCCCTGGACAGACCGGAATTTTCTGGACTCCTTGCGGGCGGGTTATCACATGCATTGCATGTGGTTGGATGAGCAGCTTGCAGGTTACATTGTCATGATGCATGTGGTGGATGAATACCACTTGCTGAACATATCTATTCGTGCCGACTTGCAAGGTTTGGGGCACGGTAAGCACTTGTTGCAATGGGGCATTGGCCAGGCCAAACTGGCCAATGCAACCGGCATGTTGCTGGAGGTCAGGCCCAGTAACGTGACTGCAAAAAACCTGTATGAGAAAGAGGGGTTCAAATTGATTGGGGCCCGCAAGAATTACTACCCGTCTCAACTGGGCCGTGAAGATGCCTTGGTGATGTTCAAACGATTTACAGGTTGACCGGAATGACAAGCACTCGAAGCAAAGCCGATCTGTTCAATGCCATGGGTATCGGCCCTGTTTGGGAATTGCGCAAGCAGGAAAGCGAGTCAAAGCCATCCACGATGCCTAGTGGCGTGGCGTTTGACGGAATGTCGACCGCAGCACTCACGCTTGAATCGTTGCGAGAAAGTGTAGCCACCTGCAAACAATGCGGTTTGTGCAAAACACGCAAGCAAACCGTGTTTGCAGATGGCATGCCACACGCACCCCTGATGGTGGTGGGAGAAGGGCCAGGCGTGGAAGAGGATGCGACCGGCCTGCCGTTTGTGGGCAAGTCAGGGCAGTTGCTGGACCGCATGCTGAAAGCAATTGGCGCAAGCCGTACAACCAACACCTACATTGCCAATGTGGTGAAGTGCCACCCACCGGGTAACCGCAATCCTGAGCAGGCAGAAATTGAACAATGTTCTCCCTACCTGGTTCAGCAAATCAAGGCCAGTGGACCCAAAGTGTTGTTGCTGGTTGGGCGCTTTGCAATTCAAACCCTTCTGAACACCAAAAAGCCAGTGGGCGAATTGCGGGGTGTGGTTCACCAAGTGAGCCTGGATGGTCTTGATATTCCCGCAGTGGTGACCTACCACCCAGCGTACCTGTTGCGCAGGCCAGAGGAAAAATCAAAAGCGTGGGACGATTTGTTGTTGTTGAAACAGCAAGGTCTAATTTAAGCTGTTTGTCACAGAGGCACGCCCACAGGGCGGTCCTCTCCTATTCGGGCTTCCACGTTGTACAGGCGCTGGTTGCGGCGGTGCCACAGAATCACCATCAACATGGTGGCCATCACAAAGCCGCCGAACATCAGAATCACATTGTTCACATGCACATCAAAACTGATCAAGATGGCGTAAATGGCAAGCATGGTCAGCACTGAAATATTTTCATTGAAATTTTGAATGGCAATCGATCGGCCAGCGCTCATCAGCACATGGCCCCGGTGCTGTAGCAAAGCATTCATGGGTACTACGAAAAATCCGCTCAGTGCGCCGATCACGGTAATCAGCAGGTAGGCCATGCCTTGATTGTTCACCAGTACCATGGCCATGCAAACAATACCCATTAATATACCCATGGGCAGCACCAACATTGATTTTTTCAGCGGAATCATTTTGGCCGCTGCTACAGCACCAGCGGCCACGCCAAATGCGCAAACACCTTGAAGAATTGCACCCTTGTCCAAAGGCAGGCCCAAGGCACTTTCAGCCCATTTCAGCACGATAAATTGAAGTGTGGCTCCAGCACCCCAGAACAGTGTGGTGACCGCCAGTGAAATTTGCCCCAGTTTGTCGTTCCACAGTTGCTTTACACAGCCGTAAAACTTGCGGGTCATGATGATTGGGTGATTCAACTGTGGCTCGTAGCGAGCGCCTGTGTCTGGAATCTTGAAGTTGAAAATGGCCGCGATCAAATAGCCTGAAGTAATTACAAAGATGGCAGCTTCAGCAGGCGTGTCCATATTGTCGGTCACGCCTGGAATGTGCAGCTGCATCAGGTATTGGCTGGTGCCTGGCGCAATCAATATGCCACCAAGTACGGTGCCCAGAATAATCGATAGCACTGTAAGTCCTTCGATCCAGCCATTGGCCTCTACAAGCCTGTCATGTGGCAACAGCTCGGTCAGGATGCCATATTTCGCGGGTGAGTAGGCTGCTGCGCCCAACCCAACCACCGCGTAAGAAAGCAGGGGGTGTACGCCAAAGAACATCATCAGGCAACCCACAATTTTAATGGAGTTGGTGATTAGCATGACCCTGCCTTTGGGCAATGTGTCTGCAAACCCGCCAACGAAGGGGGCCAGCACCACGTAGGACACCACGAAGAACAGCTTCAGCAATGGGGTCATCCAGTCAGGCGACTGGATCTGAAACAGCAATGCGATTGCCGCAATCAAAAGTGCGTTGTCTGCAAGCGACGAGAAAAACTGCGCCGCCATGATGGTGTAAAAGCCGGGTTTCATTCAACTGTGAATTGAGCGAAATCCATTTAGTGCGATTTCGCCGTTTCGCTGCTCGTTCAACGGTGTTGAGGCGTTATATCATATCCAGACGCTTCGCGTATTAAGCAATGCCTTTTTTACAAAGTTCGAGCCAACCCCTAAACCACCAATTGCCAGCCCATGCCGCGACCCATACGTGCAGTGGTCAGACCCGCCGCCATCTCTGCCAATATCAATAGAATCAAGGAATTGCTGGGCAATGTCGCGGTGATGCCAGTGGTGAAAGCCAATGGCTATGGGCATGGTTTGGAAAGAATTATTGATGGCCTGCGCGAGGCTGACGCCTTGGCCGTTTTGGAAATTGAGGGCGCGACCCGCTTGCGCCACTTGGGTTGGAACAAGCCAATTGTGTTACTCGAAGGCTGTTTTGACCAGGCCGATCTGCTCAAGGCCTTGGAGTTACGTTGTGATTGGGTGGTCCACAATCACCAGCAGTTGAATGATCTGGAGGTTCTTGCGAAGCAGGCACCGGCACACAAGCCCAGAATTTTCTTGAAGTTGAACACCGGCATGAATCGCTTGGGGTTTCAGTCTGCTCAAGCGCAAGCTGCCATTCAGCGGCTGGATGAGTTCACCCTGAAACATCAATGGCCCACACCAGTTTTGATGACGCACTTTGCCAATGCAGATGAAGCGGAGCCGCGGGTCCGCTTGCCTTTTGCGCAACATCAGCATCAAGCCTTGATGGGACTGAAGCCTGCCCATTGGCAAAGCAGCCTGGCCAATTCAGCCGGTAGTTTGAATTTTCCGATGTTGGCCGGTGACATTGCCCGCCCTGGCATTGCTATTTATGGCGCCACCCCTGGTCCCGACGCAGCGGCCAACTATGGCCTGAAGCCAGCAATGATTTTCAGCAGCGAAATTATTGCAATTCAAGAGGTAAAACAAGGTGACAGAGTGGGTTATGGATCGCGTTGGGAAGCGAGCAACAGCGGGCGTATCGCGGTGGTGGCTTGCGGTTACGCCGATGGTTACCCACGCCACGCGCCCGATGGAACGCCCACGTATGTTGAAGGGCATGTTGCGCCAGTCGCAGGCCGCGTGTCGATGGACATGATGACCATCGACGTCAGCCAAATCCCGAATGCCAATGTTGGCAGCACAGTTGAATTGTGGGGTGGGCACATTCCTGTCGATGTCGTGGCCGACCGTTGCGGCACCATTGGCTATGAACTGTTGTGCGCAATTGCGCCCCGCGTGCCATTTTTTAAAGCCTAGACCTAAAAGGGACACGCCGTTTTGGCCAAAATTAAAAGTCAATATCAGTGCACTGAATGCGGTGCCGTGTTCGCCAAATGGCAGGGTCAGTGCACGGATTGCAGCAGTTGGAATACTTTGGTGGAGTCGGTTGTTAGCAACGCTGCGCCTCCCAAACACAGCCGCTTCGCAGCGCTGGCTGCGCAAAGCAGCAGTGTGATCAAGCTTTCCGAGATTCAGGCGCAAGACCATCCACGTTTTAGCAGTGGTGTACCCGAATTTGACCGTGTGCTGGGAGGTGGAATGGTGCCCGGCATGGTGGTGTTGCTGGGTGGCGACCCTGGCATTGGTAAATCCACCTTGTTATTGCAGTCTATGGTCACCTTGGCCAAAACCACATCGGCCCTGTATGTCAGCGGCGAGGAATCTGCCGGGCAAATCGCCTTGCGCGCCCAACGGCTTGGGCTGGAACACACCAACCTGAATGTACTGACAGAAATTCAGCTGGAGCAAATTGTTGCCCAGCTTGAAACGCACAAACCTCAAGTGTTGGTGATTGACTCCATTCAAACCCTGTACACCAGCGAGTTGAGCGCTGCGCCGGGATCGGTCAGCCAGGTGCGCGAATGTGCAAGCCAGCTGACACGGCTTGCCAAAGCCATGGGGATCACCACCATTTTGGTGGGCCACGTCACCAAAGAGGGTACCCTTGCAGGGCCGCGTGTGCTTGAACACATTGTGGACACCGTGCTGTATTTCGAAGGCGATTCACAATCTTCATTCCGTTTGGTGCGTGCATTTAAAAACCGGTTTGGTGCGGTGAACGAACTGGGCGTGTTTGCCATGACTGACCGCGGTTTGAAAGGTGTCAACAACCCCTCGGCCCTGTTTTTGTCGCAGACGGCTGAATGGGTGGCTGGTTCCTGTGTAATGTGCACGCAAGAAGGAGCAAGGCCATTGCTGGTTGAAATCCAGGCTTTGGTGGATTCCTCGCATTCACCTTCACCGCGCAGGTTGTCAGTGGGCCTGGAGCAAAACCGCCTGGCCATGTTGCTGGCGGTGATGCATCGCCATGCGGGCCTTCAGTTTTTTGATCAAGATATTTTTATCAATGCGGTGGGCGGCGTACGAATTTCGGAACCTGCGGCCGACCTCGCGATTGTTTTGGCCATGGTGTCCTCGTTGCGCAACAAACGCTTGCCCAAAGAGTTGGTAGTGTTTGGCGAAATCGGCTTGTCTGGTGAGTTGCGCCCGGCACCGCGTGGGCAGGAAAGGCTGCGCGAAGCTGCCAAACTTGGCTTTACCCATGCGATTGTGCCGGCCAGCAACGCACCCAAGCAGCCCATTGACGGTATTGAAGTGATTGGTGTGGATCGAGTTGAGAAGGCACTTGCTGCGCTGAGAGACAAGCTGGATTGTTTTTGACTCAATTTTGACTTGACGTTTGATTGATACGACAATTGCGCAGATAACAATAAATTCACTCTACTGAGCGATCCATGTCCAAAAGCCGTTTGTTTTTGCCTGTTGTGTGGGCCGCCGTGGGCTCACTCCTGCTTGCCGCTTGTTCCCGCCCCGAAATAGATACCACTGAAGTCATTCGACCAGTTCGTGTGATTGAGCTGCAAGCCGGTGGGAGCACCTTTGAAGAAAGTTTTCCCGGGCAAATTGAACCCCGTTTTCAGGCAAAACTCAGCTTTCAGGTGGGCGGGAAATTGACGACACGCCTGGTGGATGTTGGAGACAAGGTTACGAAAGGCCAGGTACTTGCAAAAATTGATCCCCGGGATTTGAGCCTTGCCTTGCAGGCGGCCCAGGCGCAATTTGATGCAGCAGCCACTGAGCATGCGCAGTTGAAAACCGATCTGGATCGCGCCAAAACCCTGAAACAACAAAATTTTATCAGCCAGGCAGAGCTTGATCGTCGACAGTTGGCCTTCGATGCCGCGGGTAGTCGTTTGAGTCAGGCTCGCGCCCAGTTGAGCACGCAGGCCAATCAGCGGCAATATGGCGACCTGCGTGCTCCGGGCAGTGGTGTTATTTCCAGCGTGTATGCCGAAGCAGGGCAGGTGTTGGCGCCAGGTCAGGCTGTGGTTCAGTGGGCTGATGAGAATGATGTGCAGGTCAGCATGGCTGTGCCCGAGAGCCGGGTCAGTGCGATCAAGCCGGGTCAGGATGCGCGCGTATTGCTTTGGTCTGGTCAACAGTCTTTGGATGCAAAAGTGCGGGAAGTTTCTCCGGTGGCAGACCCGGTAACACGCACGTTTGCGGTGTTACTGGATGTCAACGACCCAGCCAGAATGTCCCGTTTTGGAATGAGTGCGACAGTGCAGTTTTCAACTGCCGCCAAGTCGACCGCGTTCAAGCTTCCCATTTCGGCCCTGGTGGCCGAGCACACTGGTGCTTTTGTTTGGGTATTCGATGAAAAGCAAGGTGTGGTCAACAAACGGATTGTTCAACCCCATGACGTCTCTGAAAGCGACTTTCTGGTCAAAGACGGCCTAAACAATGGCGAGTTGATTGTCACTGCCGGCACCCACGTTCTGAACGAAGGCCAAAAGGTTCGTCGCTTCATTGAAACGAGCGATCTTTCCAAATGAGAAAAATCAACCTGTCGCGCTGGGCGCTTGAAAACCAGCCATTGGTTCGATACCTTCTAGCGGTATTCATTTTCGCCGGAGTCGCCGCATTTTTCTCCCTGGGCCAGGAAGAGGACCCGCCATTCGTGTTTCGCGGCATGGTGGTACGTGCCTACTGGCCGGGAGCAACAGCCATGCAAATGGGTCAGCAGGTGGCCGACCCGATTGAAAAGGTAATTCAGGAAATTCCTTACGCCTACAAAATACGCTCGTACTCCAAGCCTGGTGAAACCGTCATTTTTCTTCAACTGGATGACAGCGCACCGCCCAGGCAAGTGGCCGACATTTGGTACACCACACGAAAACGGGTCAGCGACATGGCTGGAACACTGCCGCGTGGTGTCGTAGGGCCATTTTTCAACGATGAGTTTGGCGATACCTTTGGGGTGTTGCTGGCATTCTCCGCAGATGGATTCAAGTACGCCGAGCTAAAGGACTTCGTGACACAGGTACGTCAGGAAATGCTCAAAGTGCCCGATGTGGCCAAGGTGCAGCTATTTGGCGTTCAACCTGAAAAAGTGTTTATCGATGTCTCGCATTACAAAATTGCGCAATTGGGTATTTCTGCGCAAGACATTTTCAATCAAATCAACAGCCAGAATGCCGTGACTTCTCAGGGTGTTTTGAGTCTGGAAGAGCAAAAAGTGTGGTCAAGGGTGCAGGGGCAGTTTGAGTCCATTGAAGACCTTGCCAACCTGCCGATTCGGGCGGGAAAAAACACACTCCTGCTCAAAGACATCGCCCTCGTTCATCGCGGCTATCAAGACCCACCTGTGTCCAAAATGCGTTTCAATGGCAAAGAGGTGATTGGCTTGGGGATTTCCATGGTCAATGGTGGCGATATTATCCGCCTTGGCCAAGAGTTGGAAAAAGTTGAGCGCCGCATACTGGCTGAACTCCCCGTGGGCATTGAGCTTCAGCGCGTGGCGGATCAGCCCAAATCAGTCAGTACCTCGGTCAATGAGTTTGTGAAAGTACTGATTGAGGCGATTGTAATTGTGCTGGCAGTCAGCTTTTTGAGTTTGGGGCTGCACAGCAAACCGTTTCGAATTGACACCCGACCGGGCTTGGTCGTTGCGCTGACCATTCCTCTTGTGCTGGCACTTACCTTTTTGGCGATGTCGTTTTTCAACATTAACCTGCACAAAATTTCGCTGGGCGCGCTGATTATCGCCCTGGGTTTGTTGGTGGACGACGCAATCATCGCGGTTGAAATGATGGTTCGCAAGCTTGAAGAGGGTTATTCGCGTTTTGACGCGGCTATTTTTGCTTACGACTCCACAGCGATTCCCATGCTGACAGGCACCTTGATTACAGCAGCGGGCTTTCTGCCCATTGCCCTGGCGCAATCGGCAGCGGGGGAATACACCTATTCAATTTTTGCGGTGACCGCCATTGCCTTGGTGTTGTCTTGGTTTGTCGCAGTTATTTTTGTGCCTTACATTGGCTATTGGTTGCTTAAAAAGCCAAAAGACGGTCAAGGCCACACGGAGGTGTTCGACACACCGTTTTACCAGCGCTTCCGCCACTGGATTGAGGTGTGCGTTAACCACCGCTGGATCACAATATCGGTCACCGTGCTGGCTTTTATCGGTGGCGGCTATTCTTTCAAATTCATTGAACAGCAGTTTTTCCCTGATTCCAACCGTTTGGAAATCATGGTGAATTTGTGGTTGCCCGAGGGCACCGCATTTGAGGAAACTGAAAAACAGGCGATCAAGCTTGAGCAGTGGTTGGCCAAGCAACCCGAAGTGCAGGGCTATGCCAGTTTTGTGGGTGATGGCGCGCCGCGTTTTTACCTGTCGCTGGATCAAAAATTTGTGCAAAGCAATTTGGCCGAGCTGATTGTCATTCCCAAAACATTCGAAGACCGGGAAATACTTCGGGGCAAACTGAAAGCGCATCTGGAAGGCAACTTCCCTGACATTCGCCCGCGAATTACCTTGTTGCCCAACGGCCCGCCCGTCACTTATCCCGTTCAGTTTGTGGTGCAGGGCCCGGATCCACGCGTGGTACGAGTGGTGGCCGACAAGGTGAAAGAGGCGGTAGCCTCCAGCGAATATACCCGCGGCACGCATGACAACTGGAATGAAAACATCAAGGTGATGAAGGTTGAGGTAGACCAGGCTCGCGCACGCGCTTTGGGGGTTAGCAGCCAAAGTATTGCGGAGTCCTCGCATGTCATTTTGTCAGGCGCAACCATTGGGCAGTACCGGGAAAATAATCGCCTGATCGATATTGTGTTTCGCAACCCTGAAAGCGAACGCGACACGCTGGCTGAACTCATGAATGCCAACGTTCCCACAGCAAGCGGTGCCTATGTGCCCTTATCCCAAGTGGGCAATGTCACCATGAGCTTTGAGCCCGGGGTGATTTGGCGTGAGGGTGGTGAGTTCGGAATTACTGTAAAGGCCGATGTGGTTTCCGGTATTCAGGGCACCACCGTTGCCTTGGCCATGAACAAGGCCCTCGACCCCCTTCGTGCTGAATTACCGCTGGGTGTGTCAGTGAATCTGGATGGCCTTGCCGCTGATTCCGGCAAGGCCCAGCAGTCGATCATGGCCAATGTGCCTTTGATGCTGTTTATCGTGCTTACCTTGCTGATGTTGCAACTGAAAAGCTTTGGCCGAACCTTGCTGGTTTACTTCACCGGCCCGTTGGGAATTATCGGTGCAGCTTTGGCCTTGATCATTACCGCACGCCCGTTTGGTTTCGTAGCACAACTGGGCGTGATTGCCTTGTTCGGGATGATCATTCGAAATTCGGTTATTTTGGTGGACCAAATCGAGCAAGACAGGGCGGCTGGCGTAGATCCCTATGAGGCCATTATTGGTTCGACCATTCGGCGCTCTCGGCCCATTTTACTGACTGCAGCAGCCGCCGTACTGGCCATGATTCCATTGATGCGTTCGCAGTTCTGGGGGCCCATGGCGGTGGCGATTATGGGTGGGTTGATTGTGGCTACTCTGTTAACCCTGTTTTTCCTGCCAGCGCTGTACGCTGCAGCTTATCGAATTCGCAAACCCAAGTTGTAAACCGGGGCAGGAAATCACCGCCTCAGTACTTGTGTTGTCCATGCAATGCTGAATTTCTTGAACGGGGTGATTATTTTTTGCTCGGTCAATAAACGATAACCAGCGGCTTGGTGCACTTTCAGTTCGGCAGCACGCATGCGGAACAGCGCCCGCAATGGTCTTGCAAACAGGCGTTGGTCTGCAGGCATGTTTTTCCAGGCCAGGTTGGTTTTTTCAAGCAGATGCTCACCCACCTCACTGAACATGGTTGTACTGGCCTCGCTGTGTTCCCTGCGTTTGATTTGCTCTGCCGTTACACCGTGTTTGGCCAGCAATTCAACAGGCAAGGGCTGAAACCCCTGGTCCAGGTACTTCGCCAGCCTGAGCAACTGGCACAGGCGGGTGGCTGAAGTCCAGAATTCCAGCAACTGTGTGAAATCCGTGTTCGGATGTCCAAAACGGGCCTGAATCAGGTGGACCCAGGGCTTGGTTTCCCACAGTACGTCGTTGTGCCAATCCGCCATGCTGTTGTAACGTTTGGGCTCGCATCCGCTGGCCACCCGGTTAATCAATTCGCCCCAGTGCTCTGCCGGTAGTGTGGCAATCACGGGTTTTGATATCGCGGTAATGACCGGGTGAGGGTTGCTGTTGCCCCCGGCGTTGGCGAGGGCGTTTTGCCACCAGCCCAGTTTGACCTGTGTCAAGCCAGCCTCCAGCTGCTTCAGGCAAGCCTGCCGCAACTCGTGATTCAAGGTGAAGCAGCCAAGCCAAAATGCCTTCAGTTCCTCGGTTTGAAACAGAGTTGCGTAGTGCAGGGAGGCGGTTTCCCCGCTTACTTTCTCGCGGCAGTAGGCAAGCGGGTTTTCTAGAGATACAGCCATGTCACCTTCTAATTGGGGGTAATGCAGTCAATAAATGACATTGTAAGGGCTTCAAAGTTAAAATCGGGCTATAATGCGCGCCTGCATGCGGATGTGGCGAAATTGGTAGACGCACCAGATTTAGGTTCTGGCGTAGCAATACGTGAAGGTTCGAGTCCTTTCATCCGCACCACCCCTCTTGTGCCCCAGGTATATCGCTTCTGGGGCGGTCCAGTTTTAACCAAGCCCCCGCCAAAGCAGCTTCATACTTGTGTAAGATATCGGCAATTGTAGAGCCTTTACGCCCATTAACCTCCCCCTTGGTCAACCTTGCCAAGGCAACTAGTTCAAGAGTTCCAAATGACTGAAACAACCACCACTGCCAGCTCACTCGAGAAAACCATTTCCTTGAAGCTGTCGGTTGAAAAAATCAATGCTGAAGTTGAAAAGCGCCTGAAAAAGGTGGCTCGCACAGCTCGCATGCCCGGTTTCCGCCCAGGTAAAGTACCCATGAAAATGGTGGTACAAAACTATGGTCCCCAAGTGCATTCTGAAGTGTTGAACGATGAAATCGGTCGTACTTTCAGCGAAGAAGTTCAAAAGCAGGATCTGCGTGTGGCTGGTCAGCCCCGCATCGAAGCCGCCAAGGACGCCGCTGACGACACTTTTGAGTTCAACGCCATTTTTGAAGTGTTCCCCGAAGTGAATTTTGGTGACTTCGCTACATTGGAAATCGAGAAAACAGTGGTTGAAGTATCCGACTCTGAAGTGGACAAAACCATTGAAATTCTGCGCAAGCAGCGCGCCAGTTTTGCCGAAGTAGACCGTGGCTCCGCTGAAGAAGACAAGGTAACCCTGGATTTCGTCGGTAAAATTGACGATGTCCCCTTCGATGGCGGCACAGCCGAAGACTTCTCGTTTGTAATCGGCAAGGGTCAAATGCTGCCTGAATTTGAAGCTGCGGCAAAAGGCTTGAAAAAAGGCGAAGAGAAAACGTTCGACCTGGCTTTCCCGGCCGATTACCACGGCAAAGACGTTGCAGGTAAAACTGCCCAGTTCACAATCACAATCAAGAAAGTGGAAGGCCCCCAGTTGCCTGAATTGAACGAAGAGTTCGCCAAGGCCATGGGCATCGCTGACGGTTCCCTGGAAAAGCTGCGTGAAGACGTGCGCGTGAACCTGAGCCGCGAAGTCAGCAACCGCACCAAGGCGCAAACCAAAGAAGCAGTCATGAATGCACTGTTGAAAGTGACTGAATTCGATGTGCCCAAAGCCCTGATTCAATCTGAGACCACCGAATTGGCCTCCCGTGCACGCCAGGACCTGAAGGCCCGTGGCATGCAAAACGTGGAAGAAATTCAGCTGCCCGAAGACATTTTCGCTGCACAAGCCGAGCGCCGTGTTCGCTTGGGCCTGATCGTGTCAGACTTGGTAAAAGAAAACAGCCTGCAAGCCAAACCCGAGCAGGTGCGTGCCTTCATCGAAGAGCAGGCACAAAGCTACGAGAACCCTGCGGAAGTGATGCAGTGGTATTTTCAGGATCGCGCCCGTTTGGCGGATGTGGAAGCGGTTATTCTGGAAGACAATGTGGTTGAATTCGCTTTGAGCAAATCCAAAGTGGTTGAAAAGAAATTGTCCTTTGACGAACTGATGGGAAATAAATAAATGATGTGGAACCCTCGCTCTATGACTAACAACATGAACAATTCTGGTGCGCTTGAAACCCAGGGCAATATGTACGTGCCCATGGTGATTGAGCAAAGTGGTCGGGGCGAGCGGGCCTATGACATTTATTCGCGCTTGCTTAAAGAGCGCGTTATTTTCCTGGTGGGGCCGATCAACGACCAAATGGCCAACGTCATCGTGGCGCAAATGTTGTTCCTCGAAAGCGAAAACCCCGACAAAGACATTGCGCTGTATATCAACAGCCCAGGTGGTTCTGTGTCAGCGGGCATGGCCATTTACGACACCATGCAGTTCATCAAACCCGATGTTTCAACTCTTTGTACAGGCCTGGCGGCCAGCATGGGCGCGTTCTTGTTGTCTTCTGGCACCAAGGGCAAGCGTTTTTCGCTGCCCAACAGCCGAATCATGATTCACCAGCCTTTGGGTGGCGTGCAGGGTCAGGCATCCGATATTGAAATTCATGCCAAGGAAATCTTGTATTTGCGTGAGAAATTGAACGGAATACTGGCTGAGAACACAGGTAAGACCATCGAAGAGATTGCGCGTGACACAGATCGTGATAACTTTATGGGTGCAGACTCTGCCAAAGAGTATGGCTTGATTGACGACGTGTTGAAGCACCGTGTGCCTCCGGCCGACAAGAAGTAACTGCAGTAACATTAAAACCTTGATTTCTTGATTGCCCCTGCGGGGGCTTTCCAGAGGATAAAAGATGTCAGAAAAGAAAGGCTCAAGCGAAAAGCTGCTGTATTGCTCCTTCTGCGGCAAAAGCCAGCATGAGGTAAAAAAATTGATCGCAGGGCCCTCTGTGTTCATCTGCGATGAATGCATTGAGTTGTGCAACGACATCATTCGTGATGAAGCAGCGGAGGCCACGGCCACAGGTGGCGGCGACAAGCTACCCACCCCTCAGGAAATTCGTTCCATTCTTGACCAGTATGTGATTGGGCAGGACAAAGCCAAGCGTGTGCTGGCTGTAGCGGTTTACAACCACTACAAACGCTTGCGCCACATGAGCAAGAAAGACGACATTGAACTGACGAAAAGCAATATTTTGCTGGTTGGTCCAACGGGTTCGGGTAAAACGCTGTTGGCCCAAACCCTGGCCCGTTTGTTGAATGTACCTTTCGTCATTGCCGATGCCACTACGCTGACCGAAGCCGGTTACGTGGGCGAAGATGTGGAAAACATCATTCAGAAACTGCTGCAAAGCTGCAACTATGAAGTCGAAAAAGCGCAGCGCGGCATTGTTTATATTGACGAAATCGACAAGATTTCCCGCAAGTCAGACAACCCGTCCATTACACGCGATGTGTCGGGCGAGGGTGTACAACAAGCCTTGCTGAAATTGATTGAGGGCACTGTGGCCTCTGTTCCTCCACAGGGCGGCCGCAAACACCCCAACCAGGATTTCGTTCAAATTGACACCACCAACGTACTATTTATCGTGGGTGGTGCATTTGAAGGTTTGGACAAGGTGATTCGTAACCGTTCCGAGCGTTCGGGTATTGGCTTTGGTGCAACCGTGAAAAGCAAGGAAGAGGGCAATGTGGGCACCCTGCTGGCAGAAGTTGAGCCAGAAGACTTGATCAAGTTCGGTATCATTCCTGAATTGGTGGGTCGCTTGCCTGTAATTGCCACCCTCGAAGAACTGGATGAACCCGCTCTGATCGAGATTTTGACCAAGCCGAAAAATGCCATGGTCAAGCAGTTCGAAAAGCTGCTTGAGATGGACGGTGCTGAACTCGAAGTTCGCCCATCGGCGTTAAGCGCAATTGCCAAGAAAGCAATTCAGCGCAAAACAGGTGCGCGTGGTTTGAGAACCATTCTTGAACAGGCTTTGCTCGGCATTATGTACGATCTGCCTGGCGACACGAATGTCAAGAAAGTGGTGATTGATGAAAATACAATCAACGGTACGGGCCAGCCTTTGCTGATCTACGAAGACCAGCCCAAAGTGGCCAGCAGCAAAGACAAATCCTGATGCTGAAAACCATACCAAAACAGATTGCAAAATGATTAAAAAAGCCCAACTCCACGGTTGGGCTTTTTCTTTTCAGTGGTATTGTTAAATTGGTCGTGAAATAAAGCTTGAATAAGCGCGTTTTAACCCCACTGTAGGGTTATGCATTTAATAGGTGATTCATATGTCAGCAACTAACGTGCTTCCGGAACAACCCATCGAATTGTCACTGCTTCCATTGCGAGATGTAGTCGTGTTCCCGCACATGGTCATTCCGCTTTTCGTGGGCCGTCCAAAATCCATCAAAGCGTTGGAAATCGCGATGGAAACAGGCAAGAGCATTCTTCTGGTGGCGCAAAAATCTGCCACCAAAGATGAACCCAGCGACAAAGACATTTACAACATCGGCTGTGTCGCCAATGTACTCCAAATGCTGAAGCTGCCCGACGGCACCGTAAAGGTTTTGGTAGAGGGTGTGCAGCGTGCACGTTTGACCAAGGTAACGGATGAGGGAACACACTTCGCGGCCACGGCTTTGCCCTTGCTGCCCGATCCTTCACAGAGTCCGGAAACCGAGGCCATGAAGCGTGCCGTGATGGCACAGTTTGATTCCTACGTGAAATTGAACAAGAAAATTCCGCCAGAAATTTTGACATCGCTGGCCAGCATTGAAGACATCGGCCGATTGGCGGATACCATTGTTAGCCACTTGCCATTGAAGCTGGAGCAGAAGCAATCCATTTTGGAAACCTTCAGCATTGCCCAGCGCCTGGAAGCGTTGCTGTCCCAACTAGAAACTGAGATCGATATTCTTCAGGTGGAAAAGCGCATCCGTGGTCGTGTAAAGCGCCAAATGGAAAAAAGCCAGCGCGAGTACTATTTGAACGAGCAGGTCAAAGCCATTCAGAAAGAACTGGGTGAGGGCGAAGATGGCGCGGACATGGAGGAGCTTGAAAAGCGAATCAAGGCTGCGCGCATGCCCAAGGAAGCCCTGAAAAAAGCCGAAGCCGAATTGAAGAAGCTCAAGCTGATGTCACCCATGTCTGCTGAAGCCACCGTGATTCGCAATTACATCGACGTTTTGGTGGGTTTGCCCTGGAAGAAAAAAACCAAAATCAACAACGACCTTGCCAATGCCGAAAAGGTACTGGACGAAGATCATTATGGTTTGGAGAAAGTGAAAGAGCGCATTGTGGAGTACCTCGCGGTGCAGCAGCGTGTCGACAAACTGAAGGCACCTATTCTCTGTTTGGTGGGTCCCCCAGGAGTTGGTAAAACTTCACTTGGACAATCTGTGGCCAAGGCAACAAACCGCAAGTTTGTTCGCATGGCCTTGGGTGGCGTGCGTGATGAAGCTGAAATTCGTGGCCACCGCAAAACCTATATTGGTTCCATGCCTGGCAAGGTATTGAACAGCATTACGAAAGTAGGTGTTCGCAATCCGCTGTTTTTGCTGGATGAGATCGACAAGATGGGACAGGACTTCCGTGGCGACCCCGCATCGGCTTTGTTGGAAGTACTGGATCCCGAGCAGAACAGCACCTTTGTAGACCATTACGTGGAAGTGGAATACGACTTGAGCGATGTGATGTTTGTAGCGACTGCGAACTCCTTGAACATTCCTCATGCGCTGCTTGATCGGATGGAAGTAATTCGCCTGAGCGGTTACACCGAAGACGAGAAAGTGAACATCACGCAAAAGTATTTGCTGCCCAAGCAGTTGAAAAACAACGGCGTGAAAGACGAAGAGCTGAGTGTTTCCGAAGCAGCAATTCGTGATGTCATTCGCTTCTACACCCGCGAGGCAGGTGTGCGTGGTCTTGAGCGTGAAATGTCCAAAATTTGCCGCAAGGTTGTGCGTCAAATGGTATTGGGCAAAAACGAAAAGAAAGTGCTGGTGACTCCGAAGAACCTCGACAAATTCCTGGGTGTTCGTCGCTTCAATTTCGGCATGGCTGAAAAAGAAAATCAGGTGGGTCAGGTCACTGGTTTGGCATGGACGGAGGTGGGCGGTGAATTGCTGACCATTGAAACTGTGTCCATGCCAGGCAAGGGCAATGTCATTCGCACAGGTTCTCTCGGTGATGTGATGAAAGAATCGGTGGAGGCTGCCCGTTCAGTGGTGCGTGCACGCGCGAATCGATTGGGAATTCGCAACGATGCTTTCGAGAAGCGCGACATTCACGTGCATGTACCTGAAGGCGCGACACCGAAAGATGGGCCCTCAGCCGGTATTGCGATGACCACTGCATTGGTGTCGACTTTGACGAATATGCCGGTGCGTTCTGACGTTGCAATGACTGGTGAAATTACTCTTCGTGGCGAAGTTTTGGGTATCGGTGGCTTGAAAGAAAAGCTGCTTGCTGCTCACCGCGGTGGTATTAAAACAGTGCTGATTCCCGAAGAAAACGTGAAGGATTTGGCAGAAATTCCAGCCAATGTGAAGAATAGTTTGGAGATTATTCCGGTGAAATGGATTGATCAAGTGCTGCAACATGCCTTGGAATCGCTACCAGAGCCAGTCTCCGAGCCGGCCGAGGTGATTGCGGGCAAAGCTGATGAGGCTGCTGCAAACCCAAGTGTAAAGCACTGATATCAATCGGTATTTTGAACAAGCCTCCGCATGAAAATGTGGAGGTTTTTTTTTGTGCATCGCGGAAAGCCTTAGCTGGCTTGAAAAATAAGGGTTATCCGCCCGCAAAATGTGTTGACAGCTAGGTTTCAGGCATGTCTAAATTAAGAACTGGAAGCAACGTGGTGCCTGTTTTTGGGCACTTTTTATTTGTCACCATGAGGGGGCTTTTTACATGAATAAAACCGAACTGATCGATCAAATTGCTGAGTCAGCAGAAATCTCCAAAGCGGCCGCTGGTCGTGCATTGGATGCAATGATTGCTGCTGTTAAAACTACCTTGAAAAAAGGTGGATCAGTAACTTTGGTTGGTTTTGGAACCTTTGCTGTTGGCAAGCGTGCTGCACGCAGCGGCCGTAACCCACGCACTGGCGCAACAATCAAAATCAAGGCAGCCAAAGTGCCCAAGTTCCGTCCCGGCAAAGCCCTGAAAGACGCAGTGAATTAAATTTAAAATTTTTTTGACAAAAGGTATTGCAGGCCGAGTTAATTTGTATATAATTGCGGTCTTGGCTGATTCGCAGCAAGACAAACACTAGTAAAACAGTGAGCGTCGGGTGCTTAGCTCAGTTGGTAGAGCGGAGCCCTTACAAGGCTTAGGTCGGGAGTTCGAGCCTCTCAGCACCCACCAACATTGCGAAACAGCAACCAACTCTGGAGTGGTAGTTCAGTTGGTTAGAATACCGGCCTGTCACGCCGGGGGTCGCGGGTTCGAGCCCCGTCCACTCCGCCAAACAAAAAAGGGAATCTTCGGATTCCCTTTTTTCATTTCCACGCTCTCATTCATTTCCAACCCCGGCCGCGCCCCACACGGTTTTCCGGTGTTTACCTTCAGGTATAGTATCCGCTTGTTGTTCAACACTAAATACCTACAAAACATGTTTGAATTCATCCGAAACAATCAGAAGATCATGCAGTTTGTGCTGCTGCTGTTTATTGCACCCGCATTTGCCTTGTTTGGTCTTGAGGGGTACAACACTGTCAGTGCTGACGCAAACGCGTTGGCGATTGTGGGCGATTATCCAATTACCCAGGAAGAGTTCGATCAGGTTAAGCGTGAGCGTATTGAAGAAGCACGTGCGCAGTCAGGCGACAACTTTGATCCAAAGGTGTTTGAATCACCAGAAATCAATCGCCAATTGTTGGATACATTGGTGCTTCAATATTTGCTTCAACAGTCGGTACAAAAGCAATATTTGACGGCTTCAGACAAAGCCTTGGCTGAAGACATCGCTCGCACTCCCTTGTTTCAGGTGGATGGCAAATTCGATCTTGAAACTTACAAGCGCGAGTTGGCTGCACGTGGTTTAACGCCTGCGCAGCACGAGGCAAATGTGCGTTTTGGCTTGGCGAGAAACCAGGTGCTTGACCCGGTTTTGCGTGCTTCTTTTTTCCCGGAAACACTGAAAACCCAGCTGGATGATGTGCAGTTGGCCGGTCGAGTGGTGCGCGTTAAAAATATTGACTTGGCCCCATACCTGGCCAACGTCAGTATTACGGATGAGCAAGTGGCTGCATTTTATGAAGCGAACAAAACCCAATTCATGGCACCTCAAAAAGCCGATGTGGAATATGTGGTGTTGTCGCCAGACACCATCAAATCCAAGATTGCAGTGAGCGATGCAGACATTGCAGCTTACTACGAACAAAACAAGGCCCGTTTTTCTGCTCCTGAAGAACGTCGTGCACGCCACATTTTGCTGGATGCCGAGAAAGAAGGTGCCTCTGCAGACGAACTGAAGGCAGCGGCGGAAAAAGTGTTGGCCGAGTTGAAAGCGAATCCATCCAGATTTGCTGAAATTGCCAAGCAATACTCAATCGATCCGGGCTCATCAAACCAGGGTGGAGATCTCGGATTCTTCGGCAAAGGCGCCATGGTTCCCGAGTTTGAACAGGCCGTGTTTTCTCAGAAGAAAGGCGAACTCAGCGGCTTGGTGAAGAGCCAGTTTGGTTATCACATTGTTGAGGTAACCGACATTCGTGGTGGTGAGGTTCAAGCACTTGAGGAAGTGAAAACTCAAATTTCAGATGAAATCAAAAATCAAAAGATGACTGCGCAGTATGCCGATGCACAAGGGCGCTTCACCGAGTTGGTGTATGAAGGTGGTCAGTCGTTTGAGAACGTGATCAAGGCACTTGGTGTGCAGGCACAAACATTCAATGGTTTGACGCAAGGTGCAGCCAACGCGCCAGAGGTCTTGAAAGACGCGAAAGTGATGGCAGAAATTTTTTCATCGGACTCGATTGAAAGTAAAAACAACACCAAGGCTGTGCAAGTGGGCGAAGCCATGGTGTCTGCCCGCATCGTGAATTACACGGCTGCAGCAGCACGCCCGCTGGAGGAAATGAAGCCAGTGATTCAGGCTCGCTTAAAGCAGGAAGAAGCTGCAAAGGCTGCACTGAAAGACGCAGATGCTTTGGCTGCCAAGCTGGACAGTGAAAAGCCACAGGCTGGTTCTGATTTGTTGACCGGTTTTGCGGATTCAAGAACAGTGTCCGCTCTGAGCGCGGGGGGTTTGCCTGGTTTGGTGGCTCAGTCCGTGTTGAACACGGGTGTGTCTGAACTACCCAAAGCGAAGGTGGTTGGACTAGGCAACAACGGCTATGCGGTGGCGTGGGTTGAAAGCAGTGCACCGTCTTCGGAAGTCAAAGCGAAAGCAGATCCGCAGGTGGTTCAGTACTACGAGAATATTGCAGGGCAGGTGTATCAGGAAGCCTTGCTGCTGGCTGCACGCGATGCCATGAAAAAGCGTGTTGAAGTCGAGATCAAGAAGACGTTTTAATTTTGCTGATGTAGTGGATGCTGATGTGGTCGATTTGCAGCGCATCGCATCCCCGATTGACGTGGTTGTAGTTGATTTGCAGCGCGTCACTCATTCTGCCTTGATCAAGTCGAGTTCCCCTTTTTGAATCTGGCTCAGGGCATGCGAAACGCGAGCGCGTCTTCGCATCAGATCCTGGCGGATCTGCCCCTCGCTGCGAATCAAAATGGGCGACTTGATCTTGAATCAGCAGAACGATGTAACGCTGCTGCAAATCCAGACCTCACCTTAAGTCGCTTAGCGCACGCGGTAAAAGATAACGCGAACTCGTATACGCTACCCGTAATATCTTCACTTCAATGTCGCTGAAAACGTCGGCCAAATATTTTCCAGAATTTTCGGTTGTGCTCCCGCATTTGGATGAATTCCATCTGCTTGAAACGCAGTGGGGTCTAGCGCGAAACCTTCCAGCATAAACGGCACCAAAGGCACCTTCTGTTTTCGTGCTACCTCTGGGAATGTATCGCCAAAGCGGCGGGCATATGCTGGCCCGTAATTCGATGGAATTTGCATGCCAATCAGTACAGCCTGAGCGCCATTGCGCCGGGCCGTGACCAGCATATTGGTCAAGTTGTCTTTCATCGTGTCCAGGGACAATCCGCGTAATCCGTCGTTGGCGCCAAGTTCCAGAATCATGTGTGTGGGTTGGTGTTGTTTCAGCAGGGCTGGCAAGCGTGTTTTTCCACCTGCTGTGGTCTCGCCTGATACTGAGGCATTCACCACCTTGCAGTGCGGGAACTTTTCAGCCAAACGGCCCTCCATCAAAGCGACCCAACCTTGTTCTTTGGGCAGGCCGTAAGCGGCCGAAAGGCTGTCGCCCATCACCAGTATTTTGCATTCCTGGCCTGTACTTGCCGCAAAGCTGGATACACTGGTTGATAATCCAAAAGCGATCAGGCCCAATGCGAAGGCGTTTTTAATTTTTTTTGCAGTAAAGGCAAACATGAGTCGTGCAATCCTCGAAGTCGAAGGTTTAAATCAATTGGTTCAGGACGGGCAAAGTAGTTTGTCCATTCTTGAAAACATTTCGTTCACTATAAATCAAGGCGAAGCGGTTGCCATTGTGGGGGCCTCAGGTTCAGGCAAATCCACATTGTTGGGCATGCTTGCTGGATTGGACATTCCATCTAGCGGTGCAGTTCGCTTTTTGGGGGAAGACTTAACTCAACTTAACGAAGACCGCCGTGCCAGCCTGCGAGCCGAGCATGTGGGTTTTGTATTTCAGTCATTTCAGTTGCTCGACCACCTGAGTGCGCTTGAGAACGTGATGCTGGCCACTGAACTGACGCCAATGCAAAATCGCGAAAAGGCCTGCAAGGAGATGCTAGACCGGGTAGGTTTGGGTGATCGCCTCAACCACACGCCCAAAACCCTTTCGGGTGGTGAACAGCAACGCGTGGCCTTGGCCAGGGCGTTTGTGCGTAAACCCACGATTGTGTTTGCCGATGAGCCCACTGGCAGCCTGGATTTTGCAACCGGCCAGCGAATAATTGACTTGATGTTTGACCTTCAGAAAGAGCAGGGCACCACTTTGATTCTGGTGACCCACGATGACAAGCTTGCGGCGCGCTGTTCACGGCAATTGACTATTGCGGCGGGCGCTTTGGCCCAGGAGGTGGTTTAACCACGCTTTCATCCGCCCGGCAATTTCGCTCGCATGTGAAACGTACAAACCCTCTCGTTCACCTGCCAGCGGTTCAAGCGACAGCCCATGTAGATACACAGCGAATGATGCGGCTTTGAATTCATCTAGCCCTTGCCCCAACATGGCTGCTATGGCGCCAGCGAGCACATCGCCACTGCCCGCGGTCGCCAATGCGGGGCCACCCGTGGTGTTGATCTCAATTTGATTCGAATTGCAGACCAGGCTGCCAGTTCCTTTTAACACCACAGTGCAGTCAAATTGGGAAGCCAAGGATTGCGCCGCCTTCACGCGATCGGCCTGAATTACCTCAGTGGTGCTTTGGAGTAGGCGAGCTGCCTCCAGGGGGTGCGGCGTCAACACCAGGCTTTTTGCACGGTGTTTGCGCCGGTAGTGCTGTAGCCGCGCACGCAACACCGAATTTGCTGCAAGAAGGTTCAGCGCGTCAGCGTCCCACACCATATCCAGACCTTTGTCGTGTTCAAGCAGTGCATGAACCATGCTCAAGGCCTCTTCACTTTGCCCCAAGCCTGGGCCGATCAAAGCGGTATCCGCAAACTCAAGATTGCTTTCCAGCCCCTTGTTCATGATTTCCGGAAAGACCAGGTCGAGAAAGGGTGATTGGCCTTGACGCTGAACATCAGGCAAGTGCATGTCGGCTTCATGCAGCAGGGTCAGGGCTACTCGCCCGCAGCCCAGCATTAGTGTGGTTCTTGCACTCAGCACGCAGGCGCCTACCATGCCAAGTTGGCCACCGAGCACAGCAATGCTGCCAAAGCTGCCTTTGTGATGCCGATGGCCTCGCTTTGGCAGGTGTTGCAATTGATCAAGCCGGGAAACCGCTTGAACAACCATGCCCAGTTCGACCGTGTGCGGCCCCGTATCAAGCAGGGCGTCGCAATTCAGCGTGTCTATCCACAGTTCACCGCACAAATCTTTGCCTTGTTCACTCAACAGGCCGTGCTTGCAGGCGAGGTAGCTGAAAGTGGTGTGTGCCTGAACCGCTACGCCGGGCGCATTACCCGTGTCGCAGTTCAGCCCGCTGGGGCAGTCCAGCGCATAAACCCTGGCCTTGTGGTGGTGTGCATTCACATGTCGAATCAATCGTTCGATCACACCCTGTGGGGATCTGTTACAGGCAATTCCCAGCAGCCCGTCGATGATCACAGTGCCAGCATCAATGTCAGGCAAGGGCATGTCGGGTTTAAATTCCATGGGTTGAACACCGTGTGCCAAAGCCCACAATACAGCCTGCATGCGGTCTTTCGAGCCAGTTTTTCCATCGCTTACTTGCAAAAGGTCGACTTGCAGGCCTTTGCGTTTTAACTCCCCGGCCACAATGCAGGCATCTCCCCCGTTGTTGCCCGGCCCGGCCAGCACCAGGCAAGGCGGTGAATGTGTCTTGCTGTGAACAATTTGATCGACAATTTTCAGGGCCGAGCGTACCCCGGCGGCCTGCATCAGCAAAAAAGAATCGATGTGTGCGAAAGCAGCCTGTTCCAGCACCCGGATTTGCTTCACCGACAGCACTGGCATTGATTTTTGATCCAACTGTTGCCAGTTGGCATGGCCCAGGTTCTCAGGGTGTAGGTCAATCGGTTCTGGCATGCGTATTCCAAGGAAATTCAGGGTGGTTTATCCGGGCTTTGTGCTCAGTTTTGGGGCTGTAGCACTTATAATTCAAGATTACCTCAACCACCCCCACTGCTGTCATGTCTCTTGCCCTGTCCTCGGCTGATCAATTCGATGTTTCCACCTTCCATGGCGCCTCTGCCTTGTCTGCTTTTCGTGCAGAAGGTTTGCTGAAACGCCTGCAAGCCATTGATTCGAATGTGTCAGCGGTGCGTGCGCATTTCGTTCATTTTGTGGCGACGCGGGGTGCACTGGAAGGGCAGCAGCGCAAGGTGATGGAAGGCTTGCTCGATTACGGCCATGCTGCCCCGGCGTTGGACCGTGTTGACCTTGGCTGCGTGGTCGTTCCCCGCTTGGGTACGGTTAGTCCGTGGGCTTCGAAGGCCACCGACATTGCCCACAACGCTGGCCTGACCAAGGTGGTGCGCATGGAGCGTGGCATTGAATTTCAGCTGAGCTTCAAGAAAGGCTTGCTGGGTGGCAGCAAACTGCCGGAAGGGGCGGCTTTGCAAGCCTTGAAGGCCGCGCTGTATGACCGTATGACTGAAACCGTTTTGCCTGAAGGCTTTGATGTGAAAGGCCTGTTTTTGCCCCTGCAAGGCAAAAGCCTGCAAATTGTGGAATTGGGCGAAGGGCGTAATTCCCTGGTGAAAGCCAACAGCGAACTTGGCCTGGCGCTGAGCGACGATGAAATTGATTACCTGCTGGATGCCTATACTGTGATGGGTCGTTCACCCACAGACGTCGAACTGATGATGTTTGCGCAGGCGAACAGCGAACACTGCCGTCACAAAATTTTCAACGCAACCTGGACGATTGACGGACAGGCGCAAAACGAAACGCTGTTCGGGATGATTCGCAACACCCACAAAACCACGCCGCATGGCACGGTGGTGGCGTATTCCGACAATGCAGCCGTAATTGCTGGTGGCAAGGCTGAGCGCTTTTTTGCTGATGCCGATGGCGTGTATCGACCGCACGAGGAAACCACGCATTTTGTGATCAAGGTTGAAACCCACAATCACCCCACAGCCATTTCGCCATATGCAGGCGCTGCCACGGGTTCAGGCGGTGAAATTCGTGATGAAGGTGCCACTGGTCGTGGCGCCAAGCCCAAAGCTGGCCTGTGTGGTTTTACCACCTCGCATTTGCGTTTTGAAGGTGGCAAGGAAAGCTGGGAAAGTGGGCAAGACGCATTGGTGCCACTGGAGCAACGTGCAGAGCAGCCACAGCCTGTCGGCATTCCCACACGCATCGCCACGCCTGAACAAATCATGATCGATGGCCCCATTGGTGCGGCTGCCTTCAACAATGAATTTGGCCGCCCGAACCTGGGTGGTTACTTCCGCACGTTCGAGCAGCGCGTGGGTGATCGTGTTTATGGCTACCACAAGCCCATCATGATTGCGGGTGGCTTGGGCAATATTCGGGAAGTGCACACCCACAAATGCGATTTGCCGGCGGGCAGCTTGTTAATACAGCTGGGCGGCCCTGGCATGCGCATTGGCATGGGCGGTGGCGCAGCTTCGTCGATGAATGCAGGTACCAACACCGAGTCGCTCGATTTTGATTCTGTTCAGCGCGCCAACCCTGAAATGGAACGCCGTGCGCAGGAAGTACTCGACCGCTGCTGGACTCTGGGCGAAGCCAACCCGATTTTGAGCATTCATGATGTGGGCGCGGGTGGTATTTCCAACGCATTCCCCGAACTGGCCGATGCATCGAACAAAGGTGCGGAATTTGATTTGCGCAAAGTGAATCTGGATGAAAGCGGTTTGAGTCCTGCCGAGATTTGGTGCAATGAATCGCAAGAGCGCTATGTGATGGGTATTGCGCCTGAATCGCTTGAACTGTTCACGCAACTGTGTGAGCGTGAACGTTGCCCCTTCTGTGTGGTGGGTGTGGTTACTGATGAACGCCAATTGAAAGTGCTCGACGCTGAAAGCACCAGCAACCCTGTAGACATGCCCATGGAGGTATTGCTTGGCAAACCACCGCGCATGGAGCGCAACGACAACCGTGTTGAAACGGTGAAAGCTGAAATGGATTTGACTCAAACCGAATTGGGCGAGGCCATTGAGCAAGTATTGAAATTCCCCGCTGTGGCTTCCAAGCGTTTCCTGATTACCATTGGCGACCGCACCGTGGGCGGCTTCACAGCCCGCGATCAAATGGTTGGGCCTTACCAGGTGCCCGTGGCTGATGTGGCAGTGACCATTGATGATTACACAGGCTATGCTGGCCAGGCCATGGCCATGGGTGAGCGCACACCACTTGCGGTGTTGAATGCACCTGCTTCAGGCCGTATGGCCATTGCAGAGAGCATTACCAACCTGCTGGCTGCACCAGTTGAAAAACTGGAAGACGTGAAACTGAGTGCCAACTGGATGGCCGCTTGCGGTACACCCGGACAAGATGCGGCTTTGTTTGATACCGTGAAAGCCATTGGTATGGACCTTTGCCCACAGTTGGGCTTGGGCATTCCTGTGGGCAAAGATTCGCTTTCAATGCGCACCCGCTGGAATGAGGGCGATGTGCAGAAGGAAGTGTTGTCGCCGGTTAGTTTGATTGTTTCTGCGTTCTCAAAAATCAACGATGTGCGTGGCACGCTAACGCCCGTGTTGAACACGGCAGAAGACACCGTGCTGGTGTTGGTTGATTTGGCACGCGGCAAAATGCGCATGGGTGCCAGCGTATTGGCACAGGTTACCAACCAGTTGGGTACGGATGTACCCGATGTGGAGGATGCAAGCGACATCAAAAACTTTGCGATGGCCATGAATGTCTTGCGTGAAAAAGGTTTGGTGCATGCTTACCACGACCGCTCCGACGGTGGTTTGATGGCGGCTTTGGCCGAGATGAGTTTTGCCAGCCGCTGTGGTTTGTCGATCAACCTGGATTTGATCACCATCGACCCCTATTCAGCCGATTGGGGCGACTTTAAAATTCGCCCGGAGCAGGTTAGCGTGCAGCGCGGCGAACTTACCCTGAAAGCTTTGTTCAACGAAGAATTGGGTGTGGTGTTGCAGGTGCCCGCCGCTCAAAAAAGCGAAGCCATGCAAGTGTTGCGCGATTTCAATTTGAGCAAACACAGCAATATTATTGGCAAGCCGAATGACCGCGATGTAGTTGAGTTTTATCGCGATGCCAAGTGCATTTATTCTGAAAGCCGCACCAAGCTTCAAGGCATTTGGGATGACACAAGCTACCAAATTGCCAAGCGCCGTGACAACCCGGCTTGCGCTGAAAGTGAACACAAAGCAGCGGCTGAATTGCCCAACGCCTTGGTGTGGAAGCCCAGCTTTGACATTACGGAAAACCCCGCAGCGCCATTCATTGCCACAGGCGCAAAGCCACGTGTTGCAGTGCTCAGGGAGCAGGGCGTGAACGGTCAGCTTGAAATGGCAGGCTCGTTCACCTTGGCTGGGTTCGAGGCAGTGGATGTACACATGAGCGACTTGTTGAGCGGCAAGCGCAAGCTGGCTGACTTTCAGGGCCTGGCTGCTTGTGGCGGTTTTAGCTATGGTGATGTGCTGGGTGCAGGTGAAGGCTGGGCCAAAACCATTCGATACAACAGTGTATTGGCCGATCAGTTTGCTGAATTTTTTGGCCGCAGCGATGTGTTTGGTTTGGGTGTGTGCAACGGTTGCCAAATGATGGCGACTTTGGCTGATTTGATTCCCGGTGCAACGCATTGGCCAAAGCTGATGCGCAATGAAAGCGAGCAATATGAAGCACGCTTGGTGAATGTAAAAATCAACAAAACGCCCTCGATTTTGTTAAGTGGAATGGAAGGCTCAGTGGTGCCGGTGGTGGTTGCACACGGTGAAGGTCGCGCCGATTTTTCACGCCAGGGCAACCATGGCAAATTGAGCTCGGAAGGTTTGGTGGCCGTGCAGTATGTGAATTCGCAAGGCGAGGCCACACAGCAGTACCCATTCAACCCCAATGGTAGCCCGGAAGCGTTAGCAGGTTTCACCACGCCAGATGGTCGTTTCACCATCATGATGCCGCACCCGGAACGCGTATTCCGTAACGTGCAAATGAGCTGGGCGCCCAAAGACGCCGGCGAGTTTTCACCGTGGATGCGTTTGTTCTACAACGCACGCAAGGCTTTGGGTTAAATGGGCAGTAGAACCGCGTGGCAACCCCTGGTCATGGATCAGCAATGGCCCGCCAGGGTGTTCGATGTGAATTGCACGGCATGCCCGCGCCTGCACGCTTTTCATGAACAAAACAGGCAAAAATTTCCTGACCATTTCAATGGGCCGGTGCCACCCTTTGGCCCGGTAAACGCTGAGTTGTTGATTGTTGGCCTGGCCCCCGGACTACACGGAGCAAACCGCAGCGGGCGGCCATTCACGGGCGACTATTGCGGCGACTTGCTGTACAGCACCTTGCACAAATATGGCTTTGCCAACAGGCCAGTTTCCATGGCTGTGGGCGACGGCATGCAACTGCTGAATGCGCGTGTCAGCAATGCTGTGAAGTGTGTTCCGCCGGAAAACAAGCCAACGCCGGCTGAAATTAAAACCTGCAACCAGTTCATTGCCCATGAGTTCAAAGTACATCCACCCAAGGCAGTGCTGGCACTGGGTTTGGTGGGGCACCAAGCCGTGTTGAAAGCACTGGATCAAAAGCAAAGCGCGTTCAAGTTCGGGCATGCAGCCCAACACGACTTGGGCGTATTTCGTTTGTTCGACAGTTATCACGTTAGCCGATACAACACGCAAACGGGCCGGCTAACCGCACCCATGTTCGAGAGCGTACTGGAATCGATCAGCTATTTCCTGAAAGGGTGAGGACAGGGCAATGACCGACGAGCAACAAGCGCCCGAGACACCCTTTGACATCGTTGCGTTTTTGAAGGAATTGACCACAAGGCCCGGTGTGTATCGCATGATTGATGCAAATGGCACCGTGATGTATGTGGGCAAGGCCAAGAACCTGAAGAAACGGGTGTCTTCATACTTCCAGAAAACCCATGCCAGCCCGCGCACCAGCCATATGGTGGAGCGTATTGTGAGGGTGGATGTAACACCGACCCGAACTGAAGCAGAGGCCTTGCTGCTTGAAAACAATCTGATTAAAAGCTTAAGCCCACGCTACAACATTTTGTTTCGCGATGACAAAAGCTACCCCTACTTGCGGCTGACGAATCACAAGTACCCGCGTGTGGCTTATTACCGGGGTGCGGTGGATAAAAAATCACAGTTTTTTGGCCCCTTTCCAAATGCCTGGGCTGTGAAGGAAAGCATTCAGGTTTTGCAGCGTGTGTTTTTGCTACGCACCTGTGAAGACACCGTGTTTTCTCATCGCTCACGCCCCTGTTTGCAGGCTCAAATCCAACGTTGCAGCGCGCCTTGTGTGAACTGGATCAGCCCGGAAGATTATGCCAAGGATGTGGAAGCCGCATCGCGTTTCCTGCGGGGCGACCACAAGTCAGTTTTGGCCAATCTGGAAGAGAAAATGCTGGAGGCCAGTGGCTTGCTGGAGTTCGAGAAAGCCGCCATGTATCGCAATCAGTTGGGTGCATTGAGTAGGGTGTTACAAAAGCAGTCGGTGGACACCACCGGCGGTGATGACGATGCAGACATTATTGCTGTAGTCATCAAAGGCGGTGCGGTGTGCGTGAATTTGGCCATGGTGCGAGGTGGGAGGCATTTGGGTGACAAGCCCATGTTCCCCAGTGTGGCGCAGGCCAGCGAGGACATTGGCCCTGAAGTGCTGGAAGCTTTCTTGAGCCAAGCCTATGTGGACAGGCCCATTCCCAACCTGTTGATTGTGAACCAGGATCTGGATGCCCCCGAACTGTTGATGGCCTTGAGCCAACAAGCTGGCAAAAAAATCAACCTGATTCGACAGCCGCAAAGCGAGCGGCGCAAGTGGCTGGATATGGCTGTAGACAACGCTGAAATTGCGATTGCAAGGCGAATAGCAGAGCAGGGCTCGGCGCAATTCCGCACGCGTGCGTTGGTTGAAACCCTGGGTTTGGAAACGCGGCTGGAAGAGGCCTTGCAAGCCAGCGAGGCTGACCGCTTGTTAAGTGGTAATGCTACTGGCACCGAGCCCACCGTTGATCCAGCAGCTGAAGAAATTGATTTGCTGGCCACCTTGCGTGTGGAATGTTTCGATATTTCGCACACCGCAGGTGAGGCTACGCAAGCTTCTTGTGTGGTGTTTCATAACCACGATATGCAAAGCCGCGAGTATCGCCGTTACAACATTGAGGGTATTACCCCAGGCGATGATTATGCCGCCATGCGCCAGGCAGTAACACGGCGCTATCAGCGGGAAGGAAAAACCCCGATCGTGATGCCGCATGTGGTGTTGATTGATGGTGGCAAGGGGCAGATTGAAGTAGCCCGGCAGGTGTTTGAACAACTGGAATTGGACATCGGCCTGATTGTGGGTGTAAAAAAAGGTGAGAATCGCAAGGTGGGGCTGGAAACTTTGGTGTTTCCAGATGGCCGACCCAGCCTTGAGTTGGGGCCAGGCCACCCGGCGCTGATGTTGATTGCACAAATTCGGGATGAGGCTCACCGTTTTGCGATTACCGGCATGCGGGCCAAACGGGCCAAAGCAAGGCAGGCTTCCGAGCTGGATGAAATTGAAGGCATTGGTGCACGCCGCAAGCAAAAATTGCTGACCCGTTTTGGCGGTCTGCGTGGTGTGAAAGCGGCCAGTGTTGAAGACTTGCAAACAGTCGAAGGAATCTCCAAAACGCTGGCCGAAGAAATATATCGGCGTTTGCACTGAAGATGTGCGCCTCAATGGGTGTTGTCGCTGATATATTCTGTACCTCTATAGAGTGTATTTTTTACTTAACAAAAGAAAAACACATATGCCAATGAACCTGCCCATGATCCTGACCTGGGTCCGGATTGTACTGATTCCCCTGGTTGTCGGCATTTATTTTCTGCCTGAAACAATCATGTCCATCTCCATGCAAAACTGGGTAGGTGCCTGGGTGTTTGTTTTCGCAGCCATTACAGACTTTGTCGATGGTTACCTGGCACGCCGCTGGAATCAAACCTCGGCTTTTGGTGCATTTCTTGACCCGGTGGCCGACAAGCTGATGGTGGGCGCTGCCCTGATTGTGTTGGTTGACCTTGGGCGAATTGGTCCTTTTATTGCGCTGATTATTATTGGCCGCGAAATTACCATTTCTGCGTTGCGGGAATGGATGGCCAGCGTTGGTGCGCGCAACAGTGTGGCTGTGAACAGGCTTGGCAAATTCAAAACCATTGCGCAAATGGTGGCCATTCCCATGCTGTTGGTGAACGAAACCTGGATGGGCATTGACTTCCATGTGTTGGGTACTTTGGGTATTTATGTGGCAGCCGTTTTGACGGTTTGGTCGATGTGCTATTACCTGATGAAAGCCTGGCCAGAACTCCGCAATCGAAGCTGATCGCTTCCGTATATTTCGCCATGAACAAAAGCAACTTGCTGCCCCAGCCCTACCCGTTGCGGCAGGCACTCAATGATGAAGTGCATTCCCGCCCCACCGAGGCCTTGTGGCCGCAGGAAAGGGTGTTTCACATTGCTTTGCTGGTGCAAGGCGATGTAACACCTGAAATTGTCGGGCAATTGCAAGCCTTGGTGGACTATTGCGGGTGCAAGCCGGTTTCTGATGAAGAGCTTGCAGCCCCCCAGGTCAGTCTTAGTCTGTGTGGCGGCGAGTCGGCCTTGCGCCTGCGCCTGGAGCGCCACAACGAATTCATTACCTTGACCTTCTTTGAGCGGGCTGACCATGCGATTGTGTTCGATCGCCCGGTGACTCGCCGTTTGCCTCCCAGCTGGATGGCCGCTTTGCCAGGGGTAATGCTGGTGGCCATTGAACTGTTTGTTCAAAAAACAGAAAACCCTCGAGAGCCGCGAAGCGTGGCAGGTTACTTTGATGGCAACACCCTGATTGGCGGCATGATTGCCAACGGAGCGGGGCAGGTGTTTTCGGACCTTCGAATTGCAGACCGCGGTGCAAGCCGCATTTTGATTTGTAATTTGAAGATGGGCTCGCGGCAATTGGGCCGAGTGGTTCAGCGCGCCATCGAAATGGAAACTTACCGAATGATGGCTCTGCTGAGTTTTCCAGTGGCGCGTGCCACGTTGCCAAAGCTTTCTTCGTATGAAGACCGCTTGGTGAAGCTGGCCACAGAAATGGCGGAGACCAGTAAAACCGAAGACCTGGCTGAAGTGACCAGCGAGGACGTGGAACTGGATCGAAAGTTGTTGAGCCAGCTGACCGACCTGGCCGCACGCGTGGAGCAGTTAAGCGCCGAGAACCGGGTGCGTTTTACCGCTGCGGAAGCCTACACCGACCTGGTTAAAAAACGCATTGCTGAATTGAAAGAAATTCCCATGGTGGGCATGCAAACTTTTGGTGAGTTCATGGACCGCCGGTTGGGCCCCGCCATGAAAACCTGCACCTGGACAGCTCGCCGGCAAGATGAGTTGGCGGCCCGTATTTCGCGGGTTACACAGCTGTTGCGCACGCGCGTTGAAATTGAGCGGGAAAGCCAAAACCAGCGCTTGCTAACCAGCATGGACAAGCGTGCCAAGGTGCAGTTGCGTTTGCAGGAAACCGTAGAGGGATTGTCGATTGTTGCCATTTCCTACTACGGCGCCAGTTTGGTGGGGTACCTGGCCAAAGGGCTGAAAACCATGGGTGTGCCGGTTTCTCCAGATTTGGCGATTGCCGTGGCGATTCCAACCATTGCGGTGTTGGCTTATGTGAGTATGCAAGCCATGAAAAAACGCATGGGTTTGAAGGGCTGAGCAATATTCAGAAATATTGTCCCGAGAGGTTTCCAAACCAAAGGGTTTGTGGTTATAATTGCGGGCTCGGAAGCTTGGCAGAGCGGTTGAATGCACCGGTCTTGAAAACCGGCGAGGGTGCGAGCCCTCCGTGAGTTCGAATCTCACAGCTTCCGCCAAAAACATCAAAACCCGCCCTTGTGGCGGGTTTTTTGTTTTTGCGACCTGTGAGTAGATTCGAACGAACGGATCGTGAAAAGATGATTGTCAGCACACAACAAAAAACCGCCTCGAGGGCGGTTTTTTGCATTCACAATCAAGCAGGGCTTAACTTTCTTATCTGTAAAGCACGCCTGGCAACCACATACCGATTTGTGGGAACACATACAGCACGAACATGGCGAAGATCTGAATAAACATGAACGGAATCATGCCCAAGAAGATCTGGTTCAAGGTGACCCCGGGTGGCGATACACCTTTCAGGTAGAACGCTGCCATGGCCACAGGTGGCGACAGGAACGCCGTTTGCAGGTTCAGTGCAACCAGCAAGCCGAAGAACAGTGGGTCGACATCAAAGTAAGGCAGCAGCGGAATGAAAATCGGCATGAAAATCACGATAATCTCAGTCCATTCCAAAGGCCAGCCCAACAAGAAAATGATCACTTGGGAAAGCAGCAGGAATTCAATGGGTGTAAGGCCCAAAGACAGCACCCATTGCTCAACCAGTTCCTGGCCGCCCAGCAACGCAAACGCTGCCGAGAATATGGATGAACCCACGAACAACCAACACACCATGGCGGTTGTTTTGGAAGTCAGGAACGCAGATTCACGCAGCACAGGGAAACTGAGTTGCCTGTAACCCGCCGCCAACATCAAACCACCGAATGCGCCCACTGCCGCGGCCTCAGAAGGTGTTGCCAGCCCAAACACAATGCTGCCCAGCACGGCCAGAATCAAAATGGCCAGAGGGAAGAATGAGGTTAGCAACATTTTGAAAACTTCGAGACGTTCGAAGCTTAGACGCACGTAGTAATAAACCAGCACAGCCGCCACGATCAGCAAAGAAATCCAGAAATTCATGGGGGCTGGCTGTGATTCGGCTTCTTCGGCAACGGCTTCAGCGGGAGCAGCCGGCTCTTCCAGTGCAGGTGCCACCTCGGAAGTTTCAGCGCCAGCTGGTTCGTCAAATCCAAAGTCGTAATTGCTGCTGCTCGATCCTTGGTATTCAGAGCCAAAGCTGACCAAGCCAGAAGTGTCGAATGCTGCTTCCTTTGGGGCTGTGAGTGAGGAATACACCAAGCCTAAAATAAATGCCGCGAAAATGGCGGGCAACATGGCCACAAAAAGCTGGCCAGCCACCTGACCACCAGTCAAATTACCTTCACGACGGCCCTTTAATCCATTTACCAAAGCCGATACTGCGCGGCTGCTGCCGTAGGTACGCTTCAATGAATCAAGAACCGGACTGAGCGGTACTTTGCGATCTTCTTCAGACAAGGGTGGGGCGCACTTCGGATTGATTTTTGCACGGATCATGATGTAGGCAATGTACATGCCAGTCAGCATCAAACCGGGGAAAAACGCACCCGCGTAAAGCTGAACCACGGAAACACCCGCGGTGGCACCGTACACAATCAGCAGCACAGAAGGTGGAATCAAAATACCCAAGCAACCACCCGCTGTAATTGCACCGGCAGCCATTTTGGTGTCGTAACCGGCTTTCATCATGCTGGGCATCGCCAACAGGCCCATCAGTGTAACTACCGCGCCCACAATACCGGTTGCCGTGGCAAAAATTGCGCAGGTCACCAATGTGGCCACACCCAAAGCACCGGGGAGGCGCGCCATGGCCAAGTGTAAGGATTTGAACAGCTTTTCGATCAGGTTGGCACGTTCAACCAGGTAGCCCATGAACACAAAGAGCGGCACTGAGATCAGCACGTCGTTGGTCATGACTTTGTAGGTGGATTGCACCATCAAATCAAGGGTTTGCTGAATGTTACCGTCGTATGCAAAATAGGTGAAAATTACACCCATACCCATCAAGGTAAAGGCGGTGGGGAAGCCCAGCATGATGGCGACAACCACCAAAGAGAGCATTAACAAGCCGAGGTGACCATCTGTAATTTCAGAGGGCGCAGGCATTGCGATGGCGACCCCGATCAGGATCATCGCCATGATGGCAAGGCCAAAATATAGTTCTTTTTTCATGATGATTCCTGTTATTTCTTGCTGAGAGAGGCTTTCAGCTTCTCTACATCCACTTCTTCCACGTCGTCTTCACGCTTGGGCCAAGCACCATTTTTGATACACAATGCGCAACGAAGTACCTCGACGATGCCTTGCAACAACAAAAAGAAACCAGCGAGAGGAATGAAGGCCTTGAAGGGATAAATGGGCGGTCCATCGGCAGTGATCGAGGACATTTCCTTAATGGCCCAGGCTTCGTCAGCGAATGTGTAACCTGCGTAGGTCAATGCGATGATGCCGGGGAAGAAAAAAACAAAATACAGAATGATGTCTAGGATGGCTTGAGTTCTGGGTTCAAGAAAACCATACAGAATGTCACCACGCACATGGCCGTTGGTGGCCAGTGTGTAAGCACCTGCCATCATGAACAGAATGCCGTAAAGAATATAGGATGCGTCGAAAACCCACGGGTTGGGGCTGTTCAGGGCGTACCGGGTAAACACCTCGAACACAATAACACCAGTCAACAGCACAATGGTCCAGGCAAATAAATGCCCTACCTTCGTTGAAATTTTGTCGACCAAATGAAGAAAAGATAACATGGGGTGAACCTCGGGTTCGGTTAAAAAAAAGCCAACACCCGTTGTGCAGGTGCTGGCTTTTCGTGGCGTTGCAAATTACTTCTTTTGTGCGTAGAACGCTTGTGCCATTTTGAAGTCGACAGAGGTGTCGGCTTGCCATTTGGCAGCACGTGCAGCAAATGCACGCTGCGATTCAAACACTTTCTTGAACATTGGGTTTGAAGCGGCTTTTTCTTTGGTCACTTCGTCCCATGCTTTCAATTGAGCCTTCAGGATGCTGTCAGGGGTTTTGAAGAACTTCACGCCCTGCTTGCTTTGCATTTCCATGTAGTCTTTGGAATAGCGGTCCACCGCTTTCCAGCTCATGTCAGCAGAAGAGGCCTCGGCAGCGTTCGCAATGATTGCTTTGATTTCAGCTGGCAGTTTGTTGTACTTGGTCTTGTTGAACATGATTTCAAACTGTTCAGAAGACTGGTGGAAAGATTGCAACATGCACACTTTGGATACGTCTGGGAAGCCCAAGACACGGTCTGAAGAGGCGTTGTTGAATTCAGCTGCGTCCAGCAAGCCACGGTCCATCGCAGGAACAATCTCGCCGCCTGGAAGTGCGTTAACAGCCACGCCCATTTTCGTGAACATGTCCACAGACAAGCCCACGGTGCGGAATTTCAGTCCCTTCAAATCTTCCGGCTTGGTCACTGGCTTTTTGAACCAGCCCAAGGGTTGTGTTGGCATTGGGCCGGACATGAATGAAACCACGTCCATGTTCAGGTCGCCGTAAATTTCTTCCAGCAATTCCTTGCCGCCGCCGTATTTGTGCCAGGCCAACAGCATGTTTGCGTCCATGCCGAAAGAAGGGCCAGAACCCCACAGGGCTACTGCCGCGTTCTTGCCGTACCAGTAAGCGATCACGCCGTGGCCGCCATCCAAAGTACCCTTGCTCACCGCATCCAGCAAGTCGAAAGCTTTTACCACTGAGCCAGCTGGCAGTACTTCAATTTTCAGGCGACCACCAGTCATGCTGTTTACCTTGTCGGCAAAATCAACGGCATACTCGTGGAAAATATCTTTTTGGGGCCATGTGCTCTGGAAGCGCATGTTCACTGTTTGGGCAGTGGAAATCATGGGGAACGCCATGGCGCCTGCACCTACTGCAGCCACTGATGTGCCTTTGATAAAATCGCGGCGCTTTTGGTTGTTCACTGAGTCAGTCATTTTGCCTCCTTAAATTGATTTAGCTTTCGACTGTTGTTTTTGGTTTTACTTTTCGAACCTGCATTGTGATAGCCACCCACTTGTAACTAAATAGGAGCAAACCCTTATCCGGGCAGCTTTTATGCACCATTTCAGGTCGGGATTTACCCTGTGTTTCCGCCTTCAGAATTTCACTTTATTTTGCAATCGTTGCAAATCCGTATAAAAGCTCTCAATAACTGTCCGTATAGCTACCACAAAATTGTGAACTAATCGAAAGCTGCTTCTAATCAGTGAATTCGGGCATTGGGCTTGCAGTGAAGGGGAATGATTTCAACAAAGAAGGACCCTTTCATGAACACATTGATCAAACTCATTTCGCTTCTTGTGATCGTCGCTTCAGCGGCTTGCAGTTCAGATGAAACAGCTTTTACAGGGTCACCCGGAGGTTCAAGCGGCTCTCCGACCGATCCTGCAGAAGGCGGCGAAGAACCGCCAGTGGATAATCCCGAGCCAGAGGTTTTTGTGGACAAGTCACTGCGACCACCTGCAGAATTTTTTGAGTTGGTGGAAGCGGACATGCAAATGGTGCATGACACCTTTGCTGGCCGAACAAAAATGCGGGATGGAAGCACTTTGACCTGCGAAGCATTGACCAAAATGTACATTGAGCGAATTTTTATGTACAACGACAATCCGCAACCCAATGGTGGTTTGCCGATTAGTGCGGTGTTGGCGATTAATCCGCAAGCGTTGGAAATCGCAAAAGGACTGGATGCGCAATACGCCGCTGACGGCGGCGTAGCCGATCGCTATTTGCATTGCATGCCGGTGTTGTTGAAAGACAATTACGACACCGTTGATCACCCGTCCACTTCGGCTTCGTATTCCATGTTGGGTCATCAGGCGGGGGTTGATGCACCCTCTGTGGCCGGCTTGCGCAAGGCTGGCGCTGTAATTTTAGGCAAAGCACATCAAGATGAGTTTGCGTATTTCACCACCGGGTTTTCAGGGCGTACTGTACTGGTCACCAATCCATACAACACGCAAGAGAGTTCGGCGGGTTCGTCGTCGGGATCCGGTGCTGCGCTGGCCTCCAATTTCGCGATTGGAGGCACAGGTAGCGACACTTGTCAGTCTATCCGGCACCCGTCATCCGTCAGTGGACTGGTAGGAATTCGACCCAGCATCGGGGTTATTTCACGCAAGGGGATTTTTCCGCTTTCACATATCCGTGACACCGGCGGGCCAATGACACGTTCAGTGCGTGACTCTGCGTTGATGCTGACGGCAATGGCGAGCATTGATCCTGTGGATGATCCAGACACTACTTTGTTCAAAGCTGAAGATCGTCCCGACACTTACCTGCGTTTTCTGGACCGTGACACGCATGGGGTGAAAGGCAAGAAAATTGGTGTGCTGCGCCAACTAGGTACCAGCACCACGCCCGCGGGAACTGGGGAGCAGGGTGCCTTGATTGAACAGGCGGTGGCAACCATGCGGACCATGGGTGCCGAAGTGTATGACGTGTTTTTGCCCAGTTTTCAGAACCGGGGTGGTGGCTCGACCCACTTCGACACCAACCGCTACTTTTTTGAGTTTGTGCGCGATGGTGGGAAAAGCCCGCGGAAATGTTTGAGCAGCGCATTCTTCGCGAGCAACCCCGATGTATTGCCCAATTGTGGCACCACTGAAGGCATTCTTGAAACCTTGCGCGTGGGGCCACGCACGGCCGGACTTGTTGCAGTAAGCGCCTCTGGGGATCCCGGTGGAAAACCCACACAAGCCCAAATTGATGCCATTGCACTGGAACGCGATTACGTGACCAAGGTGATGAATGGGGAACTGGACGCCTTGGGTGACAAAGAGGCCATGGTGCTGGATGCTCAGGGCAATGCAGTCAAGGTCAAGCTTGATGCACTGGTGTTGTCTCCAGGCCCCACGGGTGGGCGTACTTGCGATTTCGGCTCAACCACGCAAATGGGTTCGATCGTGGTGCCAGTGGGTTTTGATTCACAGGCAGGAACCCCAAGAGGCATGGAAATTTTCGTGAGGCGTTTTGACGAAGGCACAGGATTGGGCATTGCATTTGATTTTGAGCAGGCTACGTTGCACCGCCGTGCGCCAGACATTGTTGCATCGCCCCTGTATGCAAACCAAACCATTGGTGAATTCAACAGCCGTGCGCAAATGGCCTTGATGAAGGCACAGTTCGAGGCGCCCGAAGATTTGCCGGTGGAAACTTATGTACAGGCTTTGAGAGATTTGACTGGTTTGTAATGATTTGAGGCAGAAAAAAACCGCTGTGGTTAAAATAACCACAGCGGTTTTTTTATTGGGTGTTTGATCAAGCTGAGGCGGTTTGTTTCTCCCCGGCTTTTTTCTGTTCACGCAGTTTGCCTATGCTTTCTACCTTGCGCTGTTTCTCGTGCAGGAAGCTGAGCACCTCATGGCGATAATGGTTATAGGTGGGGTCGTCGGCCAAGGCCAAACGGTCGCGTGGTCGGGGTAGATCAATGTTCAGAATTTGACCAATGGTGGCAGAAGGGCCGTTGGTCATCATCACAATACGATCAGACAACAACACGGCTTCGTCTACATCGTGCGTAATCATGACCACGGTGTTCTTCAACTCATTCTGAATTCGCATCACTTCGTCTTGCAGGTGGGCACGTGTGAGCGCATCCAGTGCACCGAAGGGTTCGTCCAACAGCAACACTTTGGGTTCCATGGCCAGTGCACGTGCAATACCCACACGTTGCTTCATGCCACCCGATATTTCAGAGGGCAAACGATCCAGCGCATGGCTCATGTTCACCATGTCGAGGTTGTGCAAGATCCATTCGCGTTGCTCCGCTTTGCTTTTCTTGCCTTTGAATATTTTTTCAACAGCAATTTCCACGTTTTGATACACGGTCAACCAGGGCAGCAGGGAGTGGTTCTGGAATACCAAGGCGCGGTCAGGGCCAGGTGCGTTCACCTCTTTGTTGTCGACAATGACCACGCCTTCGCTGGCTGTGAGCAGGCCCGCAATGATATTCAGTACCGTGGACTTTCCGCAGCCCGAGTGACCAATCAGTGAAATGTATTCACCACGATTCACCTCCAGGTTGATGTCTTTTAATACTGGGTTCACGATGCCGTTGCGCTCGAAACGCATTTGCACCTGGGAAATACTTAAAAATCGATCGCTCATGTTATTACTCCTTAACCAGCGGATGTGCCGCGCGTAATTTTCTTGCCCACCCAGGCGACGCAGCGGTCGAGGATGAAACCGACGATGCCCACATACACCAGCGCCAAAACGATGTCGCTGATGAGCGAGCTGTTCCAGGCGTCCCAGATGAAGAAGCCGATACCCACACCACCAATCAGCATTTCTGCCGCAACAATAGCCAGCCAGCTGAGGCCCACGCCAATGCGCAGACCCGAGAAAATATACGGCGCAGCTGCAGGCAGCATGATCTTCCAGAAGTACTCAATGCCGTTGTGTTGAATGACACGTGACACGTTGCGGTAGTCTTCAGGAATATTGCGAATGCCCACCGAGGTATTGATGATGATGGGCCAAATGGCCGTGATGAAGATCACGAATATTGCAGACGGGTTTCCATCCTGAAAGCCCGCCAGTGACAAAGGCAACCACGCCAGCGGGGGCACGGTGCGCAATACCTGAAACAGTGGGTCAAGCCCGCGCAAAGCCCATGTGGATTGGCCCACCAACACACCCAGCGCGACGCCTACCACCACAGCAAGGCTGTAACCCATGGCCACACGTTCAAGGCTTGCCAGAATTTGCCAAGCCATGCCCACATCGCTTCCGCCGTTGTTGTAGAACGGGTTGGTGATCAATTCCCACGTGTCAGTGATTACTTTGCTTGGGCCTGGCAAACGTGCACCTTCGCCGCTGCACAGAATTTCCCAGATCAACAGCAAAATGCTCATGATTACGATCGGAGGAACAATCTTGCCCATGCTCTCCTTCAATTGCTTGAAGGCGGCGGTTTCAACAAAGGGTTTGCTTTTTACCTTGGGGGCGGTTTGCAGTCGCTCAAGTGTGTCGGTATTCATCATGATGATGTGTCCTTAGTGCTTAGATGAATCAAGCCTTCAACGCTTTAATGGCCAAGCTGTCGAGGTACGCCTTCGGGTTTTTCGGATCAAACACCTTGCCGTCGAAGAATTTTTCGACGCCGCGAGATGTGCTGGTCGGAATGTCTTTCGCAGCCACACCCAGTTCTTTTGCTGCGCTTCTCCAGATGTCTTCGCGGTTTACTTTCTTGATCAGTGCGTTGGTATCCAGCTTGCTGGGCAGGTAGCCCCAACGCTGGTTTTCCGTGATGAACCACAGGTCGTGACTTTGGAATGGGTAAGACGCCTGGTTGCTCCAGTATTTCATCAGGTGCTTGCTGTTGTCTTCGACACGGCCAGTGCCATAATCGAATTGACCTTTCATGCGCTCAATAATGTCGCCCACGGGGGCGTTGATCCAGCGTCGCTGTGAACAGATTTTCGCGACCTCGTCTTTGTTGGCAGGGTCATCGCAGAACATTTGTGCTTCCATGACCGCTTTCAGAATGGCCTTGGTTGCATTCGGATTGGCTTGCACATAATCCGCACGCAAGCTGAGCGCTTTTTCTGGGTGGTTGTTCCAAAGCTCGCCTGTGGTGACCGCGGTGTAGCCAATTTTCTGGTGAATCAGCTGGAGGTTCCAGGGCTCGCCCACACAGAATGCATCCATGCTGCCCACTTTCATATTGGCGACCATCTGGGGTGGAGGAACCACAATGGTGGATACGCTGTTATTGGGGTCAATGCCCGCAGCAGCCATCCAGTAGCGGATCCACAAGTCGTGCGTGCCACCCGGGAAAGTCATTGCTGCGCTAACAGGTTTGCCGCCGCCTTTTTTGGCTGCCAGTGCTGCCTTGAACTCCGTGGCGTTGGTGCCTACTTTCAGGTCTTTGAATTCATTGCTCACTGAGATCCCTTGGCCGTCCAGGTTCAAGCGGCACAGAATATTCATTGGCACCGGAATATTGTTGGTGGTGATGGCACCAGTGGTGAGCAGGTAGGCCATGGGTGTCAGCAGGTGTGCGCCGTCAATGCCGTTGCCTGCCGAGCCCAGTACCAGGTTGTCGCGGGTGGTGCCCCAAGAAGACTGCTTCAACACTTCAACATCGGTCATGCCGTGCTTTTTGAAGAACCCTTTTTCATCAGCCACAAACAATGGTGCAGCATCGGAAAGCGCAATGAATCCCAACTTGGCTTTTGTGGTTTCCAGTTTGGTGGACTGGGCCATGACGATGGAGGGGGCGCCAAAACCAGCCAGCAGGGTTGAACCCCACACCGCTGCAGATTGTTTGATAAACGTGCGACGTGTTTCCGACAACTCGGTTTTTTTGTCTGTTGGTTTGTTGCTCATGGTGTGCGTCCTTCTAAGTTCAACACAAGAAAAAACGGCGCACATCACCACACCTGCCCAAGCAAGTTTGGGATGGACGCCGTTGTCCGGTACTTCAATCACTTCAATGCAATTGACCTGATCCGTCGTTGGTCATGGTCTCAGTACACACTTAGCAGAATGTGTGCCATGCAAAAAAGGGGTGCATAGTTGTGAAATTGAGTTAAATCAGTGCGGGATTCCACGCTAATTTTGGTGCGTGGAGCGAGTTTGGTGCGGCGCACCAAATAAATCGGTGCGCCGGTTTTGATGGATGTGGTGCATGCACCGGTTTGATGTGCATGTTTCGGTGCTTATTTTTGAAGTGCGCGAATACCGACCCAGGCAAAAAAGAGGGCATAAGCCAAATCAATGAGGCCATAGCCAGAGTAAAACAGGGCGAGCAGTGGTGTTTCCTCACGGAGGATGGGCAGCATGTCTGATTTGCTGCTGATCCAGACGACCCAGGTGTACACGTAGATCGCCTTCTCGAATGCAAATACAAAGCAGATAGCTGGCAGTTGATGCGCTTGTCTGGCCACAGCCAGATACGCCAGACCCCATACCATCACCATGAAAGTACCGAAATCAGAAAAGACTTCGGGTGATAATTTGTGGAAGGCCGTGTTGGTGAAAAACTCGCTGGCGGCGAGCATGCCAAATATATTGGTAAAGCCGGCGGCAATAAAGCCCAGAAAAATGAACCGGTTATTTGCTGTGCTGTTCAAAAGTTGTCTCCGTTTGTTGTTTTGAGTGTTTTTGGATACTACCTGAATACTATATACTTGCGCCCCATGGAGAAGTGCGAGAGCGGCTGAATCGGCCTGACTCGAAATCAGGTAAGGGGGCAACCTCTTCGAGGGTTCGAATCCCTCCTTCTCCGCCAAAAAACAAAAAGCCCCGAAAGGGGCTTTTTGTTGACTATCGACACGGCCAGTGTCGCGTGGAACGGCACGCAGGTGCGGCGAATTACCTTGGCAAATTCAGTGAATAAGTACTTGTGGTACCACTCACTTCACTGCTCACAACCAGCAGGTCATTACCAGTTGGAGAATCGGCTGCTGCGATAAACACCAGTCCTTCAGGGCCGAGGTCCCCGAAGGCGGCAAGTTGCTCTGGCGTTGTCGCATCTTCGGGTTCCATGTCCCAAATTTCACGGGTGTTCAGGTAATCCACGCGGAATGGTGCCGCAGGGTTTGTGATGTCGTAAATCAATACCCCACCAAACCGTTCCAAACCGATGAAGGCATAGGTTTTGGTACCCACCGTGCCAATTGCGATACCCTCCGGTTCCGGACCCTTGGCATCGCTACGGCTGTCCAGTGCATTGCCTTCATCGTGACCAGAATTGAAGAAGTCTTTGCAGGGGATATTTCGGGCGCTGCCAGCCATGCAGTCGTCACTGGCGAAGAATTTTTCAAACTCTGCTCCGGAGTCAAACACCAAGGCCCCATTCTCGTCGAATATGGAAAATGATCGGCCGCCGTATGAGTAAAGGCGGTCATACATAATCCGCGTACCGGTTGGTGATACAAGTCCAGTCGCTGCGTCATACAATACAGGATTGCCGTTGACATCCTTTTGGTAACCCATGGTCCAGGTGATGTTCAAACGGCCGAGCATGTTGTCGGCGCGACAAGCCCCAGGGCTTGTGGCTGTGGCACCGCAGTAGCCAAATACCAGTGGATTGAGCAAACCGCCACCGTTACCGCCTGCAACCAGTGCGTTCAATTGTGGTGGCAGGTCATCATTAAGGCGACCCGCCCAGCCATTTGCGTTCACCAAATGCTTGACACGAAATTCTTCAACAAAACCGAGTGTTGCATCGCCTGCGAAATAGTCGTCGTTGTCTTCGCCCCAGGCACGGGCGTCTCCTTCGTTCGCTGTTACCAGGTAGGTTACGCCGCCAACCGAGTAACTTGCCATGGCATCGGGAAGGTACAGGCCACGAACACCGGGCCATGTACGAATATTGATTGCACCATCTTCTTCATCGGATGCGTCAAATTCGTTGCCCGCCAGGCCGTGGTCCTTTTCGCCCAATGGGAAAATATCGGTCACTGTGGCGGTCGCAATATTGATTTTCGCGATTGCATTGTTCTCTTGCAGGGTGACGAAAGCGGTGGTGTTGTCCTGTGAAATCGTGATGTATTCAGGTTCAATGTCCTGCGCGGCACTGGCACCATTCATGATGCTGCCTCCAGCAGTGTTGGTTGGCCCGTAGATACGAACCCCAGCAGCGCGCAAGGTGGCTGCATTGAAACCGCTGAAACTTGCGGTGGCTACTGTGGGGGTCGCTGGAGTGCTAATGTCTATGATGCTGACGCTGCCTTCAGGATCAATCCGGTAATCGTCGCTTGGTTCACCTTCATTGGCTGTCAATACTTTGGTGGCATCGGGCGTGAACACGATCATATCGGGCTGAGCACCCACAGCAATGGAGCTGATCAAGGTGAGCGTTTCTGTGTTGTAGAAGGCCGCAAGACCAGGGTTGGTTTTTGTTGCGTCTTCAATTGCAACCGCCAGAATACCGTTGGCTACTGCAATACTGTTCACCACTGAGCCCATACGAATTGCATTCGTGGTCAGTGTTTGTTCAAGCACAGGGTTTTCCGGGTCGCTCAAGTCGAGTACATCGATAGCCCCGGCTTGTGCATTGACCACGAACAAGCGTTGGCTTACCGGGTCGTATGCCGGGATCTCTGCTGCTGATGCATCATAGATTCCAGAATTGTAAGTGCTCAGTCTTGAAATACTGGTGGTTTCGCTGCTGCTGACCGCAGGAGGGGTGTTGTTGTCGCTGCCGCAGGCAACCAAAGTGGCAGCAGCAATCGTGCTGAGTGCGAATAGTTGAAGTTTTGTCTTTGTCATAGTAATAGGCTCAAGTCGCTTTTAAAGCACTTGAGCCTATTGTTAAAAAATGAAAACTTAATGACACATGACAAGTAAATTAAATATTAGCCAGGCAAGCCATCGGTGGGTAATCCGGGCAATTCGCCACCCAATGCGTCGGCACCGGATGAAATGCCACTGCTGAGTGTACCCAGCAAATCACCTTCGGGAATTTCGGGCAGGCCTGAACCGCCAGCGCCTTGAAGTGCAGATTGCAAGGTGTCTGCGCCGCCTAAAATACCGTCGACCAAATCGGCCAGCCCGCCTTCAACCTCGGCAGGAAGAGCGGGTGTGCCACCACCCAAGCTGTCCAGGTTGGGAATCTCGGTGCCCATTTGGCTCAGTACACCTTCCAGTACATTGTCGATTTCAACAGCAACATCTCTCAAACCCTGCAGCAATTGATCGTAGGGCTCTACCTGTTCGCTGATAGGTTGTGTAATGTCATCGGCCAAATCAACCACGCTGGTCACCAAGCCACCATCTGTTGGGTCAACATTGGGCAGTGCGGAAATCAGTGTATCCAAGCCAAGGTCAGTATTCACAGCTTCTGAAAGCGGGTTGGTAATCGGGCTTAGTGGTTCGCCCAACGGTGTTTGGTTAACGCCATCCACCAGTTGTTGTACAAGGTCTGCCTGCGGTGTGCCTTCCCCAGTGGTGGCAACCAAAGCATCGTGCACGTTTTCAAGTACACCCAAACCTGTTTGCTCCACTGCAACTGCAATGTTGTCAGGAGTCGATTCAGGGTCGTTCTGGCTGTTTTGTACAGCATCCTGAATTGGCTGAAGAATGCTTTGCTGTAAGTTGTCCTGAGTCAGGTTTTCAGTGGCAAATTCCTCAAGGCTTTGTGGGCTGTCTTGAGAAGAAAACTCACCAGCACCAACGCCCCCAAGGCCACCACTGCCAGCGTTGCTGGCGCCTGTGCTGGTACCAGTTCCAGCATCGCCGCTTCCAGAGTCGCCAGAACCACCTGCGAGGAATGCGCCTGCTGCCACGGCGCCTGCACCCGCCAAGCCGCCACTGCCTGCACCAAGAAGGCCGGCACCAAACAGGCCAGCCACGGCACCGCCCTCGGCTGCGGCGGAATTCTCGGCCAGTTCGGTAGTGAACTCGAAACATTCACCGTCTTCAAGCACCACGATTTGCTGCTGGCCATTGGCACCTGTTTGTTCACCCAGTGTCAGCTTGCCATTGGCAGTCATCACACCCGCCGCAGGAATTTGCCCTTCAGTTCCGGGAAACTCGAGCGCCAAACGTCCATTTGCGCCTGTGACCACTTCATCACCCGGCAGCAGGTAGTCGCCTGCCTTTACAGCCACAGTTTCACCGTTGCGGCTTACGTTGACTTCGCCTTCAAGGTCTTTGATCAATGCTTGGGGTGCGGCCATGGGTTTGCTCCTGAATTGTTGGATTTGTGTTTAACATCCGTCAATTTTGCTAGTACGCCAATTTTTTAATCCTCCAATTAGGGGGAGGGTTCTACCCTCTATTGGTGAATTTATAATTGACAATGACTGTTGTCAGATATACATTCACACAAGCAAAATTTTTCTGAAAAGGTTCCAGGCATGAGTGAATACACGGTGGTCATCATTGGCAGTGGTTTCGGTGGGCAGTGCGCGGCAATTAATTTGAAAAAACGTGGCATTGAAGATTTCATCATGCTCGAGCGCCGGGACTTCATGGGGGGCACCTGGTGCCAAAATTCGTACCCTGGCGCCGCCGTTGATGTTCAATCGCTGTTGTATTCAATTGAAAGCGAACCTTACGACTGGAGCCAAATGTTTGCTGAAGGTGCAGAACTTCAGCAATACACCGAGCATGTGATCACCAAGCATGGCCTGCGTGAGAAAACCCGTACCAACAGCAATGTGCAGCGCACCGAGTGGCACGAGAACGAACAACGCTGGTATGTACATTTGCAAACAGGCGATGTGATCAAGGCGCAGTTTGTGATTAACGCTTCTGGCCCCTTGAGTACACCCGTGATTCCGAACTTCAAGGGACGCGATACATTCAAAGGAAAGACTTTTCACACCAATGCCTGGGATCAGCAATACGACCACAAAGGCAAACGCGTCGCCATTATTGGCAGTGGTGCCAGCGCGGCACAGGTGATCCCCGCCATTGCGTCTGAAGTAGGGCATTTGCATGTATTTCAACGTTCACCCCATTGGGTACTGCCGCGACCAGACCGTGTATTCAAGCCCTGGCAGCGCGCTTTGCTGAAAGTGGAGCCCATTCGCAAATTGGCTCGTTCAGCAATTTATTGGGGATTGGAAAGCCGTGTTATTGCATTCAAGTACTCTGACTTCGCATTGAAGAACATTGCGCAGCGCGAGGCACTGCACCACATCAAGAAGCAGATTAAAGACCCTGCACTGCGTAAGAAAGTAACACCCGATTTCACCATTGGCTGCAAACGGATTATTTTAAGCAACACGCTGTACCCCGCTTATTGCCGCCCCAACGTAAGCTTGCACGACAAGACCGACGGCATTGCCGAGATCAATGAAACCGGCATCAAGACACTGAGCGGCGAGCAGATTGAGCTGGACTGCATTGTGTATTCCACGGGTTACGATGCCACTGACGGTGTAATTTCCTACCCGGTGGTGGGCAAGGGCGGCACCAAACTGGCCGATGTGTGGAATGAGTTTCCACGCGCTTATTTGGGCACCACCGTGCCGCAGTTTCCCAACCTGTTTATCGTGACTGGTCCGAATACCGGTATTGGGCATACCTCAGCAATTTTTGTGATTGAAGCGCAGATGCATTACATCATGCGTGCTATTGCTGAAGTGAAAGCGAAAAAAGCCGCTGCCATTGAGGTGAAGCCGCAAGCCGAAGAGCGCTACACCACCCACATTCACAGCGAGATGGAAAAAACCGTTTGGAAACGCGGTGGTTGTACCAGTTGGTACAAAAGCAAAAGCGGCCATGTGGTGGCCATGTTTCCCGGCTTCAGTTACACATACCTGCGAATGGCCAGGAATTTCAAGATGAATGACCATGTGTTGCAGGCACCTTTGGCACAGCAGCAGCCCTTACACTCCGATGAATCTGCATTGCTTACAGAAGGAGCTGCAGCATGAAGAATTTCAAAGACAAAGTGGTGGTGATTACCGGTGCAGGTTCAGGTATGGGGCGTTCGTACGCGCTGATGTTTGCCAAACTTGGAAGTAAAGTTGCTCTGTGTGATTACGATGAAAAAGGTTTGAAAGAAACCGAGAAACTGGTCATGCAAGCGGCCAATGTGCAGGTGTATGCCGAGAAGCTTGATGTGTCGAACAAGGCGGGGGTGTATGCATTTGCCCAAGCAGTGAAAGCAGCGCTGGGCAATGCACATGTGATTATCAACAACGCGGGTGTTAGCGGAGAAGGTCGCCCAGTGTGGGCCTTGAGTGACGACAGCTATGAGCGCGTCATGGGCATTAATTTCTGGGGTGTGGTGCATGGCACGCGCGCATTCTTGCCGCAACTATTGGCCAACGGCGAGGGCGCTGTCGTGAATGTGTCGAGTATTTTTGGTTTGGTGGGCACACCGAGCAATTCAGATTACTGCGCCAGCAAATTTGCAGTGCGTGGGTTTACAGAATCGCTGATGGTTGAGCTTTCAAACAGCAAGGTGCAGGTGCATTTGGTGCACCCAGGTGGCATCAACACCAATATTGCCAGCAAGCCGGAGCACGAAAAATTTGCCAAAAAATTCCTGACCACGCCGCCTGATGAAATTTGCGAGTATGTGTTGAAATGCATCAAGAAAAACGAGCCGCGTATTGTGTATGGCAACAATGCTGCGCGTGTGTGGTTGGGCTCGCGCCTGGTGCCGTTCAAGCGCATGCGCCACATTCTTTGGCAACAAATGGGGCGCACGCTGAACGCTGAAGATTACAAAGGCATACAGATTAAGTAAGCCAAGTCATGTTTACACCACCAGGTAACCGCCATCCACATTGATGCAGGCACCGGTGGTGTAACTTGAAGCCTCGGAGGCTAGATATAGCACAGTACCCGCCATTTCGCTGGGCTGTGCAACCCGGTTCATGGGTACATGTTGCAGCAGCGCGCTGCGAATGGCATCGTTGTGCACCAAGGCCGATGCAAATTTGGTGTCGGTTGCACCGGGCAGCAGCGCATTCACACGCACCTTCATGGGCGCACATTCTTTGGCAAAAGCTTTGGTCATTGAAATGACTGCGGCTTTTGTAATCGAATAAATACCTTGGTAGAGGCCGGGAATAACGCCATTGACCGAAGCCACATTAATAATGCTTCCGCCGCCATTCTTGCCCATTAGTTTGCAGCCGTGGCTGCTCATGTAAAAGTAACCACGAATGTTCACATCGCAGGTTTTTTGAAAGGCAGCCAGGTCAGTGTCGTAAATTGGCCCGAAGTGTGGGTTGGTCGCCCCGTTGTTCACCAAAATATCCAGCTTCCCGAATTTTGCTTCAATTTGTTGGTACAGCGCCTCAATCTGGTCCATCTCGCCCAAATGGCAGGCCATGGGCACAGCTTTCAGGCCATCTGCTTGAAATTGCGCAGCAATTTGTTCGCAAGCCTCTTGTTTTCTGCTGGAAATAATCACCGTAGCCCCCTTGGCTGCCAGTAATTCCGCACAGGCCAGGCCAATTCCGCGGGTCGCGCCCGTGACCAAAGCCACCTTATCTTGTAAATTGAACAAATCAGTTGTTGTTTTCACATCGTCTCCTTGCAGGCATTTTCTAATTGTTTTTCATCTGAAAAGGTAACATCGCATGGGCTCGGAATTTGAGCAAGACGGCAAGCATGTTTTTGTGTATGGATCACTGATGTATTTGCCAGTTTGGGGGCAAGTGGTGCAGGGTGTTTATCCCTGTTTGAATGCCATTGCCAAAGGGCATCAACGCCATGCTGTGCCTGGTGAAACTTACCCGGCCATGGTGCCAAACCCGAGCGCGCAAGTGCAGGGTTTGGTGTGGCTGAACGTGTTGCCAGAGGATGTCAAGAATCTTGATGCCTTCGAGGGGCCTGAATATGAGCGCCGCGAAATTGAGGTTGTGCTGAACACCAGTGGCGAAACCTTGAAAGCCGAGACCTACATTTGGTTGAACCGGGATGTATTGACTGATGAGTTGTGGAGTGTGAGCCGGTTCGAGGCCGAGGGTATGCAGGCTTTTTTGAACAAACACGTGGGCAACTGGAACAGCACCGGGCAAAGAAAGTAACAACAAGAAAGGAGATGACCGCATGGGTTTTATCTTGGCACTGGACCAAGGCACAACCAGTTCGCGCGCTATTGTGTTCAATGCGCAGGCGCAAGTGGTGGCCAGTTCCCAGCAAGAGTTTGAGCAAATTTTTCCAAGGGCTGGTTGGGTCGAGCACCGCCCCGAAGACATTTGGAACACGCAGTTGGCTTGTGCCCGGGGCGCGATTGAAAAAGCCGGGCTTAAACCCTCGGACATTGCTGGCATTGGCATTACCAACCAACGCGAGACCACCGTGGTGTGGAATCGAAAAACCGGCAAACCCGTGTACAACGCCATTGTGTGGCAAGACCGCCGCACGGCTGCATATTGCGACAAGTTGCGTGAGCAGGGCAAGGCTGCCCTGATTCGCCGCAGTACCGGGCTGGAGTTGGATTCTTATTTTTCAGCCACGAAAGTGAACTGGATCTTGAACAATGTGCCGGGCGCCCGTGCGCAAGCTGAAGCCGGCGAACTGGCCTTTGGAACTGTGGACAGTTGGCTGATGTGGAACCTGACAGGTGCTGCGGTTCATGCAAGCGATGTCAGCAATGCTTCACGCAGCATGTTGTTGAACATCAAAACACTGAAGTGGGATTCTGAGTTGCTTCAGTTGTTTGACATACCGCCGAGCATGTTGCCACAGGTATGTGAATCAAGCGGTGAAATCGCGCGGTGTGATCCCGCAGTGTTGGGCGCAGCCATTCCAATCGCAGGTGTTGCCGGTGATCAGCAGGCAGCCACGTTTGGGCAAACGGCATTCAAACCTGGTGAAGCCAAAAATACATATGGCACTGGTTGCTTTATGTTGATGAACACCGGCACTGAAGTGGTTGAAAGCCACAACCGCCTGCTGACCACGGTGGGTTGGCAGGTGAATGGCCGAACCAGTTACATGCTTGAAGGCAGTGTATTCATGGGTGGTGCGGTGGTGCAGTGGCTGCGCGATGGTTTGGGCATTATTGAAAAATCGGCCGATGTTCAGGCGCTGGCCGCCAGTGTGCCAAGCACAGATGGCGTGTGCATGGTACCGGCATTTGCAGGCCTGGGCGCGCCCCACTGGGACCCCTATGCTCGAGGCACTTTGGTGGGCATGACAAGGGGCACCACCAAAGCGCACATTGCACGCGCGGCACTTGAAAGCATTGCCCTGCAAACGGTGGATTTGGTTCAGGCCATGCAGCGCGATGGCGCAAAACCGCTCAGTGAACTGCGCGTGGATGGTGGTGCATCGAACAACAATTTATTGATGCAAATTCAGGCTGATTTGTTGGGTGCACCGGTGGTGCGCCCCACAGTAACCGAAACCACTGCTTTGGGCGCTGCCTATTTGGCAGGCCTTGCCGTGGGTGTTTTTGACACGGAGGAAAGCTTGTTGGCCAACTGGCGGGTAGATGCACGGTTTGAACCCAAGATGAGTATTGATGAACGCGGTGCACTGCTTGATCGCTGGCACCGCGCGGTAGAACGTTCCAAAGGATGGGCAGATGCTTAGTCGTAAAAAGCACCTTGAAACACTGAAACTCAAGGCACAAGCGCAGTATGAATGGGACGTGATTGTAATTGGCGGTGGTGCTACAGGCTTGGGCAGCGCAGTGGATGCGGCCAGCCGTGGCCTGAAGGTGCTATTGCTCGAAGGGCATGACTTTGCCAAAGGCACCAGCTCAAGAGCCACCAAGTTGGCCCATGGCGGCGTGCGTTACCTGGCGCAGGGCAATTTCAGTTTGGTGAAAGAGGCCCTTGAAGAACGTGGCCGCATGTTGGTGAATGCACCCAACCTGGTCAAGCCCCTGGCTTTTGTCATTCCAGTGCGCAATGTATTCCAGAAATTCTTTTACTGGATCGGCCTGAAAATGTACGACATGCTGGCGGGTAAACTGGGTGTTGGCCCCACCACCATGATGAAGAAAAATGAGGTATTGCGTGCAGTACCCACTATTTCCCAGCAGAAATTGCATGGGGGAGTGCGCTATTTTGATGCGCAATTTGACGATGCTCGCCTGGCGATTGCCTTGATGAAAACCCTGCACAAACTGGGTGGCCTCGCGATTAACTACATGCCAGTCACTGGCTTTGTGAAAACTGCTGAGAAAGTTAATGGTGTGCAAGCCCGCGATGAATTCAGCGGCGAGTCTTTTACTTTTAAAGCCAAAGCAGTAATCAATGCCACTGGTGTGTGGGTGGACGATGTTCGTAGATTGGACTTGCCAGATTCAAAACCCATGTTGAGCCCCAGCCAAGGCGTGCATGTGGTGGTTGACCAGCACTTTTACCCAGCCAAGGAAGCCTTGCTGGTGCCCAAAACCAGCGATGGCCGTGTGTTGTTTGTGGTGCCCTGGTTGGGAAAAACCTTGATTGGCACCACAGACACGCCCCGCAAGGACTCACCTTGGGAACCCGATGCCTTGCCCGAGGAAGTCGATTTTATTTTGAAAACGGCGGGCCAATACCTGGCCAACGCGCCCACGCGCACCGATGTTCGCAGTGTGTTTGTTGGGTTACGACCATTGGTGAGTGCGGGGGGCGAGAAGCAAAATACCAAGAGTATTTCTCGTGAGCACACAGTGATTACCGCGCCTAGCGGATTGGTGACGATCACTGGTGGCAAATGGACCACTTATCGCAGTATGGCGGAGGAGGTGGTTGATTTGGTGTGTGAACAACAGGGCTGGGTTAACAAGCCAACCCGTACCCGCTACTTGCGTCTTGAAGACGACCTTCCCATGCGAAAGCCCGGTTCTGCCATTCATGAAAATCTTGATTTGAATGAAGCAGAAATTGCGCAGGCCGTACTTGAAGAAATGGCAGTGACCATTGAAGATGTATTGGCTCGCCGAAGCAGGGCGCTTTTTCTGGACAGCCAGGCTGCCCTGGCCTGTATGAATGAGGTGCGGTTTGTGTTGCAAAACGAGTTGCGTTATAGCGATGAGGAACTGGACCGTCAGGAGGACGAGTTCCGCAGGCTGGTGGCCCAATACAGCCTGCGCGCAGATTGTTAAAGTTTTTTTTAAAAAGAGCAGGCATGCCCTTGCACAACGGTATTGTTTGGGGCATAATCTCGCTTCTTCACAGCGGCTGTAGCTCAGTTGGATAGAGTACTTGGCTACGAACCAAGGGGTCGTGGGTTCGAATCCTGCCAGCCGCACCAAAATTTAAGTAGTAAAATTAACGGGTTAGGTGTCACAAGCGCCTAGCCCGTTTGTCTTTCTGGATTTGCCCTAAGTGACTTTTGAGTGACTTTGGTCAAACCTTTTTCCCTTTTCAAAGCCTCCAAGCTGATGTTCCAACGATTGGATTCGTCTTTGATCAACTCCAATGCTTCAAAAATCTCCACCACCTGGGCCATGGAATAGTGACCGGTGATGGTTCGGTTCGAGTGCCACAACACTGCTGAAATCGTGGAATCCGAAACCTTCGCCTCACGCAGGCGCAAGCCCACGGTGTGGCGCAAATCATGAACATGCAAATCCCCGATCTTGGCCTTGCGTTTGGCATTGATCCAACCGTTGTTTGACATGCCTTCAATGGGCTTGCCACGGTAGGTGAACACATGCGTGGGGTGGGTACCCCGGCGCTGCTCGATGACCTTTTGAGCCACGGTGTTCAATACTAATACCCTTTCCTGCTTGCGGTGGGCTTCGCCTTTGACATGCTTTGGGGGCACGACAAACACCGAAATACCCAGGGCGGGAATTGGTAATTCCCAGTCCCACTGCAAATTGCACACCACATCGTCCCTACATCCTGTGTTCAATGTGAACAGGGCCATGGCTGCCAGGTGATCGGCCAAGTGGGGCAGTATTTGACGCTGCTCTTCCCACATGAGCGGCCTGGGTGGCCTTTGGTCTGTCAATGGCAACAGTGTGATCAAGGGCGGTGTGATCAGCCAGGTCATTCCGTTTTCATCCCGCCAATCTCGCGCGGCCAAGTTCAAGATACGTCGAACAATAGCCAGGCTGTGATTGATCGTCTTGTTTTTTCGGCCTTGTGCCTTTCTCGCGTCCACAAATGGCTTAAGAGTGCCATTGTGGATTTGGTCAATGGGCAAATTGCCGATGAAAGGCATCACTGCCTTTAAGTGGTATATGTCCGACTCAAGGGATGGTTTGTCTTGGTGAGTTTTCAAATAATGCGCTGCTGCCTGGTCGAATGTACGCGGGGAGCGAACCCCGTGCACAAACTGCCTGCGCATTTCATCTAGCACACGGACAAGCCAGCTCTCCGCTTCTTCAACACTGCAGAAGCCGTATTGCTGAATTCGCTGTCCCCGGTAGACCTTGTCAACTTTGTAGCCACCATCCTTGGTCGGCTGGATACCTGTTGTGCGTCCCATTGTTTTACCTCCGGGCCGCCGCTACCCGATTCCAGTTTATACGCTTCCCAGGCTTTGTCGATGTCGGCTTTTTCATAAATAAGTGAGGTTCCTGCTTTAACCCCTTGAAGTCTTGGGGCTATGTGTGTGTCAAAAAATTTTCGTTTCACGCCCAGGTACTCCCGGGCTTCTTGCTGATTGAAGCAACGCTTTTCCATTAGGTTGAGCCTCCGTTCTCGCCTTCTGATGGGCCCGATAACTTGCGTGTAAATTCTTGGTAGTTTCTGAGGGATTGTTCAATGCGATGCCTTGTTATGCTGACCATGCCTGTTGTGATTTGCTTTCCCTCAATAAGGCAGCCAATCAGGCTATTCGCAGCCATCAAGCTGGCTGCCAAATCTTCCTTAATTGAATCACTGCCGATTGCTGGCCCAGCCATTTTGCCGGTGTCGGGAGTATGGTTTAGGGCTTGGTGAGCCATGCTCCACGCCCTTGCTTGCAGGTCAAAATCGGTACTGTTGCCGCTACCTGCGCTCATGTACATGCGCAAAGCCTCGCGCATCTGGTCGTTTTGGTTCATCCTCGCCCCCTTGCTTTCTGGATTTCCGCAACACAGTGTGGACAAGTCCACCCTTTGCGAGTTTTCACCCAGCCTGATTTAATCGCTTCTTTTCTCAAGTCACTCAATGTTGAAAAAATGGACTTTTGATTGTCACTAGCCATTTGCATGGGACCGCTGTTGTCGTCAGACCAACATCTGTCTGATCCGGTTTGTTCGCTGCGTTCTTCGCACCGCAGTTCGACCCAAGTCCCCATCACACACCCCCTTTGGCGGCTTTAGCTGCTGCGATTGCTTCAACGACCATGGCGTATTCTGGCGTGTAGCTATTCAAAGAGCCTCTAGCTACCTTCAAAGCCTCTAACATCTGTTTGTTAATCGCTGCTGCTGTGTAAATGCCAATTGCCTTTTCTACGGCGGGAACCATACTCTTTGCGACTTCAAGCAATTGATCGCTTGTTGGCTGATTCACCGCAACGGCTGGGGTTGGTTCGGCTGGGGCCGATAGACGCTCTCTGAGGTGACTTGGGGTGTTCGGTGAAAAATTAGTGAAGTGGGGGCGCACTGGCTCCCCAGTGCTTTTCTGCACGACTTCAATAACGCCGCTGGTAATTTCCCGAATTTCAATGCCGTCCTCATTCCAAGCGGGCGTATCTAAACCGTCCGATTCTAAGCATTTCTCAGACAGATACTTCAAAACCGCCTGTACACATTCACGTTTTGTCGGTGTGATGTTTGCTCGGAACTCCCAGTTTTTAATTGTTACATCATCACCTTCAAACTCGAACTTTCCCGGCTTTTTCACCCAGACTTTGGGCTCACCTTGCGCAAAGGCTGGGGCTGGCGGTGGGTTAGGTGGCGCTGGTGGTTTTGGCCAAGTCGGTAATGGGTTTGTTCCTGGCCGGTTGGCCTGCTTCATGCCATTCAATTCAATGCCAGCTGCACACTTCGCACACAAATCCGACAGCACAACGATCTTGCGTCCGCATTCATCGCACTTTGACGGCTCATATTTGATGAGGCTTGCATTTTCATTCACCACTTCTCAACCCTCCAATCGTTGGGTGCATCACTTCCCGGGCAATGGCCATGAAAAGGGTTCGTGACACACCAAACTGCAACTCAAATTTGGTCTTCCAGATTTGCTCGAGCTCCGCATTGCCAAGTGGCTGGTGAAGCTCGATCACCTTGCGGCCCATAGCGACGTGGTCGTTGAGGTGTTCCTGGTACGCCTGATGAATCAGGTCATCATTTGCTTTCACTTATTCAACCTCCCCAAGGCAATCACGATCGCCAGCCATGCCAGGCCGTACAGGCCCAGCTCAAGTACTCGATCCATTACCCGCGCATCCTGTGAACAGTGGTGGTAACGCCGCTTTCTGGGTCTTTCTCAACCACTTTGGTGCCCGTGGGCGTGTTGGTGATTTCCTTCATCTTGTTGTCGCCACCGATAAATCCGGTTGAGGCTGGCGAGCCAGTGGCCTTCAAAAATTCGACCTCAACCTTGGCGCTGTTGATGATGGTTTGGGCGGTGTCGTTGATGGCTTTGGCCGTTTCAATCTTGATGCTGCCGTCCTTCACGCCACGCAACGTGTCGAACATGATGTCTCGCAGGCCTTTGATGTCATTGCTCATCTGATTTGCTCCGTTTGTTGATGGCACGTGTAATGGCGCCTTTGATTTTCATGAGGTCGGCGATTTCCTTGGGCATGCTGGCGATGCCGTACTTAAGGACAAGTTCTTTGCGACTGATTAACTCAAGGTTGTCGAGTACGCAGTTGGACTTGTTACCGTCTTTGATGATCAGAACGTGATCGTCCGGGACCGGACCATGGGCCCCTTCCCACACCATTCGATGCTTGAACTGCCAGCGTTCCCACTGAGCGCCTTTGTCCCTTACCTTCACCAGGATGAAGCCGTGGATGTTGGTTCGCTCCGTGCCAACTGGCAGGTAGTTGTGGGGAACCATGCCTTTTCTAAACTGGGTTTCACCAGTTCGACCACGCGTGCCGATTTTCTTGCCGGCGCTCCATGGCTTTTGACCAGGTTTGAATTGGGTTTCTGGTGCACGGCGTTCTCCACGCTGAAAGCGGCCTGAAATAAACGAGGTCATGAAGCCGGGTGCTTTCTTGATACCCAGCCTTTCCACACGCTTGTACAGAATGTGTACGTTGCAGCCCAACAGGTCGCAAATCTCTGTGCTGGATGTGTAGGGGTAGTGCTCCGCAATGATCCGGTCTTCTTCGTTGGTCCACTGACGGCGGGGGTTGATGATGCCTCTGGATTTGGTCATCGCTCACCCCTCCAACCTTGATTCGAGCTCGAGCAAGGCCAAGGTAATTGCAATGGCCGATACCTCATCACCGTGCTTTTGAATCACGGCTTGCATATCCTGCCTGCAAGCCTCAACGATATTGCGCTCTTCCTCTGTCATGTCGAACAGCGTGGCCTTGATAATCATTTCAGCGGCTTTGGAATCTTTGTTCATGCTGTAGCACCCCCCCAAAAGCTTTTGAGCCTGAGCATGCTCAAGCACGGTCTTCCCGCTGGGCAGAAGGATTTGCCCAAGGAATGCCCCTTCAAACGACAACACGCCTGTTTCAATGGCCATGATCTGGCCCTTGGTCCAATCACGAATGATTGAATACACGGCGATGCTGGCCACATCCTTGGCTGCGCGTTCGTGCTCCACCTTCGTTTTGCGCATGCGGTTGGAGTAGGGGTGTTCCTTCAACCAAGCCTGAGCGTAGCCATTGATGGAAGTTTTCACGCTGACCATTTGGCCGCGGTACTCAAACTGGACGATCAATACACCTTCGGAGTCGTCCTGCATGCTGCCGAACTTGTTGCAGCCAAATTGACGCAACATGCTCTGCAGCTCGGCCAAGGCCTTGTTGCCGGCGGTGGTGTTTTCGTAGGGGAGGCTCATGCTGAATCACTCCCTTGAACCTCAAGCCCGGTACCGCCGCAACACTTACACTCTGGAATATCACCGTCAAGATCGTGTCCCTCCTCCGGGCTCGTGAAAATTGGATCACCGGATTTTGAAAGCGCAATGTTAGGATTGATGCGCAACATGCCCGCTATTTCCTCAGCTACCTTTTCTTCGCGCTCAATAAGACGAACGGCCATTTGTCTTACTACCTTGGGGTCCATCATGATTAAGTCGCCACGCTTGATGTGATGGTCGGCAGTCGCGACAAGTTTTTTGAAGTCGATCATAGAAACCTTTTGCCGCAATCTACGCAGCGTAATGTCGAATAAAGAACCAAAACTTTTGTGCGATTGGCTTCTACTTGAAGGGTGTTTTCATGCTGGCACCACAGCCTACGCATTAATTCAATCACTAATCTCACGGCATCACCCCTGCTTTGTTTCATTGCGTGTGTTCATGATTTCCGAGCCTCCAACATTGCGTCGGCACGCATAGCCCGCCACTTGGCTCGGAACTCGGCCTCAAATTGGAAAACAGCCAAGGGGCCGTCATCTGTATAGCTGGGGTAAGGTCGACCCACGAGCGCGGCTTTTGCGTGGTCGCTGTAGTCGCTGTCATCGCCTGCCTGGTTCTCGTCGCCAATGTGGGCAATGAAGTAGTCGCGCAGGGTCATACCATTCTCGCCATAAACAAAACCATGATTGGGAAGTCCAGAAAGTCCCGGCATCGGAAACGCTGGCCCGCCTGTCTCTTTGCTCATGCCACCACCTGCTCAGCTGCTGACTGCAAAACACCACCCTCGATCCACTCAGCCTGTACATGGTCGGGCAGGCCAGTGGGCTTGCTTTTCAACGTGGCCAGGATCAAAGCACATTCAAGGTCGGCATTTGCGATCAGGTCGTCGATCAGTGCCAGCGCATCGGCGCGGCCTTGCAAGTCGAGGCAATCGAAGCGGTCCAGCACCACGAACTTGATTCCGCTGATGGCTGCGATCGCGCAGGTGATCAGGGTGTCCGCTCGCCACTGGTGACTTTCGCCGCACAGTGGGTATTCGTGGTCGCCAAATCCGATTCCCATGTCGTCATACATGCGCACAGTTGGCCAATCAGCAACCAGGCTGAATTCGGTCAACATGCTGTTGAAAGGCTCCAGGGCGCTGCCAATCAACTCACTGGGAATACCATCGGGTTTCAGGGCGTTGCTGATTTCTTCCCAGGCTTTCACATCCTCATGGGCGGCGGTGGCCTGTTCAGTGCGCAATCCAGCCTGGTCGGCGGCGCGCATCTTCTGCACTTCTTGGTCGCGTGCGGTTTCCTTGGTTTTAAGCTCGGCGCGCAGTTCGGCCAACTTGGTTCTGAGGGCTGCAAGCTGCTCGGTCTGTGCCTGGCTGTCCTTGGCCAAGGCGATTTTTTCTTCAATTTGAAGCGCCAGTTGAGCAGCGGCATCAGCTGCTGCAAGGTCGCGCTTTCCGTTGTTGACGCTGTTGTTGATCAGCTCAAAGGCCCTTTGGTACTCGGGTAGCTTGGCTGCCAAGGATTCATTAAATTGCTCTTCGATCGGGCCGTGGTGGTCTTCGTATGTGCACAGCAGCGTGATCGCTTTCTGGTATGTCTCGCGTTCGGTGCCCAAGGGTTGTTGTTCATTGGTCAAGTCAGCCAGCGCGAAAGCCAGTTCATGGATCAAACCTTCGCGCTTGCCTTTGGCAGCAGCTTTGGCCTGATCAACTTTTTCCTGCCACTCAACCAGCTGGGCTTCATCCACCAGCAACTTGTCCTGAATGCGCGCGTACTGCGTGCCTTTCTCGCGGGCCGCTGCCAACTGCTTTTGCAGCTCCTCGATGTTTTCACCTGGTGACTGAACCGCGCCAATGGCCTGGTTGGTTTCATCGATCTGCTTTTGCAGCTCCTCGATGTTTTCGGTCAGTACATTGATCTTGTCCTGGTCGAACTCGGGCACCTCGGCCTTCCAGCCTTCGGCTTTTTCGCTGCCGTAGGTCTCGCCGGTCGTGTTTTTCCACACAACCTTTGCGTCTCGGGCTTTGGCCTGGGCTTCTGTTTGCGCCGTGGCAATGCCACCTGAAAGCAGGGGAATAACCTGGTCAGCTTTTTCCTTGTTTACACCACGTGTAATGAGGGCATCGACTACAAACTTTGGGGTCAACTTCACGCCCGTCAGCTTGAGCAAAAACTCGCGGCGTTCCTGTGGTCCCAAGCGGGCAAACAGGTTTGAATCAAGGCAGCAGTTCATGGCGCCATGAGTAATTTGCCCCTCGCCCTTGCCCTTGGGCACCACGAAGCTGGTCTCGCCCTGGCTGTGGGTGATGTTGATGCTGCCGATCTTTTCACCATCGTGGACCAGTTTTTCATAGTCCTTTTTATTCTTCACACGAGTGGGTTCTTCGGTGAAGGCCATGCGCACCGCCTCGGCCAGTGACGATTTGCCATTGCCGTTGGGGCCCGCAACCAGCACCACTGGGCGCTCGAATTCGATGTTGGCCTGCTTCACACGCAGGAAGTTGGATACGTTGATTGAGTTGATGCGCATGGCTCAGGCCTCCTCGGCTTCTGGTTGTTCGAAAAGTGGTCCGTCGATGTGCTGCAAACCACCAAGGGCATCAACGACCGCTCCAATAAGTTGCGGGAATTCGCCGGTCATCAATGCAAAGTCGGAATCGAATGAGTCGTCATCGGCACTCAAAGCGGCTTTTTCTTTGATCACATCGAGCGGGTCAACGCGCTTGAATTCAAAATGCTCGTTGAGGACAAAAGAGATTTTGTTATTCCAAGTCAAAGCAAGTCGTGTGGCGTCTTTACCGTTTTGGATGTGGTTGCTGATTTCTTGGGTTTCGAGGCTGTGGCGTGAATACTTCACTTTTGCGCGTTGTTCGCCGCGGCTTTCAAGTTCACAGTCTTGATCGATGGTGAAGTTTTCAGGCGCTTCGTTGTTGGCCAACCAGGACGTCATGGCGACAACAGGGCTGGTCTTGGTTTTCACCAATGCAACGCTGAAACCTTCAACGCTTTTCATAAGCAGGCCAACCAGGTCTTCGGCTTTTGCTGTGCCAAATGAATTGACAACAAGCCAGCTGTTTTCGGTGTCGATCCATGCTTTGACCTGGCTGCGAATGGCGAATGCACGGGGCAGCAGCTCGTCGGTCACGCCTTCCTTGATTTCCTTCATCTGCTTGCGACCCGGTTTGTAGCCTTCGCGTTCTTCAACTTCAGCCGCACGGACTTTGGTGAACTGGTTGATAACGGTGCCTGGCAAAAGCTTTTTCTCAACACCAAGCGAGATGAGCAAATGCTTGCCGCACTGATGCACAAATGGCCCGCCTTCTGCTTTTGCAGGCATCCAGCCACGCGTTTGAATGTCGAGTCCTCCGCAAGGATGCAGCACATCTTTTGACAGCTTTTCTTCCAGAGACTTTGGGGTTTCTTCCCATTTGGTGAGTCTGAATACAATTAAATTCTTGAACATGACAGCTTCCTTATTCCCGCGATGCTGGTTTACTCAATGTTGGCTTGGGTGCGTGCACGGGTGGTCCGCGCGGCTCGGGTGGTGGTCTCGGCTTGCTGGCCTTGCTCGGCTGCTTCCGCCTCGGCCTGCTCTTTGGCTGCGATCTCTGCCTTTTCTTCAGCGGTCATTTCAGAGGTCGATTGGTCACCGTCGCTTTCCGTCCCTGTCGCGCTTTTCTCCACAACTGTTTCGGTTTGGGCCTTTTTTGAATCGGAAACCTGGCTTTCAGATGCGGAATTGAACTTGAGTTCATCGACACTTGCTGTGTAGCTGCCGTCTTCCTGGGGAATCAAAGTGCCCATGTCTCGCTCTTCCTCAGCGGTGCGGCCCATGCCCATGACGATGTCGGGGGCGTGAATGTTTCCGAAGAAGCTGCCGGCGCGGTACTGAAACATCAGGTGTTTCATTTCGCCTTGCCATTTGCTGTCACTTTTGCCGTACCAACCTTCCTCAACAACCATCTTCATTGATACAGGTGCGCCTTCAATACGCTTGTTTGTACGCTGACCGTTTTCGATCATGTAGGCAAAAGCGGTGCACACAATGTTGTCGACTTCGACGGTTCGATCGATAAAGTCGTATTTCTTCTTCTGATCGTTCCAGCCCTGTTTCTCTTTGTAGGTGGCCTTGATCTTCCCAAGGTTTTCAAATTTGAATTCCAGTGGAGTAAAGCGGCGACTGGCGTTGATGGCTGCAATCACGAATTTGCCCGACCAGCGCAACTTGCCTTGGATGACATCAGCGTTCTGCATAACCGCAGTGACTGACATGCCAACTGCCTGGGCCACTTCAATGGCGACAATGCAATTGCCCAGGGCAGCTGGGTTTTCAACCCAAAACTCGCCGGTCTTGTCTTTCTTCAGCACATGGGAACGAAAGGCAACAGGTACCGCATCGCTGCAAGAAAATGCTTTGGCAATGCGTTGTGCAAGTTCAAACCCTTGAAGGCTGAACATATCCACGCGGACGTCTTGAGCAGCCGGGCGCTGCAGATTTGCAAGTGTGTTCATTGCTTACTTTCTCCAAAAACAGTTGTTGTTGTATCGGGGGCAAAAATTTTCATGGCAGAGCATGCTCCGCGGGTTTCCGTAGGGCGGTATCACGCCGTGGATCATCAGGGCGGCATTGAAAAGCAGGCCGGGGCGTTCGTCGTTGCCCAGTAGCACCTCGCGCACACCATTAACTTCCGTGGCGGCAATGCGCTGGTTCTCGCGGGTCTTGGCGGTTTGCATGCCGATGATCAAAGAGGGCAGTTCCATCGGCTTACCGGTGCTAAATTCACCCAGCAGGCTGTACACGCCCAGTTGGGGAGCATGGGCCTGTGTCTTGGCGTGGCCTTCGCGGTTCACGGCCTGCACACCGCTTTTCAAGTCGGCTGGACCGTACTTGTTGCCAACCTCACGGATGCGGTCGACCTGACCAGTAATCTCCAAACCCACATCGGTTAACACCAGGCTTTCGCAGGTTTTCTCAACCTCAACAAAGTGATGCTTCGGGCTTTCCTCGGTGCAGTACTTGTGTGTCAGCGACACGGCAATGCCCTCGGCTTCTTCGCGGCGAATGTCCCACACGGTTTCTTCATCGCTGTTGCGCAGGGCTTCAGCGGTGCATTCAGTTGCAGCCAATAAGCTTGGTGTTTGGCCCTGCAGCACTTCAGTGTCGAAGTGCGCAGTGCCGGCGTGAATGGCCGTGCCCATGGTGGCGCGGAAGTTCTGGCGCACACGCAGGCCTTCGATGTGCACAGCAATCCAGCGATCGGGGCAGTCGAACAAATCCCCAACGCTGGACGCACGCAGGCGCACAGGTGGCTTGCCTTTAATTGAATCGGCAAGCGACTCCTGCAGCTTGTTGAGCATGTCTGGATTCACACCGCACCCATCGAAATAAGCGACAGGGCAGAAACCGCAGCACCCACCAGGAAAGGCACCACCACCTTGGCTGCGTTTTTGACCATGACAATGAACTCGTCGTCATTGGCTGCACGGTAGCTGCCGCTGAACGTGCAGTTCTTGCTGGTGCGCGGTGTGGAAATGTGGCTGTCTTTCATCGCAGGTACTCCTGTAGGTTGCAAACGGTGGTTGCTGAAAGGGTATTAAAGGCACGCTCTTCGCCGGTCCATTTGCCGAACACGAAACCCGCCATCAGGCATGTGGCAGCGGTGCCCAGTACCAGGCTGATCACCATGGAATCGGTGTGGGTGGGCTGGTCGTCTTCGTGCTCCGTGTTTTCATTCATCTGCAGCCAGACTGGGCAGGTATCGCCCTGTTCGCAGTTCTGGTTGCACGGCGGGCATTTTTTGGAATCAGCCATTTGTGACCTCCTGAAATTCACCGGTTGGGGTCAGTTTGTAAAACTTCCCTGGCTCTATACCGTTTTGACCAACCTTGCTGGCACGGGCGTGGACGATGTTGTAATCTGCGTCGCGGTAAACTAGGAAGATTGCGCAACCCTCGGCGGCCATGGCTGTTCCTTCGTATCCGCTTGCCATAGCCACTGACTTTTCACCAGTGGCCGATGCTGCGCC